>DEPX01000203.1:0-4757 GCA_002358975.1 Micrococcaceae bacterium UBA3381 | reverse complement strand
TGTTGCGCCGCATCGGTTTTTCAGTGGTCGTCTCGCGTCATCCACAGCCTAATACTGGACGTCGTCCTCGACGGGTACTGGGCATGATGGATTTTACGTTCAATGGTTTTGGCCGTTTAGCAGGCGTAAACTACGGACTCGACGACACCATGCCCGGCACGCTAATGGATTTGCTACCGGATTCTAACGGGTTTAGCCAACGGATTTTTTCCATGATGGTGTCCGAAGGCGGATCCTGGGTTACTGACGGCAACGGTACCGCAATTGCTTCCGAAGCCCTGTTGACCGACCAGCGGCGTAACCCGGGCTGGTCAACCAACGCCGTGGAACGTGAACTGCGCCGAAATGTTGGCATTGAGCATTTCATCTGGCTACCCACCGGGCTCAATTGCGGCGCAGCACCGGCCGGATGGGGTGGTTACCTGGACCAACTGGTGGCGTTTCATTCGCCGGGACGGGTGCTATTGCACACTCAACCCGACCCGTCGCATCCAGACCACGCGGTGACCAACCAGACCCGCGAAATACTGTCGTCGGCCACCGATGCGCAGGGCAATGCTTTAGAAATTATTGACGTGCCTGCCCCACAAACCCACTCAGATATGCGCGGACCGGTCAACTGGTCATACCTGGACTACCTGATGCTCAACGACGTCATTATTGTGCCCCGGTTTGTCGACCCGCACGATGCAATCGCCCATGAACTGTTGGGCAAACTGTTTCCAGACCACCGCATCGTGCCGTTTATGGCCCAAGATCTGTTCGACCACGGTGCCTCCATCCGAGCCATTACCCTACCCCAACCGCAAGCTAGCACCAGGCGCTAATATGAGAACCAAGACGTCGTAAGGAGTGTAGTGGCACAGCAGCAAAAGATGACCGGTACCCAACGTTCCATCCTCGTGGTGGTACTTGTACCGGTATTTATGTCCCTGCTGTCAATCTCCTCGATCAACGTGGTACTCCCCAGCGTCCAAGACTCCTTGGACGCGGCAACCAGCCAAATCCAATGGGTATTATCCGGCTACACGCTGGCCTTCGGGGTCCTGTTAGTAGCCGGTGGTCGTGCTGGTGACACCTTCGGGCGCGGCAAACTATTCGTAGCTGGCCTGGTGCTCTTTGGGGTGGGGTCTCTTTTAGCCGGGTTCGCGTTGAACGGCGCCATGTTGGTATTTGCGCGCTTCATCACCGGGTTCGGGTCGGGTCTGCTCAACCCCCAAACAGTCGGCTTCATTCAACAATTTTTCGAAGGGCCCAGCCGTGCCAGAGCCTTTGCATCCTTTGGTTCCGTCGTCGGGGTCTCAGTGGCGATCGGCCCCCTGCTTGGTGGTGGGCTCATTGCTCTGGCCGGGCAGGATTGGGGCTGGCGTTGGACGTTTTTGGTCAATGTGCCCATTGCGGCCGCGGCCATGTATTTCGCCTATAAACGTTTCCCCGACGAGGCGTGGCAAGCCTACGTGCCCGAAGGCGCCGACTCGGCAACGCATAAGCCAGATCTGGATCCCATTGGCACCATTACCTTCACACTGGGAACCCTGCTGGTGATGTGGACCTTTCTGGAGTTGGATAAGGGTGGTATCTACTACCTGCTGTTGCCCATCGGCGTTGTCGTACTGATCTGGTGGGTCTGGTGGGAACGCCGCTATAAGCGTCGCGGCGGCGACCCCATGGTAGACATGAAGCTCTTCGCCAACCGCTCCTACCGCAACGGAGCCTTACTGATTGGGTTATTTTTCACCGGCTATACCTCCGTTTGGGTTTCGGTGGCAATTTTCTTGCAGACCGGCCACGATTTTTCCGCGTTGATGGCGGCAATGGTGGGGCTACCCTCGGCCGTGATGACCTCCATTTCTTCGCAAGTTGCTGGACGTTACGTTTTGCGAGCCGGACGCGCCATGGTGGCCTGGGGCATGACCGCCACACTGACCGCACTTGCTTCATCTATCTTCGTCGTCATTGGTGTTCACCTTTGGGATTGGCCGGTGTGGTGGCTTATTCTCACTCTGACCGTGCTGGGCGCGGCCCAGGGCTTCATTGTGTCACCAAACCAGACACTGACGCTGATTGAAGTGCCCGCCCACGTCTCGGGTGTTGCCGGTGGTGTGATGCAAACTGGTCAGCGCGTAGGTACCTCAATAGGTACGGCTCTGGTGACCTCCATGCTTTTTGGAGTCGCCTCGGCATTCAACTGGGATTGGGCATTCGTAGCGGCCTTCGGCACCATCATGGTCATGGTTATTGCAGCCCTGATCGTGGCCATCGTAGATATCATCGGTACCCGCAAAGCCCAAGCTGCCGTGCCACAAGGCCACGAAGCAAGATAACGTCACACTGGTGCAGTACGGCTGCTGTAGCGGCCCAAATGCGGTAGGTTGGTGTAATCGACAGGGGAGCAGCCCACACTTAGCTGCTGAGAGTGCATCAGCAGACCCTCGAACCTGATTCCAGTTCATACTGGCGGAGGAAGTCGTAACTCTCCACGCACCGCGTGCCCTCCTTGCAAACAGGAGGATTAATGAAATATTCCCTACCGTTGCTCGTGGCCGTCGCCTTGGGGCTCACCGGTTGTTCTATCGCCGATCAGACACCGGATAACGCTCAAGAAGCAACACCATCGGTCACAATCATGACGCACGATTCATTCAACGTGCCAGAAGAACTCGTAGCCCAATTTGAAGAAGAATCCGGTTACAGTGTCACCACCACCTCACCCGGTGACGCCGTGGCAGTGCTCAACCAGCTAACCTTGCAAAAAGACAACCCAAGCGTTGATGCCTTCTACGGTATCGATAATTATTCGGCGCCCACCCTACTGAGCGAAGATTTACTTGTACCCCACGGCGCTGAGTTGGCCGATGCCAAGCAATACACGGTCGACGGCGACACTAACGGTGAATTGGCCCCAATCGACCAAGGCCAAGTCTGTATCAACATGGACAATGACTGGTTCGACGACTCGGAGCTAGCACCGCCAGAATCACTGGAGGATCTCACCGACCCGGCCTATAAGGATCTGTTTGTTACCACAGACCCTACGACGTCGTCACCGGGGCTAGCCTTTTTAGTTGCCACCATTGAAACACAAGACGACTGGCAGGGGTATTGGCAAGACCTGTTGGATAACGGCGCAAAGATTGCAAGCGGTTGGTCGGATGCCTACTACTCGGATTTCACCGCAGCCGGTGACGGCGATTACCCTTTGGTGCTGTCGTATTCCTCATCACCATCGGCCGAAGATGGCAGCACGTCATCGATTTCTTCCACCTGCACCGAACAGGTTGAATATGCCGGAGTGCTGGACAATGCCGAAAATCCAGACGGCGCCAAAGCCTTCATTGACTTCATGTTGGACGCTGACTTTCAACAGGCACTGCCAGATGAAATGTACATGTATCCAGTCCGTGACGGCATTGAACTTCCGGAAGATTGGGAGCAGTATGCGCCATTATCTGAGGACCCCATCACCTTAGACCTTGCTGAAGTCGCCCAAAACCGAGACGACTGGTTGGACGACTGGACCCAACTGTACGAAAATACTGACGCGTGATTGGCCGTATTGGGGCCGGTATCGCCCTGGCCGTGGTCCTGGGGTTTGTCACCGTTTTCTTTGCTTGGCCAGTGGGTGCGATGCTGCTGCGGGGTGTTACCGACGATACCGGTGCCCTGGACCTGAGCACATTCGGTGAAGTTTTGACCACCGGTCGCACCTGGGCCATCGCCGGTCACACACTGACGATGGCCGCCCTGGGTACTGCCGGTTCGGTGGTCTTCGGCATACCTGCCGCCTACATTCTCTACCGCACCGATTTTCCAGGACGCAGCATCCTGCGCTCGGTTACCCTGGTGCCCTTCGTGTTACCAACGGTGGTTGTCGGTGTGGCTTTCCGAGCATTACTAGGAGCTAAGGGGCCCCTGGGGTTTCTTGGCTTGGACCAGACGACCGCCGCCGTCGTTGCGGCCATGGTGTTTTTTAATATCAGCCTGATTGCCCGTCAGGTGGGTGGTTTATGGCAAATGCTTGACCCACGCACCATCGATGCAGCCCGCAGTCTCGGGGCCCCTCGGGCTCGCGCGTTTTTCACTATCACGCTACCGGCCTTAACACCAGCGATTGGTGCCTCGGCCGGGCTGGTTTTTCTCTACTGTTCGACGGCGTATTCGCTGGTGCGTACCCTGGGTTCACCGGGGGTAGGTACCCTCGAAACCGAGGTGTTCCGGCAGACGCAAACTTTTCTCGACCTGCGCACTGCAGCCGTGTTTTCAGCCCTGCAGGTGTGCTTTGTACTCGTGTCGGTGTGGCTGACCCAACGGTTATCGCATTACACCACCACCGCATTACGGCTGCACATTCCCAAACGCCAGCCGTTATCGCGTGCAGACTGGTTACCCCTAGGGACCACGTTATTCGCTGTCATAGTTATTATTTTGTGGCCCATGGTGACACTGGTGGAACGTTCATTTGCCACGGTTGACGGTTATGGTTGGGACAATTATCGGTTATTGGCTACGTCTTCAGGTTCTGGATTTGCCGGTGGCACCACTGCCGCACAGGCACTTGAGCATTCGATCAAAATTGCTATTGACGCCACACTTATTACTTTGATTGCTGCCATTCTGCTGGCACTACTACTGACTCACGAGGTCAAGTCCCCTACGGTTGCCCGCGGCCAACGTTTTCTGGATACGTTCATTATGCTGCCGATGGGTGTCTCGTCCGTGACGATCGGTTTCGGGTTTCTTGTTTCTATTCATGCGGT
>DEPX01000153.1:9895-11576 GCA_002358975.1 Micrococcaceae bacterium UBA3381 | reverse complement strand
AAAACTTGACTATGTCGCAACTCGCGGCTCGCTGTAGTTCTTCGCTGTCACGGTTATCGCATGTGGCGCGGAAACTTGAAGCTAGAAAACTGTTGACCCGCCGCTTGTCTGAAGTCGATAAACGAGTCACCGTCGCAGAAATTACCGTTGACGGCCGACAACTTATCGCAGGTTTACGGGATGTGTATCATCGCGCGGTGGAAAGCCACATGCTGGAATCGTTATCTACAGAAGAGCTGCGGCAAGCTATTGAACTACTTGATCACATGCTTCGACACAACGAACCTGACCATTGGCTATTTTCGGCTTGACAAGCTGTGGCTAAGTGCTTGGTCCTGGTTGCCAGCTGGGCTGCGAAACAAGCCTTGGGGCAGTTTGATTAAACCCTCATGGCGCACTAAACTATGAGTTTGTCGTTTGTACTATGTCTATTTCGGCCCGACCATGGCTGAAGCACGGCAACGGAGAATGTACCATGACGACCATTGGCTCTCTTTTGAAGCACGAGCAACGAAAGAGACTCACCGTCTTCACCCTAGCGATTAAAAGGGCACTTCGGTTGGTTCTCACCCAGCCTGGTATTCCTTCGAGAAAGTCGCAGTAAGAGTGCGGTGTCACAACTGGTGGCGAAATTGTCGCTGACTCCATCAGCGCAACAATACTTCGCCCGTCCTTTTACTACTGCTTAAAACGAGGAGTGATCATGGCAGCACACTGCCAGGTAACCGGAGCTGGACCGGGCACAGGCTATAAAGTCTCCCACTCGAACCGCCGTACCAAGCGCCGGTTTAACCCAAATATTCAAAAAAAGAGCTATTTCGTTCCGTCATTGGGACGTAAAGTAACTCTGAACGTATCCGCCCGTGGCATCAAAGTTATTGATGCTCGGGGCATTGACTCTGTCATTTCAGAACTCATCGCTAAGGGAGTGAAGCTCTAAAAATGGCACGCGAAAAGGGCTTGCGCCCCATTATCAAAATGAAGTCGACTGCTGGCACCGGCTACACTTACGTCACCCGTAAGAACCGCCGCAATAACCCAGATCGTATTACTTTGAAAAAATATGATCCGGTGGCCCGCAAACACGTTGATTTTCGAGAGGAGCGCTAAGCATTGGCTAAGAAATCTATGATCGCCAAAAACGAGAAGCGTAAAGAAATCGTTGCTCGTTATGATGAACGTCGTAAACAGCTCAAGGCACAGCTGATTGATCCGAACGCGACTGATGAACAACATGAAGAAGCGCGCGTGGGCTTGCAGAAGCTACCACGCGATGCCTCGCCAGTGCGTGTTCGTAACCGGGACTCTATTGATGGTCGTCCACGGGGTACTTTGCAGAAGTTTGGTATCTCGCGTGTTCGTATGCGCGAGATGGCGCACCGTGGAGAACTGCCAGGCGTCACCAAATCATCCTGGTAAGTTAAAGGGTTTACAAAAATCTGGTCGACAGGGAAACCGTCGACCAGATTTTTGCATTAATAGACAAATCCACTTGGCCACGGGTGGATCGGAGCGCTTTAACATCACATAGAACAGGCGCAGTAATCCATACGATATCCTTACGGTATTGAGCGCTAAGAGGGGAGGCTCCACTGCTATGTCGGCGTTGAGTTTTGTGGCCCTCGAATTGCAGACCACACATTTAGATCCAGCTTCGGTATCACAGGCTTCTTACGTTAAA
>DEPX01000153.1:0-9811 GCA_002358975.1 Micrococcaceae bacterium UBA3381 | reverse complement strand
GATAACACTTCTGCCGAGACTTCAATTACATGGGGTCAAGCGTTGTCGCAGTTAACCATGATGATAGGCCAACTGCCGATCGTCAGTTACTACCGGGATGCAGATAAAGAAGTTTTTCAAGCTGCCAGCCAGCATATCGAGGAAACACCGCCGGCTTTGCATTGGCTGGATTGTCGCGAACTGGCGCGCAAGTATTTGCCCGACCTTCCTGAGTTTAAACTGTCCACAGTATTGAAAACACTTGATCTTTACAGCGAATATGGCGACAGTGATTCTGTCGAACAGACAACCCAAATTGTTGTTGAACTTGCCCGACTGCACAAGGCAACCAGCGTGGAAGAGCTGTGGGGTGAGCTCTATGACCAACCAGATAAACTGCTAGGGCTGGGTGCTGGTCTTGACGGAGTAAATTTCATAGCCGATCCGATACCGGACAGTGAGCAGCGTTCAAAGGAAGAACAAAGCGCCCCCGATCATCTCGACACCCGCGAACAGCAGGGCGAAGCAACTCCTGCCCACGCAGTTGACGGAATGGATGAGCCCAACGAAACCTTAACGTCTGAGTCTGAAGCTGAAATAACAGACTCTGCGACTGTCGAGTCTTGGCCAGACGATGAGACGGCTCCCAAGGTTGCTACCTCTAACCTCGACGGCTCCGAAGTCCTAGCGCGGGAACAAGAAGCTCCAGTCGAAGAATACGATCAGCAAGACAGTAGAGCTCACGAGACTATCGAAGATGTGACTGTGGACGCCGAGGTACAGGACGTTACACCGGAGCTACCGGCAAGTTTTGCGCCTCTCGTAGAAGAAGACCACGAGCCACAAGACTTTGTAGCTGACCAGGAGCCACCAAATCCCGGGTTGGAGGATGGCCCTGAACAGCCGTTAGCGCCGGAAGAATTGGGCGAAGTGCCCAACGATACAGCCAGCGATGCCGATGTTGCAGATGATCAGCCAATAGCTGGCACAACCACAGAAGATGTTGCAATTGAAGACCAGCTCGAGGAATATTCACAGCTGAAAGCGGCTCATGGAGAGACGACCGATGCTCTTGAACTTTCCGAAGCATCGGTTGCCCCCACCACTGATCTGCCTGAAGTGGCACAGGCTGAAGAACAGCCCGTTGGGTTAGCTGAAACTTCGACGACTGTACCGCAAACAGCACCGACAGCCAAACAATCACGCACGTTACGTACTTTAGGCTTCATTGGGCTATTTGGTTTCGGAATACTAACTATCGTTGGGATTGTTCTAACAATCATGGCCGTTATGCTGTTCTTCACCGACAACGCCCTACTGCTGGAGACCAAAATTGCCGGCGTTGTACTCACCACAGCTGTCAGCCTGCTGGGCCTCCTTATGACTACAATTAGCTACCAAAGTTTCAGAAAATACTAACGCCACTCGGCAGGGGTTTTGTATCAAAAATCCTGTGATATTCATTGAAGCAAGTGGCTATTTGGCCTACTCAGCCTTTGGTACATATGTGACTAAAGTAGCCTCATTGCTGGGAGGAAGCTGGGTTTTCCTCGGTTTTTTGCTCAAAATACGCTGATTTCACCGAAAATCCGTAAAAATCGCTTAGAAAAGCGCCACAAACCGCGCCAATGGTGGTAGCTTTTCCCAAAGGAGCCCGGCGAACGTCGGGTTTAAGACAACCAAAAGTCCAGGAGGACATATGGCTATGAACCGCAGTGAACTTGTTGCAGCAGTTGCCGAAAAATCTGGCAATTCTGCCACCGCCGTCAATGGTGTGCTAGACGCTGTATTCGAAGTATTCGCTTCGCAGGTATCCAAAGGTGAAAAAATCACCATCCCAGGCTGGTTCTCAGTAGAGCGCACCAACCGTGCAGCTCGTACCGGTCGTAACCCTCGTACTGGCGAGGCCATCGAAATCCCAGCCGGTCACGGTGTCAAACTTTCCGCTGGTTCGAAACTAAAGGCTGCAGCCACCGGCGAGAAGAAATAGGTTTCGTTCTTTTAACCGAGACGCTCCGGTTTTTACCGGGGCGTCTTTGCGTTTAAACACATGTACGGTTGCCATTCAGCAAAAGATGGTTTAATGGAACCGATTACGGATAAAATTTTTTAGCGCGTGTGCTGCGCTTCGCTCAGGAGAGTACATGTCGGACAACGCTGTGCAAAAAGGTCATAGCGCCGGTATTGCTCGTTTCTTGCGAGGCTGGGTCGTTGCGATGCTTGCCGTCATATTAGCTGCTGGCGGGCACCAAGCAGCACATTCCATCGTGCACGGTATCGCTGAACCCATCCCGCTGGAACTCTTGGCATTTTCTGCAGCCTTGACGGCCCCGATAGCTGTCGTGCTCATTGGCAATAGGACGTCGCGATGGGCCACGGCAGGCACCACAATCTTTGGTCAGCTAGTTTTTCACGGGCTTTATTCACTACCTTCTTCAGATACCGCAACACAGCATGCAGGACACGGTCACGGCCATATGGATTTTGCTGTGGCAACAGAATCTCCGGTTATACACGCAAGCACTGCCGCAGATGTTGTCATGATGGCTGCACACCTGCTGGCAGCGGTGTTAACTACCGTGGTCATCATGCATGGTGAACGAAGCCTGCTGACCATTGTCAGTTGGTTAACTCTGGCACCGACACGCATCGTCTTAGCCGCTTTGCCGGTTATTTTCGCCCGGCCAAAGATCCTGCAGCCCAGGGCCCGGGTTTGGGTTCCGCATGCTTTAGATGTCTCACAGACGCGCTCTACACGTGGCCCACCTCTAGCTGCCTAGGCGTGGCCTACCAGCGGGGACTGGCCTCCCCGCAAAATTATCGTCGTGACCCAAGTTGAACTTGGGGAGGAAGTATGCAGAAAACATTATCCCAAAAGCTCGGCATCTTATGCGCCGCAGTGTTGACAGCGTTCGGAATACTATTAGCTCCACAACTCGCCTATGGCCATGACGTGCTGACCGACTCGACCCCCGAAATGGACTCTACAGTGGAGACGACTCCGCAAGAAGTCCGGTTGCAGTTTTCTGGTCAGCCATTGGACGGTGAAGGGCTTACCAACCTGATTCGTGTTACCGATGACCAAGACAATCAGTGGCAGGATGGCGACGTGGCAGTGGAAGGCTATGAACTGGCCGTCCCGCTGTGCGAAGGCTTACCGCAAGGTGAATACACGGTAACCTACCGGGTGGTCTACTCTGATGGGCATACTGGCGAAGAAGGTTTTAGTTTTACAAATGCTGACCCTGACGCGCCTGAATCGGGTACTCCGGAAGATTGTGGTGAGGTATCCGATGATGCCGCAACCGCTGATCAATCTGCACCTGCCGACAACGACACATCAGCCACGTCTAACGCCGATCAACCGGCCGATGAGAATACGTCAACGACCTTGCCGGTATGGCTCTGGATTGCTGGTGGTGTAGGTGTTGTGGTCATCGTAGCAGTGGTACTGCTTGTGCTGCGTGGCAGTCGCACCAACACCGGATCCGATGAGTCGTCGGAAGGCTAGAGTTTTGTAGGAAAATTTCATGAAAAATACCCTTTCACTGATTGCTAGCACGGCAATCGCTGGCTTAGTGCTGGCAGGATGCGCCTCGGACGGGCAAGCAGATGCTACCGATGGGCAGGCCACAGAAATCTTCACCGTTGAAGATCCGTGGATCAAAGCAACCGAAGAATCACTCGACGAAACCAGCGATGACACCATGACAGGTGCTTTCGTGCATCTGACGAACATCTCTGGTAAAGATCAGACGGTTGTTGGTGCAAAATCCGAACTCGCTGACGTCGTAGAACTCCATGAAGTCATCGACGACGGTGGCGCCAGTGTGATGCAAGAAAAACCTGGTGGCTTTCCAGTTGCCGCCGATGAGGCCTATGAACTCAATCCCGGTGAAGATCACATCATGCTCATGGACCTGGCAGATGAGATTAGCCCAGGCGATCCCATCGACATCACTTTGGAACTAGAAAATGGTGAAAGCCAAACCATCGAGTTCATCGCAAAGGAATACGTGGGCGCACAAGAAAACTATGGCGACGTAGACGACGCCGAACATGATCACTAGGAAAGACGATACCCAGTGACCAACAAGAACACATCGAATCGACTACATGCCAAGGGCAATGTCTCACGGCGTGGATTGTTGTTGGGCGCCGGGGGAGTCGTCGGTGGTGGCTTGGCTGGTGCTGCAGCAGGATACGCTGTGGCGCCAGTCGAGACGCCGGCACCCGGTGACCCGAAAAACGCCGTCGCTGTTAGTCCTGGCATAGCCAACACTAAGGTCACCGTGGCGCAGCCATACGGCACCGCTACGGTACCGTTTTATGGGCCGCGCCAAGCTGGCGTTGATACTCCGCTGCAGGCTCATGGCGTGTTCATCGGCCTACACCTCAAAGATGATTCCGATGCGGATCGCTTGGCTGCCATGCTGCGGTTACTCAGCGATGATGCCGCACGGCTGACTCAGGGACGCGGTGCATTGGCGGACCTGGAAGAAGAATTAGCCGCAGCTCCAGCGCGACTTACCGTCACGTTTGGTTTCGGCTCGGAAATCTTTGCCCGGACCAAACCGGAGCTTAAGCCCACCTGGTTGAAACCATTGCCCGAATATAAGATCGACCAATTGGACCCCTCATACACCGGTGGGGATATGGTCATCCAAATCCAGGGCGATGATCCATTATCGGTGGCCCACGCCCGGCGTATGCTGCTCAAAGATGCCCGCGCGTTTACTACCGTGGCCTGGGTTCAAACCGGGTTTACTCATGCTCGGGCATCCCACCCAGATGACACCACGATGCGTAATCTGTTTGGCCAAGTTGATGGCAGCGGAAACCCGCGAGCCGGATCGGCTGCCGCCGAGCGTATTATATGGGGTGTAGGTAAAGGTGAAAGCAACGGGGGCAAAGACCTGCAACCGTGGCTCCAAAACGGCACCTCGATGGTTATTCGTCGCATCGCCATGAATATTGATGATTGGGACGAATTGGACCGCCCGGCCCAGGAAGCTGTCGTTGGTAGAACACTTGGTTCAGGGGCACCGCTTACCGGAGAACACGAAGATGATCCCGCCGACTTTGAAGCACTGGGCCCGGCAGGATTTCCAGTGATCTCTGATATTGCCCATCTGCGCCGTGCGCGTACGAACAACCCAGATGAGGCCATGTTCCGACGTAGTTTCAACTATGATGAACAACCGACCACCTCGGGCAACGAGTTGTACGGTGAAACAGGAATCTCCGAATCGGGGCTGATTTTCGTTGCCTTCCAATGCGATGTCGACCAGCAATATACCCCGATTCAAGATCGGTTAGCCGCTTCTGATCACCTCAACCTGTGGACCATACCGGTTGGTTCCGCAGTATTTGCCATCCCTCCGGGCTGCCAAGAGGGTGGTTATGTCGGTGAAGAGCTCTTCGCCTAACCATTTCAAGGAGCACCTTTGACGAAAACTGACACACAGACTACACATGCACCACGTTGGCTGTGGCCGACAGCGGTGCTCACCGGGCTGGTATTTCTGGTCGTCATTGGTATCCAGTCGGGCGTTACCGGGGTCCAACAACTCTCGGACCCCGGTGCCTTGACCCGCTGGGCACTACCGGCAACCAAAGCCATCCACAATATGGCCTGGTCGGTAACATTTGGTGCCCTCATGTTCGGTGCCATTCTTTTGCCACGGTGGACGAAGATGCCCAAGCGTGGCAAGAAAGCCCTCGACGATGCCCAAGAGCATCCGGCTTACACACGTACTGTGAAAATCGCCAGTATATCGGCGATCGTCTGGACATTTTCGGCACTATCGCAAATCATTTTGACCTATTCTGACGTAGCTGGCATGCCAATCAATATGTCTGAAGGGTTCTCCGAAGGCCTACTGGATTACGTATTGGCCATCGCCGTGGGTCGCGCATGGTTCTGGATGACCATTATCGCCGCGGTGGTCACCAGTCTGATTTTCGCGATCCACAGCACCTCCGGCATGGCATGGGGTGCCGGACTGAGCCTGGTCGGTGTGATTCCCCTGGCACTGATTGGTCACTCCTCATCAGGTGACGACCATTTTGCTGCGGTCAACTCCATCGGGCTGCACCTACTGGGCGTACTTTTATGGGTCGGCGGGCTCTTTGTACTCATTATGCTTGCCCCGCTGCTAACCGGCACCGCACAATTGCAACCGAGGGCAACCAAACACCACACGCAACCACTGGTTTATACCGTGTTGACGCGTTACTCTGCGGTAGCCGGTATCGCTATCGCTCTGGTTGCGGCTTCCGGTGTGGCCAATGCGGCTATCCGCATGGAAAACCTCAGCCACTTCCTATCGCCCTACGGTTTGATGGTCATGCTTAAAGCTGCACTGACCATCATTTTGGGACTGATTGGTTTTGGGCATCGAGTGCGCGTTATTCCGCAACTAAAAACCGGCACCACTCAACCACCGGCTCGGGTGCGAACTATTCTGTGGCGGTTAATCGCAGTAGAAGTCGTCATCATGGTGGGCGTGATGGTGACCGCCACACTATTGGGTAGTTCCGAACCACCAAAGCCAGAAGAAATCCCACCCGATGCGTCCCCGGCACGTATCACGACCAAATACGAGCTGCCACCAGAACTAACCGGCATCCGGTGGATCACCGAATGGCGGTTTAACTGGCTGTGGGTTGCCGTGGCGATCTTCTTAGCTGTTTGGTATCTTCGGGCACTCAAGAAGCTGGCGGATCGCGGCGATAAGTGGCCGGTGGCCCGCACAATCTTCTTCTTCCTTGGTCTAGCAATTCTGGTCTGGGATACCTCCAGTGCGCCAGCCATCTACGGCCTGGTACTATTTTCAGCCCATATGGTCAACCACATGATTTTGACCATGCTGATACCCATCTTCCTAGTGCTGGGTGCCCCCATTACACTGGCACTACGCAGTATGGTATCGCGTAAGGACGGCACCCGTGGCCCGCGCGAATACATGTTGATCCTGCTGCAATCCAAATACGCCAAAGTCATCACTCACCCGATCTTTGCGGCTATGAACTTCGCCGGATCACTGGTGATCTTCTACTTCACCCCGGTATTTGAATTCGCACTTCGCTATCATTTCGGCCACGAACTGATGAACACCCACTTCTTACTGACGGGCTTCATCTTCGCCTCCGTGATGATCGGCATCGACCCGCTACCAAATAGACCAACCTATCCACTACGACTCGTAGTGCTCATCGCCACCATGGTGTTTCACGCTTTCATCGCCGTGGCACTGACCGGTTCGGATTCATTATTGATGGCAGAATGGTTCTCGGCCATCGGCAGAGACTGGGGACTATCGGCCATCGACGATCAGAAGATGGGTGGCGCCATTATGTGGGGAACCGGCGAGTTCCCAACCGTGGCCATGGCGCTGATCGTGTTGCTGCGCTGGCGCCAAGACGACCTACAACGGACCAAACGCCGTGATGAACGCGTTGACCTGCATGGCGATGCCGA
The DNA here is from genome assembly GCA_002358975.1 of Micrococcaceae bacterium UBA3381. GTDB lineage: Bacteria > Actinomycetota > Actinomycetes > Actinomycetales > Micrococcaceae > Yaniella. The sequence continues at coordinate 2,349 of DEPX01000153.1, read as the reverse complement.
CCTTGACGAACTAAACGAATACTACGCCCGCATGGTCGTAGCTGACGAGGAGACACCACAACATGAAAGCTCACGGTAAACTTATCACGTGTCTGGGCGCCACCGCCGTGGCAGCCCTGGCCTTGAGCAGTTGTTCCTCAGCCGAAGGTCAAGACGATGACGCAGGAGCCGAAACCCAGCTGGAAAGCTTGCTCGCAGAAGACGCCAGCGCCGATCAGCAGGCCGCGGCCGTCGGTACCTCCAAAGCTATGGAACTAGGCTTCGACCAAGTCCAGGCCGCCTCCGACGACGACCTAGACGTTGTCCGCCAGGACGCACAAGAACGTGCCGGCAACGTCGAAGACATGACGGTGACCCCAGAATCCTGCGCTACACCGCTCGCGCAACTGGATTGGTCACCGATACTGGCTGACTCAGAATCAATCACTCGCATCGACTTTGGCAGATCAAACTTTAACGGTGCCGGAAGCATCGAAGTAGCTGGCATCACCGAGGACACCGGTGGCAGTCCAGAAGCCACAGAACAAGTAACAGCACATCAACAGGCTGTCACAGATATCACCACCGACTGCAATGACCTGACGATGATGCTGGCTGATGAGTCCGAACCAGACTGGGCGGAACTGGAATATACCTTTAACGCTGAGCCAATCGAAACTGACTCTGGATCAGGACTGCTGTGGCAACGCTATCCGAGCGATGATGGCGAAGGACAAACAACTACCGCCTTGACTCTGATGACACAACACGAAGGATATGTGGTGATGGTTGCCTTTATCGGTGAAAAAGACATTGCCGACGATGAGTTCACTGATATTAGCGAAACCATCTTGTCAACTGCCATTGCCCAACTGGACGAAGCAGCCTAAACCAACGGAATAGAGGCACTTTTACCTGGCGTAGTGTTAACCCATGACCGAATTGGCCCCGACGCATAGACTCGTACAACTATCCGATTTACACCTGGTGGAAGAAGGCAAACTCTTACGCGATGTCATGGACACCCCATCTCGGACCCGTGATGCCCTAGACCAGGCGCTAACGTTCACCCCGGACGCCGTGATCCTCTCGGGTGATATCGGTCAACGAAATCATCATGTCCAAGACGACGCCGCAGCTTATTTTGGCCACTTTCAAAACCAATTAGACATTCCGTTCATCGCGGTGGGCGGGAATCACGACCCAATCAATTCGGTCGGTACCGCATTTAACCCCGCCAAAATTGCTACCGGTCCAGAGCTCTGCGATACAATCCATAACGTTTACGGGTTACGAATCATCGGTGTAGACACCCACGGCGTGGGCCGACATTATGGTCACCTGACCGCCGAACAATACGATTGGTTGGCGCACGTGCTGGCCGAACCAGCAGAACACGGCACACTTTTGGTTGCTCATCACCCACCGATTCCTGCGACCACGGTTTCCCAACGAAATACTGGGCTACAGGAAGCCGATAGACTCTACGACGTTCTTAAAACCAGCGATGTCCGCGCGATTCTATCGGGACATTACCATCACCAAATTTCTGGCACACTCGGTCACATACCGGTATGGGTCTCAGGTGCGGTGTCCTATAATTTCAATCTGTTTGCTGATAGCGACACATTGCAAGGAATGGCCGATGGTTGGGCAACCATTGTTGATGTATACCAACACACCGTCACGTTTTCATCGGTGCTGCTCACCGCCCGACAAGAAGCGTTTTCAAAGTCCGTCAGTCAGACTGCCAGCCAATAGAACGTGGAACCTAAAGGAATAATGGCAGATCCTGTGCCGTGGACATTTCGTCGGCTCTACACACTATTAGAAGCAGCTGTTGATGCCGGAACCTGGTGGCCAGCAGATACCGATTTTGAAATCGGCATAGGGGCGATTCTGACACAAAATACCGCGTGGGTGAATGTCGAACAGGCCATCTGCAGGCTACGGCAAGCGGACCTGCTGAATCCGACGGGTATTGCCACTACAGACCTGGACCAGCTCAAAGATTTGATCCGTCCGGCAGGCTTCATGAACGCTAAAGCAACCTACCTGAAAAACTACACCACGTGGTACTTAGCCAATCATGCCGTCGCCGAGACACTCGCAACGAAGCCGCTACGTGATAACTTACTTGCCGTTCGTGGTGTCGGGCCCGAAACCNNNAAACCGCCGATGCCCTTTTGCTATACATTTATAACCGGCCTGTATTTATCTGGGACACATATGCGCGCAGAATGCTATCGGCTGCTGGGTACAGTCTTCCCAAGGGCTATGAAGCCACTCGGCGTCATTTGACCACCGCGGAGCAGCAAGCCGAGTTTACAATCACTGAACAGCAACGATTCCACGGACTAATTGTCGAAG
>DEPX01000165.1:6635-9423 GCA_002358975.1 Micrococcaceae bacterium UBA3381 | reverse complement strand
TCATCTTCCGGCGTCGTGACTTCAGCAGGTGCTGTTGATGCTTCAGCGGTAGCTTCTTCTGACTCAGGAGAAGTTTCGTCTGCGGTCGAGCAACCGGCCATGAAGAGCAGTGCCACAGCGGCGATGGCTATATTTCGTTTAGTATGCACATCGTTATTCTATAACTCTGTGCTACCGGTACAAAGTAATAATGGCGGTTGGCGGCTGAGACATATATCTCGATGAAAAGCAAAACAAACTACGTTTTGCTGTTTCGTTGGACTGGCCTAAAGTACTTGCTTGTTGCAAACAAATAACAGATTGGATGTTGATGGATCCGAAGGACGCAGAAAGACTGCTGTTGGAAGTCGTTCAAACGCATCGGCTGTTTCGAACGGCAGGTCAGAACAGGGGCCGAAATGAAATTTCAGGAACCAAAGTAGGTGTGTTGCACTGTCTCACTCAACAAGATGCCCGTCTGAGTGACATTGCCCAACAACTAACCGTTTCCATCTCAGTTGTTTCTCGTGCCGTGGAGTCGCTCGAGAACGATGGCCTGGTGGTGCGCCGCAGCGACGAAGCTGATGGCCGGGCATATCTTATTTCGGTTACAGATAAGGGTATTAACGAGCTGGCGCAACGACACCGGTATTTTTCAGAACGCTTTGCCGGCGTCTTGGATGGCTGGTCACCCCAAGATGTGGAACACACAATCTCAGTGTTACAACGTCTCAACAATCACCTTGACCAATTAACTGATGTGCTGGAAGTAGACGAAAGAGAAACATCATAACTATGACCACTACAACCTCGGCCGAATCCCAGGCGTTATCTCGCAAAGAAGTGCGCCAGGTAATGACCGGGCTGCTAGCGGCCCTTTTTACCGCGCTGTTATCGACGACCATTGTATCGACAGCGCTGCCGACTATTATGGCTGATTTGGACGGAACTCAGCGTGAATACACCTGGGTTATCACCGCCAGTCTGCTCATGATGACAGTCAGCACCCCGATTTGGGGGAAATTCTCGGACCTATTTAACAAAAAACTGCTAGTCCAACTGTCCATCGTACTGTTTGTCGTCAGTTCGTTTATTGCCGGTTTTGCTAATGCTATTCCGGTGATGCTTGGCGCACGAGTTATTCAGGGGCTGTCGCTGGGTGGCTTAATGGCACTGGTGCAAGCGATCATGGCCACTATTGTCAGCCCTCGAGAACGGGGACGCTATTCCGGCTTTATGGGCGGGGTGATGGGTATAGCCACCGTATCAGGCCCACTTTTAGGTGGCTTCGTTACTGATGCTCTTGGCTGGCGTTGGACCTATTTTATCTGCATTCCATTGGCTATTGCTGCATTCATCATGATTCAAATGAGCCTGCAACTTCCGACAACCCGGACCAGTAAAGTACGCATCGACTATGCTGGCGGCATCCTTATCGCATTAACCGCGGCTCTGCCGATGCTTTGGGTAACCTTTGTTGGCAATACTTTCGACTGGGTTTCATGGGAATCGACGATCTTTGTTGCTGGGTTCTTGCTCACTGGCACGCTGGCCGTCATCGTGGAGCTGCGTGCAGCAGAACCAATCGTGCCAATCCGGTTGTTGCGCAATAACACCGCAGGGCTAATGATCGTGGCAAGCTTGGCCGTAGGTGTTGCGATGTTTGGCCCGGCCGTGTTCCTTACCCAGTATTTTCAGCTTGGTAAGGGTCACTCAGCGACAGCAGCTGGCTTAATGATTCTGCCGATGGTGGTGTGTCAGACGTTATCTTCCACGGTGGCAGGCATCGTCGTGACCCGTACGGGGAAATGGAAACCCACTATGCTGGTCGGCAGCATACTAATGTTGCTGGGTATGGTTGGGCTGGGCATGATCGATTACGACAGTAGCTACCTGTGGGTTTCTGCCTCGATGGCTGTGACAGGCATCGGTGTTGGCGCATTGATCCAAAACATCGTGCTGGCGGTACAGAATACTGTTGACGTTGCCGATATCGGAGCAGTCTCAGCAACCATTGCCTTTTTCCGTTCGTTAGGCGGTGCCATTGGGGTTACCGCTTTGGGAGCAGTGCTCACCAGTCAAGTGGCAACCCAAATCCAGCAGGAGACCGCTGAGCTGGGAGGATCCAGTGCGGCACTGGATGATATGAGGGGAGACAATACCAGTCTGGACTTGTCTGGTCTGCCGGAATCCGTCCAGCAGCTGATTCACCAGGCATACGCTGATGGTTTTGGATTCATATTCCTGATCTCTGCGATCATCTCGGTATTGGCACTGCTGGCAATCATTTTGGTACGTGAACGTCCGTTGCGAAGCACTATTGGCTTATCGCCAGAATCGGATGACGAAACCGTTTCCAGCGATCACGATAAAGTCTAGTCACTAAGTATGAAATACCAGGGCGCGTGTCCGGCAGTAATGCCGAGCACGCGCCGCCGGTTTTTAACCACTTCGGGGCGTCATCCTAACCGCTTAGCGACCGTAGGTAATGGCCGGGCGTGACCCCGACCAGCGCGGTAAAAGTTTCAATAAAAGCACTGGGATTAGCCCATCCGCAAGCCAGTGCAGTATCGGTAACAGATGTCCCCTCAGTGAGAAGTAGTAGTGCGTGATGAATGCGCAGCTGAGCCCGCCACTGACGGAAACTCATCCCGGTCTCGCGATGAAAAAGCCGACTTAGGGTGCGCTCGCTGGTATCAATTTTCTTACCAAGCTGCGCAAGGGTAGCAGGATTGGTTAAGTCATGCTGCACTAGAAAGGTGATCGCTTGTAAACGTTCATCGGTGGGCTCGGGTAAATGTAGTGGCTG
>DEPX01000165.1:5608-6605 GCA_002358975.1 Micrococcaceae bacterium UBA3381 | reverse complement strand
GTTCTTCAGCCGCCGTCAAGTCATCAATAATGACCCGCCGCAAGCGTTGCCGTGCCGGATAATCCCGATCCTTTGAACTGGTTAGTGCAAGTGCGGCTTCCCGGGCTAGAGCAGTAACCACCAGCACGGCCGGGGTAACCGGGAGCAGACTGGCTAGATCGTCAGGGACAAACATGATGCGCATATCAGTGTCGCCGTGGGCGCGGTGCTGATGGGTATAACCTGCAGGGATCCACACAGCACGATTCGGTGGAGCAATCCATGAACCAGCATCGGTAACCATCGACAACACTCCAGAGGCTGGGTAGACAATGTGACCCTGTGGATGAGCGTGGGCCGGAGTAATGTGATCGTGACCTAGCTCATGAGACTGTTCCGGCACAAGCGATTCGAGGCTGATTTCAGGCATAGCACGTCACTTTAGCAGTGGTAAGACAAGCTTGGACACGGTGCAATAATAAGGGCGCCCAACATGCCCAGCGCCTTCACAGCTTTTTTCTTTTGTTAGGAAGTTTTCTGTCCGTGGACACTCATGACCAGCTCAGCCTTGCGCAATACCCGGTCCCTGGCGGCCAATCACCGAGCCCTGGCGAAATCAGTGCCCCCGACGATCCACCGCGCGGTAAATGGGGGATGGTGCTACTTGGTATTGGATTGATCCTGATCGGACTCAACCTGCGTATCGGTGTGGCATCCATCGGACCGGTGCTGGGCGATATTCAGGTTTCCCTTGGCCTATCGGCCACAACCGCAAGCCTGCTGACCACCATCCCGGTATTTGCGTTCGGGGTATTCGCATTTTTTACCCCCGTGTTGATGCGTCGTCTCGGAATGCATCGTCTACTAGGGCTGATCATGCTGGTCTTGGCTGCCGGTATTCTGCTACGTCTCCACCCGAGCCTTATCGCCCTATTTGTCGGCACCGTACTGGTCGGAGCTGCTATTGCTATCGGTAATGTTGCCATGCCACCGGCGATTAAACAGGATTTCTCGCATC
>DEPX01000165.1:2541-5587 GCA_002358975.1 Micrococcaceae bacterium UBA3381 | reverse complement strand
CGCCGGACTCATGATGGGCCTGTATTCCACGGCACTATTTGTTGGTGCGGCAGCTGCCTCGGGGCTCACCGTCCCAGTGTTGCCTCATGTCGGCAATGATTGGCGTGCCGCGCTCGGTGTCTGGGCATTACCAGCATTACTGGCGAGTATTATCTGGATCCCGCAGTTGCGTCGCTCGCCGGGACGACTCAAAACCAGCACCAATGTTGCCGATGCTCCATCGGATCGCGGTGAACCAGCGCTGCGTTCGCTCATCGTTGATCCCATCGCACTTGGGGTCACCGGATTTATGGGATTACAAAGCCTCACCTACTATATTGCTCTAACCTGGGTACCAACCATGCTGCAGGACGCCGGTATGGACGCAGCTCGTGCCGGTTGGATGATCTCATTCTCTGCTTTCCCAGGCATCCTTACTGCGCTGGTTATGCCCGAGATTGCCAAACGAATGCGGACGACGTGGATACCACCGGTCGTTTCCGTTGCCCTAACAGGTGCAGCATTCTTAGGGTTGGCGGCCGCTCCGCTTGCCAGCCCATATCTGTGGATGACCCTATTAGGCCTTGGCCAAGGTGCCTCCATTAGCCTCTCGCTGAGCTACATTGTTTGGCGCTCGCCGGACACCCAGCACACTGGCCAACTATCCACCATGGCTCAAGGCTTTGGCTATTTGGTGGCAGGTCTTGGACCGCTTGGCATTGGCGCTGTTTATGCAGCAACCGGCAATTGGACGGTGCCGCTGTGTGGTGTGGGCGCGCTACTGGTGGTCCAGCTAGTGGCCGGGCTCATTGCTAGCCGTCCGGTCCATATTCTTGCCGACACCAAGGAGTCATCCACCGCCGATGAGACGGTTTCGGTCTAGCTGAAAGCTGGCCTACTTTAGCGAAGCGTAGCGGCTATTTTCCTTGTTGCGCTAACCAATCGGCACTTGTAGGTCCGAGTCGTTCAGCCTCGTCAGGAGGAAGCAGTACGCCTGTTCCTAGCTCTTCGATAAACGGGGCAACGGCATGAACTGGGCGCGGATCTGCTTGCTGCTCGAAATAGGCTCGGCTTAGTTCGGGCAATCGAATACGGTCCGGCCCAGTAATCAACCGCATGGCCGGCTTGTGCTCTGCAGCATCAAGGAGTACTTCCGCTACTGTATCCACTGCGATGGGTTGGATCAGCCAGTCTTGAACTTCAATACGATCGTCATAGAAGGTGACAGCTGAGGGATTGGTAGCAAACTCATACCATTGTGAGGAGCGGATAATCGTTGCCGGCAACGCAGAATCTTGTAGAACCTGTTCCTGAGCACGTTTGGCCACATAATACGGAAAATCATCGAACACCGGTGCATCGATACTATTAATCGATAAAAATACCAAATGCTCGACCCCCGCTTCGGTACACGCCGACATTAAATGCGCGGTTGCTTCCGACATGGTACCGACGACGTCTGTATCGTCATCTTCGGGCATGGGATTTGATGTATCGATAACTACTGAGACGCCTCGGAGGGCATCGACGAGTCCTTCACCAGTGTGCAGATCGATACCGTTGGCACGTGATAGCGGCGTGAAGTCCCGGGTCGTGGCTTCTAACTGAGCCATGACCCGGGATCCTGCTGTGCCCGTGGCTCCGACCACGGCGATGGTCATACCGGGTTCCTTTCGTTCAGGTGTTAGTCCTGGTTATCTAAGGGGTCGCCACCGGGTTGCTGGTCACCTGCCACGGTACCTTCGCGGATGGCTTTTTCAATTTGTTGGCCAACGTTTTCGTCAATGTTCTTCCAGTATTGGATGGCGTTGGATAATACCGGTTCGATGACGGTTTCCAGTGAGCCGGCAACGGTTTCCACGAGTTCTTCGCGTTGCTCTTCGTCCATGACTTCGCGTACCAGGATGCCTGGCTGGACGAAGTCGCCGTCGTCTTTACGCAGAGTGTAGGCTTCGCGGACCAGTTCACCATCGGATTCCCATGAGGCATCGACGGTGCCTTCCTCATCAGACCATGAATCGCCAAAGGAGTTGGGTACGTAGGTTGCCCGGTTGCCGGTGTGTTCGTACCACATGTGGCCTTCGAAATTGTAACTGTGCACATCAACGATGGGCCTATTGACCGGCAGCTGCTGGAAGTTTGTGCCGATACGGTAGCGTTGGGCATCGGCGTAGGCGAAGTTGCGTGCCAGCAACATTTTATCCGGAGACATTCCGACCCCCGGAACCATGTTGCCCGGTGAGAATCCAGCCTGCTCGATTTCGGCAAAGAAGTTTGCCGGGTTGCGGTTGAGCTCCATGGTACCGACCTTGAAGCGCGGGTAGTCTTCTTTCGACCAGGTTTTGGTCAGGTCGAATGGGTTGTACCGGTAGGTCTTGGCATCCTCAAAGGGCATAACCTGCACGTAGAGATCCCAGGATGGGAAGTTGCCAACCTCAATGGCGTCGAACAGATCACGACGATGGTAGTCGGCGTCTACTCCTGCCATGCGTTCGGCTTCATCATTGGTGAAGAATTCCATTCCCTGATTGGTAAGGAAATGGAATTTGACCCAGGATTTCTCACCTTCGGCGTTGATCCACATATAGGTGTGGGAACCGTACCCGTTCATGTGGCGCCAGGTTCTGGGCAGCCCACGTTGGCCCATGAGGTAGGCGACCTGGTGGGCTGACTCTGGGTTTTGAGTCCAGAAGTCCCACTGCATGGTGTTATCGCGCAGACCGGAATCTGGTAATCGTTTTTGGGATCGAATGAAGTGCATAAACTTCATGGGGTCGCGCACGAAGAAAATCGGGGTGTGGTTACCGACTAGGTCAAAGTTTCCTTCGGAGGTATAGAATTTCAGCGCAAAACCGCGCAGGTCACGCCAGGTATCCGGGGTGCCGATCTCTCCGGCAACCGTGGAGAACCGTGCAAGCATATCGGTTTCGACACCTTGTTGGAACATTGCCGCAGAAGTGTATTTTGAGACGTCTTCGGTGACGGTAAATTTGCCGAAGGCGCCGGAGCCTTTAGCATGTGGACGTCGTTCCGGGACGTTCATTCGGTTGAAGTGCTGCAGGGTTTC
>DEPX01000165.1:0-2473 GCA_002358975.1 Micrococcaceae bacterium UBA3381 | reverse complement strand
GAGTTGCGGTCACTGACTGCTGGGATACCTGCCTGAGTTGTTGAACCGGTACCGTGTGGAACATTCTTGTCAACCATAGTTCTTCTCCTTACTTCGATGCGTGTTCGTTCAGGTTGTGGATGGACTATCAGTTATGTTTCTGGGCGCAGTCATCGCAGACGGCTAGGTAAATAACTTCGGCAACCTCGATGGTCATTGTGTGGTCACCTTCCGGATGGAGGCAGGGCGCTTCGCCAACCGGACAGGGGATATCTTCGATTCGCCCGCAGTATCGGCACACTGCATGGTGGTGGTTATCGTGGCCTTCCATTTCATAGCGTGCCGGTGATTCGGGCAGATCTAGTTTCCGCACCAGTCCGGAGGATACTAATGAGCCGATGACGACGTAGATGGATTGCACGGTGATCTCGGGAAGGTCGTGACGTACAAGATGCAGTAGTTCTTCGGCGGTGCTGTGTGGTTGATGATCAACGGCACTGAGCACTGCAAGGCGTTGCTTGGTTGCGCGCAGACCTGCGGCACGAAGCCGCGAATGCCCGGTATTGTCTGATTTGGCAGCGGAGTCGTAGGCAGGTCGTGAACTGGTGACTTCTCGATGTGCCTCCATGCACCTATTGTTCCAGTGTTGAATAGATCACAACAAGGGATGTGTCCAATAAGTGCCACTTTATCTCTGCCAGCCAATTTAGACGGTTGCCCGTAACCTAGGTGATGACGACGGCGCGTGTTCCAGCCAGTATGTTGAACAACTGCGGGATACTCTCGGTGGCCCTCCGCGCACCCGCTTGGACAGGGTGTTTCAGCTACCTAGGCCAAACAGCTCAATAGCTGCACTGCGCAAAATAGATGTCGGCGGCGTGATGATACGGCCGACGGATTCTTCGATTGGGACAAACCTTATAGGGTGATGTTTATCTGATGGTGCCAGCGGTCGTGAAATCCGTTGACTCAACGAAAGCATCACATGAAACTTGGTCCCCACCTATATCGCATCGGCAATAACATTGTGGCCGCTTACCTTGTCGAAACGGAAGAGGGCATAACCGTTATCGATGCCGGGCTTCCTGGCCATTGGCGTGATTTTATTGCCGAGCTGAAAGCCATGCACCGAAGTATCGAGGATGTGCGTGGGCTGGTTTTGACCCATGGCGACTCGGATCATATCGGTTTTGCAGAAAAATTACGGAAAAACCATGGGGTGCCGGTGTACGTGCACGCCTCGGATGCCACTCGTGCCTGCACGGGGCAGAAGCCAAAGACGCCGATGGGTCCGGCTCGGCTTGGTCCAATGTTGAAATTTTTTACCTACGGGATGGCTAAACAAGCCTGGCGCACGAACTACTTGGCTGAGGTCAAGAAAATCGTAGATGAAGATGTGCTTCCGCTGCCCGGTTCCCCTCGGGTGATTGGGCTGCCAGGGCATTCTCCCGGCAGCATTGCCCTGCATATTCCTATTGCAGACGCGGTATTTGTTGGTGATGCGCTGACGACGCGGCATGTGCTCACCGGGGCCACTGGTCTGCTGCCGCCACCGTTTACCGACGATCCGGCACAAGCTATCGAATCGCTAGAACGTTTAACAGGCGTTGAGGCCAGTTGGGTCTTGCCCGGACACGGGCCACCGTGGCGTGGCAACCCAGCCGAAGTACAGGATGCAGTGCGTCGAGCTGCGGGACCAGAAAGCGCGTCACCCTAAGAGCTTACGGAGTTTGTCGGCTTTATCTTCGTCTAGCTGCACACCCAGTTCACGGACCGTATCAACAGTTTGGTCCGGGGTGAGCCGGTGTTGTTCGGTGGGTTGGTTTGCTCGTCGAATGGTCAGTGTCGTGTCGACCAGGCTCATATGACCGGCATCGGTGAACCGTGAAGCGATGAGCGTGCGGGTGAATAGCGACCCGGTAGGTGAGTGTGTTGAGGTAACGGTGTGGCCGCTGCGTACATCAATCGGCATGACACGTAAGGTATCACTGAGGTGGGCGGTCTCGTCATCGCGACGAAGCTCCCAGTGCTCGATGCCGTCGACTTCCAAGCGGTGCATGGTGTATGTGCCATGGGATTCGATGCGTGAAGCGCCATCGGCTAGTTCGATTGGCCCCGTGACCGAAAGCCCGAAGCCGGGATCGGTGAGATACCGAACACCATCGAGTACCACCTCGACACTCATATGTGTACGTGTGTTCATCGCATCGTGGACACGGCCCAAATGACGATGTACTTCGAAACCGAGTGCCTCACACGTGGCAGCAAAAAGCTGAGCGTGTTCGAAACAATATCCACCTTGACCTTCGGTGAGCATCCTGCGAGATACGGTGGCTGGTTCTACCCCAGGATGACCGCCCAACAATACATCTATCGCACAAAACGGGAACGTATGAACATGCCGGGTGTGTAGCTGCTCTAATAATCCATAGCTTGGTTGATCGAAGCCTAACCCTAGAAGCTTTAGATGACGGTCGGTATCGAAATCCGCGGT
>DEPX01000217.1:29758-30907 GCA_002358975.1 Micrococcaceae bacterium UBA3381 | reverse complement strand
TGAGCGAGTAGTGATGGTGGGTCCTTGTGATCCAAGATGAAGTGGCGTTTTTTATCTGGTCATTTACTAGTCGTGTTGCTGGTCAGCTTTGACCAGACTGTAGCTACCTGAGCCCGAGTCTCGTCCAGAGTGCCAGAATTATCAATGCACCAGTCCGCAACGGCGCGCCGCTGGTCATCGGTCGCCTGGGCTGCAATGCGTGACTTGGCATCCGCGGCATCCATCCCCCGGGTATCGACCAAGCGTTGGAGACGAGTTTGGTAATTCGCATTTACCACGATGACTTCGTCAAATTGTTGTGCTTGACCGGTTTCGATGAGCAGGGGGATGTCTTCGATAATCACGGCGTGTTGGGCATCTGTGGCCAATGCTGCTTCGCGCAACCGTGCGGATTCGGCACGCACTGCCGGATGAACGATACCGTTGAGCTGCTGTCGTGCGTCGTCGTCGTTAAAGACAATGTTTGCTAGGGCTTGGCGGTCGAGGCGTCCTGTTTCATCCAGTAAGTGTTGGCCGAAGGCTGCGGCCACTTGGTCTAGAACAGGTTGGCCTGGTTCCATCAGCTCGCGCGAGATGGCATCGGCATCGATGATCGTTGCACCGTGGTCGGCGAAGAATTCCGCAACGGTTGATTTGCCGGATCCGATGCCGCCGGTCAAGGCGAGATGACGCATATGAACTCCTAGGTAGACTTGTGGTTATGCATTTTGCTGATTCTGCTCGTACTAGCCGTTATACCGTGGTGGCACATGACAATCCAGTTGAGGTGCGCCTCGATATTCGCCGTTCCGAGTTTATCGGGATGATCCGTCGAGTTGGGTCAGAGGATGCGGCACGGGCTTGGATAGATGAGGTCCGTGGCGTTCATCATGCAGCCACCCACGTGGTGCCGGCGTTTGTGCTTGGCGCAGATCGGGATATCCAGCGTTCCTCCGATGATGGTGAACCGGCTGGGACTGCCGGGATGCCGATGCTTCAGGCGTTGACGAATTATCGGGCTGTACATGAGGGCCAAGAATGGGCCGATATTTCAGATATTTGTGCCATCGTGGTGCGCTATTTTGGTGGGGTTAAACTAGGTGCTGGTGGTTTGGTTCGTGCCTATTCAGATACGGTAGTCGCCACACTAGAACAAACGCCGCTGGTGGT
>DEPX01000217.1:0-29663 GCA_002358975.1 Micrococcaceae bacterium UBA3381 | reverse complement strand
CTACGTTCGGCAAATTTTGCTGTCCTAGGAACGGATTACGCAGGTTCTGCTGCAACGCTAACAGTTGGTCTGGATGATGTTGACGATGCGCTAGAACACTTCAACACCCGGCTAGCAGCAATGACTGCCGGTGCCTTGCGGGCGGAAGCTGTTGGCATCCAGTGGCAGGATAGGCTGGCATGAGTCACAGCAAAGTTATACCCGATAATGTTGATCGGATGCTACTGCAGGTTCTGGATGAAACGTTGACGGCTGAACCCTGGCGAACAACGGCCCCGTTTGTTGTGATCAATGATGTTTCCGGGGCGCTTAGCGCCTGGACGAGGCAACAAAATTTACAGGTGCGGTTTGTACAAGACTCGGCTGCGTTGGCAGCAGACCAAACGTCCATCACCGGACCGGTGGCTACAGCCGTCTCGCCGGAGATTCTTGATGGCGTCGCAACGGTGGTCTACCGGCTGGCTCGGCCACTAGAAGCCTTAGAGGAGGTATCGTGGCAGGTCGCACGCTGGGCAGATGAACAAGTAATTTTCTTAGCTGGGCAATTACAACGGCACCTGAATTTTTCGATGAACAAGGTGCTGGAAGCCTCGTTCAGCCATGTTTCGGCATCGCGGGGCTATTATAAAGCTCGTGCATTGCGTGCACGACAGCCAAAGCGCCTAGTTGGGGATGCACCGGCCCGGATCCCACGGAAAAATACGGTGCAGATAGCAGCACAAACGTTACAGCTTCGGGCTTTTGGGCTCACCTTTGGTGCGGCCCGACTCGATCCGGGGACTCGGTTGCTGTTAGAAAGCTTGATGCAATATCGCACAGAGTATTTTGGTCCGGAGACTGTAGCCGTAGATTTAGGCTGTGGTAATGGTAGTATCGCCACGGTTCTGGCACAGTGCACTGCCGCTGGACACTTGATCGCTACCGATGATTCCGCTTCAGCTGTGCGATCCACTGCAGCGACTCTGGCGGCCAATAACGTAGACGGCGTGCACGTGATGCATCAGTCTGGATTAGCTCAGTTGGGCGATGCCAGTGTCGATGTGGTGGTGCTGAATCCGCCATTTCATGATGGGACTGAACTTACCAGTGGCATTGCGCATTTTCTGTTCGCTGAAGCATCCCGCGCCTTGAAGCCAGGTGGTGTACTGTTTACCGTATTCAATAGCTCGCGGGGCTATCTTGCACAACTGCAACACACGGTGGGCCCGACCCGCCAGGTGGTTCGAGATCGGCGATTTATCGTTACCCACTCACAGAAGGTTTGAGGCTATGTCTGAACTCTATGTCAAAGTATGCGGCATCACGACAGCAAAGCAGTTGGAGTGGGCCATTGAACTGGGGTATGACGCTGTAGGCTTTATGCGAGCTCCGCAATCCAAACGACTAATTGGCACTGAGACGGCACGTCAACTTGCAGCACGTGCAGCCAAACGCATCGATACCTTCGCGGTGGGCCTGACATTGGAACATGTCGAACCCGTTATGCATGAGGTGGACACTGTCCAACTGTATGAGCCCGCTGAGGTGGCCTCATTGGCGTTGGCGTCAGATACTCCGCCGGCCTCTACCGAACATTTGGATTTTTGGTTTTATGATGCTTCTCACGGCACTGGCCGGTTTGCTGCTATTCCCGATTGGGTTAGTGATATCGACGCTCGGTGTATCTTAGCCGGTGGTCTCAACCCAGATAATGTGGCTGACGTAGTGGCCCGGTATCGCCCAGATGGCGTTGATGTTTCGTCCGGTGTCGAATCGTCGCCCGGTGAGAAAGACTATGCGTTGCTCAAGGCGTTTATCGAGGCCGCCCGGGCCGCGTAGAAACACGAGACGTTATGGTGTAGTAACCTCGTTTGCCATGTTAACGCCTGAAGGCCGCTACTGTCTTGCAGTAGCGGCCTCCAGTATGTTAACCCGGCGGGTTGGCGGTTTAGTTACCGGTCAGCTTTTCCCGCAGTGCGGCGAGAGCTTCGTCGGATGCCAACGTACCGGAATCGTCGACCGGAGTTTGCTCATCAGCCGAGGAGTACGATGTTGCACCGGTATCCACTGGTTCGGTTGCAGCAACTTCTGCTGCTTCAGCCATATGACGGGCAACCTGTTCTTTATGGGCTTCCCAACGTGCCTGGGCATCAGCGTACTGCTGCTCCCATGCGGCGCGTTCTGCTTCGAAGCCTTCCATCCACTCGTTGGTTTCAGGATCGAAGCCTTCTGGGTATTTGTAGTTGCCTTCTTCGTCGTAGTCGGCAGCCATACCGTAGAGGGCTGGGTCGAAGTCGGTACCTTCTGGATCGACGCCTTCGTTGGCCTGTTTGAGTGACAGGGAAATACGACGACGCTCCAGGTCAATGTCAATGACCTTGACGTACAGCACTTCATTAACCGAAACAACCTGTTCGGCGGTGTCGATGTGACGGTTGGCCAGTTCAGAGATGTGAACCAGACCTTCGATACCGTCTTCGACGCGAACGAATGCACCGAATGGCACCAATTTGGTGACCTTGCCCGGTACGATCTGGCCCAGGGCGTGTGTGCGTGCAAAGACCTGCCATGGGTCTTCCTGTGTTGCCTTGAGCGACAGGGATACGCGTTCGCGATCCATATCGACGTCGAGTACTTCTACAGTGACTTCCTGGCCAACTTCGACAACCTCTGATGGGTGATCGATATGTTTCCAGGACAGTTCCGAGACGTGCACCAGACCGTCGACGCCACCGAGGTCCACGAATGCACCGAAGTTGACAATCGAGGAAACGGTACCGGTGCGGACTTGGCCCTTCTGCAATGCTTGCAAGAAGTTGGAGCGAGTTTCGGATTGGGTCTGTTCCAGCCAAGCACGGCGGGACAGGACAACGTTGTTGCGGTTCTTATCCAATTCGATGATTTTGGCTTCGAGTTCTTGTCCGACGTATGGTGCCAAGTCGCGGACACGACGCATTTCGACCAAGGATGCGGGCAAGAACCCACGCAGACCGATGTCCAGGATCAGACCGCCCTTGACAACTTCGATCACGGTACCGGTGACAACACCGTCTTCGTCCTTGACTTTTTCAATGTCGCCCCAAGCGCGCTCGTACTGTGCGCGTTTCTTGGAGAGAATGAGGCGGCCTTCTTTATCTTCTTTGGTAAGAACCAGCGCTTCTACGGAATCGCCAACTTCAACGACTTCATCAGGATCGACGTCGTTTTTAATGGACAATTCACGTGAAGGGATGACACCTTCGGTCTTGTAGCCGATATCGAGCAGTACTTCGTCTCGATCGACTTTGACGACGGTGCCTGCCACCAGGTCGCCATCGTTGAAGTATTTGATGGTCTCGTCGACTGCAGCCATGAACTCTTCGGCCGAGCCGATGTCGTTGACAGCGACCTGCGGGGCGTTACTAGTAGTGGTCATGTAGTAGGGACTCCGATATGGATTAATATGATTGATAAACTTACTGATTTTACGACGCAGCTGTACGGCGACATCGTAGGTGTTTTGCTGCTAATTTTGGCAACATTTAATATACTACGGTATACGTCCTGTCAAAATCAACGTAAGAATTGCGGAGCTTTTCGCGGAATCATGCCGGTTTTCAACGGTTATTGAAGGGCAGTGGTTCGTTAGGAGACGCCAAGTCGTCTAGTGGGCTGCTTCGTGCCAGGAGTAGCCTTTTCCGATTTGGACATCCAATGGGACTCGTAAACTCGCTGCCGAAGACATTTCTTCTATGAGAATAGTTTGGGCGGCTTCGATTTCTGAGTCGATGACCTCGATGATCAGTTCGTCATGAACTTGCAGAATCATGCGTGATTTGAGGTTTTCCCGCTCTAATCTGGATTGCACACCTAACATGGCCTTTTTAATGAGATCGGCTGCAGACCCTTGAATCGGTGCGTTTAGGGCTGCTCGTTCGGCCATTTCGCGCAATTGACGGTTATCTGATTGCAGATCGGGTAGGTAGCGTCGACGTCCGAGCATGGTTTCGGTATAACCATCCTTGCGGGCTTGGCGAACTACATTGCGCAGGTAATGCTGTACAGCACCGAAGCGGTCAAAGTAACTGGTCATCAATTCACGAGCCTCGTCCACGGAAATCCGCAGTTGTCGTGACAAGCCGAAGGAACTAAGGCCGTAGGCCAGCCCATAGGACATGGCTTTAACTTTATCGCGCATTGAGGTTGTGACTTCTTCAGGTGCGACGTCAAAGACCTGGGAGCCAACGAAGCGGTGCAGGTCTTCGCCATACTGGTAGGCCTGGATTAACCCTTCGTCTTCGGACATATGCGCCATAATGCGCATTTCGATTTGCGAGTAATCGGCGGTTAGCAAGGTGGTGGGTTCATCAGAATACGGGTTGGTTCCTGCCACGAAGATGTCACGAATTTGTCGGCCCGCCGGGGTACGCACGGGAATGTTTTGTAGGTTCGGGTTCAGCGACGACAACCGTCCCGTGGCAGCAGCCGTTTGCGAAAAACGGGTATGGATTCGCTGATCATCGGCAATGGAATCTAATAGTCCTTGAACAGTTTGACGCAATTTGGTCGCATCTCGGAAGGCCATCAAATTATGTAAGAAGGCGTGATCAGTTTTTTCCAATAAATCTGCTAACGAATCAGCATCTGTGGAATACCCGGTTTTTGTTTTTCGCGTTTTGGGCATCTCAAGGGTGTCAAAAAGCACGAGCTGCAGTTGTTTTGGTGAGGCAAGATTGACTTCTTGTCCGCCGATGGCAGCGAATGCCGATTGTTGGGCCTTATCAACTTCTTCGGTAAAACCGTCGAGCAGGTTATCTAGTCGCTGACGATCGATGCCGATACCGATCAGTTCCATCTTGGCTAGTACCACCGATAGTGGGATTTCTAAATCATGCAGTAGTCCAACGGATCCGCGTCGCTGCAGTTCAACCACCATAGTCTCATTGAGCCGATGGATCATCCAGGCGTTTCGGGCATACTGTGCCAATTGTTCGGTATTGGTTTCGTCAAGCCCATCGATAGCGAGCTGACCTTGGTCGGCGCTTGGCATGACAGCATCCAGGCGCGTATTTAAATAAGTTTGAACCAGATCAGCTAATTCATAGCCACGGCGATCTGGTTGCAGAATATAGGCCGATAACAATACGTCATCTTCGACGGCTACTATCGAAGTCTCAACGTCTGTTACCGCTGGCAGAGAAGAATGTTCAGATGTGGTAGCAAGGGCTTTCAAAATTGTTTTGAGGTCGTAGACAACCTTAGTGTAGGCCTCGTTGCCCAAAAACTCGGTGATAGCCTGCCCTAGTGCTTCATCAGCGGTATCCAGATCAATAACTGCGGTGGCGTTTTCGGTAGCCAGCCCTACACCACGAATTTCACCGTAATCACCGGGTGCTGGGATTTTACGCCGAGTGATGGTTGCCGGCGGAGTGATATGAAAGAACACCGAGACTGGCTCGGCGATATCGTCAAGAAAACGCTGCCATGCCGTGATGTCGTTGATAAGCGTGGCCTCGGGGAGGTCTTCGGTTGGGGCTTGCTCTTCTGCGCCACCCAGTTGCTGTTCGAAGGTGCTAAAAACACGATCGCGAATCGTATTAAATTCCAATGCATCGAAGAGTTCGGCCACCAGGTTTCGATCCGGGTTGGCCAGGGCAGTATCGGTAATCTCGACAGGCAGTTGCAGATTCGTGACGAGGGCGTTGAGTTCGCGGTTTCGTTTGACATCATCGAGGTGTTCACGAAGTGCGGCACCTTTTTTACCCCCAATGGCATCAACGTTGTCCAGGATGCCCTTGAGACTGCCGTATTTATTGAGCCATCGGGCGGCGAAACCGGGGCCAACCCCCGGCACCCCGGGTAGGTTATCGGCGGTTTCACCCACAAGGGCGGCTAACTCAGGGTATTGCAAAGGGGTCACACCGTAACGTTCGACGATGGCGTCGGCGTCAAATGGTGGTAGTTCAGAGACCCCACGCATTGGGTATAGCACGGTGACATCGTCATTAATGAGCTGGAAGGTATCCCGATCGCCTGAAACGATGCGAGCCTGCCATCCGGCTTGCGTGGCTGAGGTGGCCATGGTGGCCACGATATCGTCTGCTTCGTAGCCGTCTACTTCGATGGTGGGAATATTCAGCGCGTCCATGACCTGTTTGATGAGGTCGATTTGGCCATAGAATTCATCGGGTGTTTTATCTCTGCCAGCTTTGTATTCGGGATATTGTTCTGTCCGAAAAGTAGGCGTCTCCAAGTCGAAGGCAACCGCCACGTGGGTGGGTTGTTGTTCGCGGATCATTGCCAACAACATGTTGAGAAAACCGTACACAGCGTTGGTGTGTTGGCCGGTGGCGGTTTGGAAGTTTTCGGCTGGTAGTGCAAAAAAGGCCCGGTAAGCCATGGAATGGCCATCAATGACCATCAGCGTGTTCGGGGCGGAATCTGAGGCAGTATGTTTCGAAGCAGTCACGCTGTCTAGTCTAACGAGCACAGCGCTCGGGTGCTGATTTTATCCCCAGTTGTCGTGCTGGGCGGCCTCGTCGGCGTTTTCATCTGGTTCTTCGACGTCTTCGTCAGGCTCACCGACGTCCTCAAAGGCGCCTTGATCTTCGGCGAGGTGATCAAAGTGACCAGGACGCAGTGGGCTACCTGTCAGGTAGGCCGAACGGGCTATGGACATCGATCCTATAGAGGAGGTAGCTAATTGGAGAAATAAAATAATGAGCAGTTTGATGAGGTTTTGCCATGAAGGTGTCAGAATAAACACACCGATAACAAGCACCGAAATACCTAAACCTGCTGCTGTGCCCACCGCGGAGATGCGCTGATAGGTGTCAGTGAATTTGAATAGCCCGATGGCAGCAATGCTAAAGATCAGCACACCGGCGAGAATAAATACGTTGCCGATAATATCTAGCATCACGGTGGTATCCATTAGCGCCTCCCCCTGGTTAAAGCTCGGGCAAGGGAGATGGCCGAGAGGAAGCCTACGACTGAAGCAACCAGGATCAGGTCAAAGAAGAATTGTCCGGCAAGCAGTACGCCGATAAATGCGAGCATACCGGTAAAAGAGAACATCAATAGGTCTGCTGAGACGGCGCGGTCTGCGTCGGTATCTGCGGTCAGCATCCGGTAGGCCACGGCGACCATACAAGCGGCAAGTACTGCTAGGCCAATGTAGAGGCCAAAGTTGAGGGCGGTCATGTGCGGGCCCTCCTGGGGAGGTGACGGTTGGTTTGATCTACGGTGCGCGGGTCAAACCCTTCGCGGCGCATGGCTGTGATGATGTGGTTTTGCATATCGATAGAGCCGTCAGCAACGGCTGCAGGGTCGCCGTCATAGAGGGAATGCACATAGATCCAGCGGGTGCCGTCGTCGTCGACTTCTGTCCCCAACGTTAACGTGCCGGGTGTGATGGTGATTAGCGCTGACAGCATGGTGACTTCGGCATCGGTGCGGCAGTCAGTGCGTACCCTGGCGATGCCGGGGTGGGCATTGATGCCAGGGAGAGCAAGATCTTTCAGCACGGCCCAGGAAGAGGTAATGATTTGGCCGATAAACCAAATGATCAGCCAGATCCAACGAGGCAACCAGGTCAGTATGGTCATGGGCTAAGCACCGCCTGAACATATTGGGTGGTGTCGTAGAGACCTTCTGCTGCAATACCGGTAAGGGTTAAGAGGAATTGTGCACCCAACCCGAGACAGACGGTGATAAGCGCCAGCACTACTGAGGGTGCTGCCAGCGAAAAGTTGATGCGCCGGGCCGGCACGGTGGATTCATCGGCTTCGATAATGGTTTGAGTACCGGTGAGGGTGCTGACTTGAGCACGCGTGGCTTCGGTGGCCAGCTCGGGGGTGTAGGACGCTTCATGAGCATAGGGGTCACGAGTCTGTGAGGTAATAAGCGTGCCTGATTTAGTGGCCGGTCCCCCGGAGCCTTTCTCCCAGAACATACCGGTCCAAATTTTGAGCATAGACAACAGGGTAATTAACGAGACGAATAGCATGGTGATCACCGCGGCGATTTGGCCGGATTCTACCGCGCCAACGATGAGCATGAATTTTGCCGCGAAGCCAGAGAATGGCGGAATACCGGCTAGTGAGAGGGCGGCAATCATAAAGGCGACGGCGATAACGGGCTCGGTTCGAGATATACCGCCTAATGCACCAATCACCCCGGTGCCGTAACGCACTTCCACGGCTCCGGTGGACATAAACAGTGAGGCTTTGACGATCATGTGGTGTAACAAGTAGAAGATGCCGGCGGTCAAGCCTAATTCGGTAAATAGTGCAACCCCCAGCAAGATATAGCCGATTTGCGAGACCATGTGGAACGCCAGGATGGTGCGAGTGGTTTTTTCTCCGACGGCGCCGAAGACTCCGATGAGCATAGTCAGGCTAAAAAATACGACGCCGATCCATAAGAATCGTGTATCTCCTCCATAGACGACCGCATAGATGCGATAAATGGCGTATATGGCCACTTTGGTGTGGAGCCCGGAGAATAAGGCGGTAATGGCCGGTGAGGTTCCCGGATAGGCTCGTGCTAGCCAACCGTGGATGGGCACCACGGAGGCCTTGATAGACAGCGCAAAGATGCTGACGGCTCCGGCGATGGCCACGGTTGGGTCGTCTTTGGCTTGGTCGGCTAGTACACCAATGTTGACCGTACCCGCGGTGCCGTAGAGGAATCCCACCCCGATCATGTACAGCGTGGAGGTAAATAGGTTCATGGTGACGTAGAGGCGTGCACCATGGACCCGACGTAACGGCAGTTTGCGGTTGGCGCTAAGTACATAGAGCCCATAGCTGGGCAAGAGCATGACTTCGAGGAATACGAAAAGGTTGAACAGGTCTGCGGTCAGTAATGCCCCGTTGACGCCGGCGGTCAGAATGAGAATGAGGGGCGCAAAGTACCGGGAGTTAGCGGCTCGTGACGCTTGGGCGAACCAGATGCTGACGATGGTCAGTAGCAGGGTAACCGATAGCATCAGTGCGGTGAACATGTCGGCGGCAAATGGTATGGCGACACCGGGTGGCCAGGGCCCGACTTGGTGAGCGATGGCACCGCCGTCATTGGACCAGAAATGGTATACCAGCCCGAAAGCCGAGACCAGCATTATCAGCACGGTGGCGATGTTGACGGTCGCGTGGAGACGTAGCCGGTGGCCGGTGGTTACCAGTAGCCCACCGACAAGGAGGGGTAGGCCGATAAATAATGGCAGTAGCGCGCCGATGGTAGCTGGAGTCATGGCTGCTCCTGGCCGGTGGTATTACGACGTGGTTGGTGACGGACGCCATCGGAATATGATTCGGCTGCCACATCGAGTTGTTCGACTTTATCGGCGGTGTCATCAGATTTGTCGCCGGTTACGGCTAAGACGAGCATAAAGACGGTGATAGCAAAGGCGATGACAATGGCCGTGAGTACGAATGCTTGAGGCAACGGGTCGACCATGGCTGAAGGGTCGTCTGATGGATGGAACGCTTCGGTCCGCCTATCGGTGCCGCCTGCTGCGAACAGGATGAGGTTGCCTGCGTGACCAAGCAGTACGAAACCTAAGATAATGCGCAGCATCTCGCGTTTGGTAAACAAGTAGACCGCTCCAGCGGTGAGCAGTGCCACGGTGATGCTCAGAGTCATTTCACAGCCTCCCGTTTCTGCTGACGTTTGGTATTGGTCCGGTTAATGCCAGGAGGCGGCCCGGTGCTTGGTTCCGGGGATGTTTCCATGGCTGCTTCAAGTCCATGTCGTGATCCGAGCATGTTGAAGGCACCCAGGATGAGCCCGAGTACGGCCAGATAGACGCCGATATCGAAGATCAGCGAACTGTTGATGTCTAGGCCCAGGATGTTGAAGTGGATGGGGGTCAGGAATGACCCATCAAACAGACCTATCACGCCTACGGCTGCGCCAAGTGCCACACCGGCACCAATGAGGCCCATGTATGGCCACCGTATGGGGGCGGCCTCGTTGGTTGGTGCGGCAAGATATAGCAGAGCGAAGCCAGCACCGGTGAGTAATGCGGCCACGAAGCCACCGCCGGGTTCGTTATGGCCCCGGACCAGTAAGACCAGGCTGAAAATGATCAGGATTGGTAGGGCAATTTTGGAAAAGCTGCGCAAGTAGGTGGAGTTGTCTTCCGCGTTGGATAACGGAGAGGTGACAAATGCTTTGGCTTTACGCACCGGGTTGGGAGCTCGGGAGGATAACAGGGTGGCTACAGCTATGCCAGCTACTCCGAGTACGGTGAGTTCTCCCAGAGTATCCAGGGCACGAAATTCAACCAGAATAACGTTAACCAGGTTGTTGCCGCCGGTGACCTCGGTGCCATATTGGGTCAAATATTGGGCCGGTTCGGACATGTCGCGACGACCAGTTAGCGCGTAGGTGCCGGCAAAGGCTGCGATGCCAGCGGCGATGGCTGCGATGAGCCCGGACTTTGTTGCGCGGTCTTTGGTGCTGAAGGTCTTGGGCAACCGGTGCAGTAATAACACCATGACTACAACGGTGAGGATTTCTACTAGCAACTGGGTAAGTGCTACGTCGACGGCTCCCAGGGCAAAGAACCAAAGGGTTACGGTGAAGCCGACAACTCCTAGGACCACTACCGCAGCTAAGCGTGTGCGTGCCAGGACTGTTGCAGCAATACCTACCCCAACGAGAATGACCAATAGCCAATCGGTCCAGCGCGTTAGGTTTTCTTGTTGCTCCGGCAGCTGGTCAATGGTGAGCCAACCGGCTAAGGCCAGGCCTGCCAATAATGTGGCGGGCCAGGCCAGATGACGGCCCGGGTTGAGCCCTGAAGTCCAGGAGCTGACAATCGCACCAAGGTCGATGGTGGCTTGGCGCAGTTTTTCGACCACACCAAGGCCTGAGAATGCCAGTGGGCGTGGCACCATAAACGCTTCGATTGCTGGGATCTGCCATACGGCGATGAGACCAACCACGATAGCGATTCCTGATAAACCGAGGGCTGGGGTGAAGCCATGCCACAACCCGAGATTAATTTGTTGGCTGGTACCAATAGCCACTGCTGATGCTGCCGTAACGGTACCGCCCACGATAAAGGGGAAGCACCCAAGAACCAAGGATAGCGAAGCGTTGACAGCTGGGTAACCCCAGAAACTAATTCGTGCTTCATGTACGGTTTGCTGATTCGCACTACTACCTCGTGGCGTGTTAATCCAACTACGAGGCGAACGATATTTGCCCATTGCTCCCAATACGAGCCGTCCGGAATAGCCAAACGTACCGATGGCAGCCAGTGTTGCTAACCCGGCCAGTACCCAAGGCAAGACGCCTGGCAGCTGGGCGCTGAGGAAGGCGTCGAAGAGGGATTCTTTGGACACAAAACCCAACATGGGTGGCAGCCCGGCCATTGATGCTGAACCCAGTATGATTACGGTCAATGTCGCTGGCATGGCCATCTTGCGTACCGTCAGCATCCGCATATCTCGGGTGCCGGCTTCGTGGTCAATAATGCCAACCGCAAGAAACAACGCTGACTTGAATAGGGCGTGCGCGATGGTGTGTAAGACCGCTGCAGTCAAAGCCGTTGGTGTTCCAACACCGATTAGCGCTACCAGGTAGCCCAGTTGGGACATCGTCGAGTAGGCCAAAAGTTCTTTGAGATCGTAGCGACGTAGCGCCGCAACGGCTCCCATCAGTGCGGTGACTAAGCCCGAGCTTACAAGCAGAGTTAGCCACAGTGTGTTGCCCGCCAGCACAGGCGAAAACAGAAGTAGCAAATAGATTCCGGCTTTGACCATTGCTGCGGCATGCAAGTAGGCAGAGACCGGTGAAATAGCCACCATAGAATCTGGCAACCAAGATTGGAAAGGAAACTGCGCCGATTTGGTAAATGCCGCTAGTACCAAAGTAATGACGATCCAAGTTGTTAACCCGGGGTTGTCCCAGATATTCGAGTCCAGTACTTCGGTAATGACCGTGGTGCCTGCAGCAGCGATCAGTACACTGACGGCGGCTAATAGGCCCAGCCCGCCACCAACTGTCACCAGCAGTGTGCGCACGGCAGGTTTTCTAGCATGTGAACCTGATCTGGCAATGAGAAAGAATGAGGCCAAAGTGGTGCCTTCCCAGGCCACATATAGCACCATTAGATCGTTGGCTAAAACGAGAATGAGCATGAACAGCGCGAAGGCTGACATGGTTAAGTAGAAACTGATGATTTTTGTTTTGCCAAGATATCTGGCCGAGTAGAACAGGACACCGGCGCCAATAATTAGCACTAAGAGCCCAAATAGCAGCGACAAACCGTTGAGTCGAAGATGAAACCCTACATTGAAGAAGTCTGGGATCCAGGGATAGTATTCAACGACTTCACCGCTGGACGAGGCATACGCCTGGATGAGTACCCAGGCGGCAGTCGCCAAGGGTATCCACAATAACCATCCAGCATATTTTCCGAACCAATGCGACAGCGGAGCAGCCAGCAGGACTGCGAACAGCGCCAACGAGACCGCCGTCAGGAGCACGGTGCTTCACCTCTTCGCAGCTGCCGGCGGGGAATGCGAGCGGTTCACCGGCGTGAGCGTCATAGTTAGCCAAAATGACAAAAAGAATTTTATGCGCGGAATAATGGCGCACCTGTCAATATTGTCACAGCTCACTATATAGTTTCAAATAAGTCATCAACCCAAGCGAGCCGGGGTGTCGTTCATTGGTTGAGTAGCTGCTATCAGTGCAGAATATGGGAGCTCGCAGCTTGAACTAGCGGCTTAACCAGCAACGTCCCGCGCAGTACTTGCGGGACGTGTTCGATTACTTTTTGTACCCGAAGTGGGACTCGAACCCACACATCTTTCGATATTGCATTTTGAGTGCAACGCGTCTACCAATTCCGCCATTCGGGCTGGGCACTTGGTCTATTTTACACGAGTTTTCAGAATTGCCAAACAATACGGCTTACTGTGGTGACGTAGTATATGTGATTGGTAAATATGCCATCGCCACGAACGAAGGGTCACTATGTCGCAAGACGAAACAGCACATCCGGTACGCATTGTGGTGGCTGAAGACGAAACGATTATTCGTTTAGATATCGTCGAGACACTCACCGGACAAGGCTATGAGGTTGTCGGTGAGACTGGTAACGGCGAGCGAGCCATCGAATTGGTTGAGGAATTGAAACCGGATTTGGTGTTGATGGATATTTCGATGCCCGTTATGGATGGTATTTCTGCCACACGGTACATTGCTGAGCGCTCGTTGGCACCTGTTGTGATTCTTACGGCATTTTCGCAGCGGGATTTGATTGATCAGGCAACTGATGCCGGGGCTATGAGTTATATCGTTAAGCCTTTTAATGAGACCGATCTGGTTCCGGCCATTGAGCTGGCGAAGGCCCGTTTTGAGCAGTTGGTGGCCCTAGAGGCTGAAGTTTCTGATTTGTCTGCGCGGTTTGAGACGCGCAAGTTAGTGGATCAAGCCAAGACGCTGCTAATGCAGCGTCTTGAAATTAGCGAGCCCGAGGCGTTTCGTTG
Source organism: Micrococcaceae bacterium UBA3381 (assembly GCA_002358975.1). GTDB lineage: Bacteria > Actinomycetota > Actinomycetes > Actinomycetales > Micrococcaceae > Yaniella. The sequence goes on along the minus strand of DEPX01000217.1, from coordinate 16,197 downwards.
GATCCAGAAAACCTCTATGGATCGGCGTTTAACTATGAAGGATGTTGCCCAGACTGTTATTGGACAGCTGGGCAACCCTTCGTAGTTGTTGTTACATGGGTGACCAGCCGGAGACTTTGTCCCATCGATGTGCTGGCGGAGCAACGGCCGTGTCTACCAGGGCCGGATCAATTTCGGCTTTTGTAGAACCCATACGGTGAACTTTAAGCATATTGGTGGAGCCAGGTACTCCAGGTGGTGAACCGGCGACCATAACAACCAGATCATCAATTTCTGCTAGGTCTGCTTTGACTAGCTCGTGATCGATTTGCTCGGTCATTTTGTCTGTTGAGTCCATAAAGGGCACCATTCTGGGGGTTACACCCCAGGATAGGCATAACACGTTGTTGGTGGTAAACGAGTGCGTAAACGCATAAATAGGTTGTGGTGCCCGTAGTCGGGAGAGCCGACGGGCTGAATCGCCTGATTGGGTGAACGTTACCAAGAATGGAATATCCAGGCTGGCGGCTATATCAACGGCAGCCCTGGTGATCGCTCCCCCACGTGTTCCAGGACGAGTCCCCAACGGTGGCATCCGGTCGAGGCTGCGTTCTTCTGTGGTTTTAATAATTTTCGCCATCGTTTGCACGGTACGAATTGGATATTTTCCAACGGAAGTTTCCCCAGAAAGCATGACGGCGTCGGCACCGTCAAGTACTGCATTGGCGCAGTCAGATGCTTCGGCGCGTGTTGGCTGTGGACTGTCAATCATGGATTCCAGTACCTGTGTTGCCACAATAACGGGTTTGGCCCAGCGCCGGGCCAAATCAATAGCGGTTTTTTGGACAACGGGCACTTCGTCTAGTGGCAGCTCGACACCAAGGTCACCTCGTGCGACCATAATCGCATCGAAGGCGTCGATGATTTCTTGAAGATTATCGACGGCCTGGGGCTTTTCCAGTTTGGCAATGACCGGGATGCGGCGGCCTTCTTCTTCCATGATCTGGTGAACTGGTTCGATATCCGATGCGCTGCGCACAAATGACAGTGCAACCATATCGACACCGAGTTTCAAGGCAAACCGGAGGTCTTCTTCATCCTTTTCGGTCAGCGCGGGGATAGATACCGCAACACCTGGTAAGTTAATGCCTTTGTTATTTGATACTTCGCCACCGATGACCACGTTGGTGACTACATCGGTTTCGGTGACTTCAGTGGCTTGTAAAGCTATTTTTCCATCATCGATAAGCAGCTGGTCTCCCACTTCCACATCATGTGGCAATCCTTTGAAAGTGGTTGAGCAGATGTCTTGGGTGCCTTCGATATCGCGGGTGGTGATGGTGAAGGTGTCACCGTCTTCTAATAGGTGTGGTCCATCAGCAAATCGGCCTAACCGAATTTTTGGGCCCTGAAGATCAGCAAATATTGCCACTGATTGGTCAAGGTCTGAAGCCGCTTTGCGGACGGTGTTGAATGTGTTGGAATGTACGCTGTGTTCGCCGTGGCTGAAGTTCATTCGCGCGACGTTAACACCAGCTTTGAGCAGTTCGCTTGTTGTTTGATATCCCTGTGTAGCAGGTCCAAAAGTTGCGACGATTTTCGCGTGTCTCATACCCACAGTCTATGGACGTTTGGGAAGAAAGTTAATGATTCGACATTGATGAATCAAATGTCTTAGCTCATCAAGTGGTCTTGTCCGGACCGGATTCCTGGGGTGAAGCGCTATCGTCTTGGGCGGCATCGTCGCTCGGCTCGGTTTGAGTGTCTGTTTCGTCAACGTAGTCGTCGCGGAAAACTTTTTCGGCTTCGGCACGTTGTTCCGCGGTTTTAGGCCGAGTAATGACGGAATAGACCAACAGACCGACAGCCACCAGGAACATGATCACGGACGCCCAGGTGTTAGTCCGTGCGGTGATACCTAGGAGGCTGAATTCTTGGGCGTGGTCTAACCGAATTGATTCGATGGGTATCCTGCCCAGTGTGTACCAAACGATATAGGACCACAGCATCATGCCGTTGCGTAGTTTCAGACGTCGATCCAGTAATAACAGAACGACGACACCTAACAGGTTCCACAAGGATTCGTAGAGGAATGTTGGGTGAAATAACGTATCGGCTGCCTGTCCGATCGGGAAATTATAGTGGTTGGCATCTACTTCGAGTCCCCAAGGTAATGTCGTTGGTTCACCGAAGAGTTCCTGGTTGAAGTAGTTGCCCCAGCGTCCAACGGCTTGAGCAAGCAAGATACCCGGTGCAATGGCATCGGCCATGGCAGTCATGCGTAGCTTATATCGTCGGCAGGCAAACCAAACGCCAAGTGCTCCCCCACCAATGGCGCCCCATATGGCAATGCCACCTTCCCAGATGGCAAAGATTTTTGTTAGGTCGCCCTGACCGTTGTAGCCGGGCCCGAAGTACACATCTGGCACGGTGATGACGTGATAAAGTCGCGCACCAATAATGCCGAAGACGACGGCCCATAGGCCGACGTCGTACATCTGTTCTGGCTTACCACCTCGGGCTTGCCAACGTTTGCCGCCTAACCAAAAGGCAAGGATACCGCCCAAAATGATGCATAATGCATAAATGTGAATCTTCACCGGTCCGATTGGGAAACCGTCAAACGGAGGTGGGGGGATCGAAGCGAGCAGGGTGGCAATGTGCATTGGGTGGGTGTGTCCTAGAAGTATTGTGCGCTAGTTCTTTGAGGCTCCGGCAACCAGGTGACGGGTGAGCTCACCGACCGCTTCTGGACCGCCGTCTCGCAGGGCCGCCACCAGTGCAGTTCCCACAATAGCACCGTCGGCGTAGCTGCCAATTTGTGCAACATGTTCAGGTTCTGAAATACCAAGACCGACGCAAACACGTGGCGCGCCGGCTTGGTGAGCACGTTGCACAACGCGTTCTGCTGCATCAGAGACTTCATCACGGGCTCCGGTAACACCCATAACGGATACGCCATAAACGAAGCCGCGAGACGAGTCCACAACCAGTTTGATGCGTTCATCGGTTGATGATGGTGCGGTCAAAAAGATCCTGTCGAGCCCGTATTTATCCGAAGCTTCGATCCATGCTTCGGCTTCTTCAGGTGTGAGATCCGGTGTGACAAGTCCGGCACCACCGGCTTGTGCGAACCGGCGGGCAAATTCTTCAACACCCATGCGTTCTACAAGGTTCCAGTAGGTCATGATTACTACTGCTGCATCTGTGCGTGCCGTTACTTCTTTGACGATGTGAAATACGTCGCTGACCCGGAAGCCATCTTGTAGTGCCTGATTGGTGGCTTTCTGGATGACTTCGCCATCCATGACTGGATCTGAATATGGTAAACCGATTTCGATAACGTCAGCGCCGTTATTCCCTAGGGCGACTGCTGCTTCTATTGATGCGTCGATACTTGGGTAACCGGCGGGCAGATATCCGATAAAGGCCGTACGACCGTCCGCGCGGGCTTCTTCGATTTTTTCGGCGGTTCGGGAATGGATGTGTTGTGTCATGGCGTTATTCTCCAAGCTCAGTGAGGTCTTCTGGCACCATACCGAACCAGGTGGCGGCTGTGCTGACGTCTTTATCGCCGCGTCCGGATAGCGAGACGATAATAACGCGTTGATCGGGTTGTGGGGTGTTTGCGTTGACAACACCTTCAGCTACCCATTTCGCAGCGATTTGTTCTGCACCGGCAAGTGCGTGTGCCGATTCGATGGCGGGCATGATGCCTTCAGTGCGGGTGAGCTTTTCAAATGCTTGCATGGCGTCAGCATCGGTGGCGGGTAAATAGGTTGCTCGCCCAGAGTCATGCAAGAAGGCATGTTCGGGGCCAACTCCTGGGTAGTCTAGGCCGGCGGATACTGAATGTGAGTCGATGGTTTGGCCATCTTCGTCTTGCATCAGATAGGTGCGTGCACCGTGGAGTACACCGACTCGTCCCAGCCCGATTGGTGCGGCGTGTTTGCCGGTTTCTATGCCGGCACCGGCAGCTTCCATCCCGTAGAGTTCTACGGTCTTGTCGTCTAGAAAGCCGTGGAAGAGTCCGATAGCGTTGGAGCCACCGCCGACACAGGCCACCACAGCATCGGGTAGTTTCCCGGTCTGTTCAAGGGCTTGTGCCCGTGCTTCTTCACCTATGACCTGGTGGAAGTACCGCACCATTTCAGGAAACGGCGCCGGACCGGTCACGGTGCCCAGCAAGTAGTGGGTGGTATCTACAGATGCGACCCAGTCACGCAATGCTTCATTGATGGCGTCTTTGAGGGTTCGGGCCCCGATCTTGACCGCTTTGACTTCGGCACCGAGTAGTTCCATACGGGCAACATTGAGCGCTTGGCGCCGGGTGTCTTCTTCACCCATGTATATGGTGCATTCCATGCCGAACAGTGCCGCAGCGGTTGCTGTGGCGACACCGTGTTGTCCAGCCCCGGTCTCTGCGATAAGCCGGCTTTTGCCCATGCGTTTAGCCAGCAAGGCTTGACCAATGACGTTATTGATCTTATGAGAACCGGTGTGGTTGAGGTCTTCGCGTTTCAGAAAGATCCGCACGCCAGGATAAATTTGGGCGAATCGCGCTGCTTCGGTCAGCAGTGATGGCCGGTTAATGTAGTTGGCGTAGAGGTCGTGAAGTTCGTCAAGAAATGCAGGATCTTCGATGGCTGTGCGGAAGGTGTCTTCAACTTCTTGTAGGGCCGCCATCAGTGATTCTGGCATCCACCGGCCACCATAGGGACCAAAGTAGGGTCCTTGCTGTTGTTGAAACTCCCCGGCATAGTGGTACGAACCGGGTTGTGGTCTATCCATTGGGATGCTCATAAATTTCTTTCCAAAAACGACAACCGCCCCGGTAGTTGGCCGGGGCAGGATAATGAGTTGTTAGGATCGGCTAGCGTGCCGAAAATCAGCAATGGCCTGGCTCGGTTCACCATGACGTACCAGGGCCTCGCCTACCAGTACAGCGTCTGCCCCTTGTGAAGCGTACATGGCGACATCGTTAGCTGACTTGACACCGGACTCAGCGACTCTGACTGCCTTATCTGGCAGCTCATCGGCCAGCGTCCCGTAATGGGCAGTGTCAACGGCGAGTGTTTTGAGATTTCGAACGTTGATTCCAACGATAGATGCCTCAATGGCTGCGGCGCGCTGGATTTCTTCAACGGTATGCGTCTCAACGAGCGCATGCATGCCAAGTTCATGGGTCAGCGCTAAGTAATCGCGCAATTGGGCGTCGTCCAGAGCCGCTACGATCAGCAAAACAAGGTCGGCCCCATGGGCTCGAGCTTCGTAAATCTGGTATTCGTCGACGGTAAAATCTTTACGCAATAACGGGACATCAACTCGGGCCCGCACGGCGTCAAAATCTTCCAACGACCCGTTGAACCGACGTTGCTCGGTAAGTACTGAGATCGCTGTGGCTCCCCCAGCAGCATAGCGGGTTGCTAGTTCAGCCGGTGAAGCAATCGTGCCTAGAGCACCAGCCGAAGGGGAAGCCCGTTTAATTTCAGCAATGATACCCACGCCCTTTGGGTTATCTCGTCCACCGGCCAGTGCTGCGTGAGCGTTCCGTGCCGGTGTCGCTTCAGTAGCAAGTTGTTGCATGTGCGGTAGCGGCGTTTTTGCCTTGCGGATGTTCATATCCTCTATGACACCCGCAATGATGTCGTCGAGGACAGTACCGGTGGTGGTATTAAATGTCATGAGCCTTGGAATTCTCCGTTAGCGCCCTTGCCTGACAGGCGCATGATGAATCCAACGGGCAATCCAGCTATTGCTAGGCCAATCCCAATCCACATCACGACCCAGACCGAAGCTAAGGCACTAATGCCGGCGACGACAAGACCAACAAGGACACAGATAACAAGGCCCCAAGCAGCCGGCGAATTACCGTGGCTTGGTGATTCGTCATGAGTTGGGTCATTCAAGATACGACCGTATTCATCGACTTGGAGTTCATTGGTGATGTCAGTCATTAGCGTGTTGCCTTTCTTTCGCCAGAACATTTCCGGCAGCCTCAAGTTGCTAGCGATGATTCGTGTTCTATTCTGCCAGTTTTTCTTTACCTACACGGTAGAACACGAACTACTACGTGATTTTAGGTCGGGTCCTCGCCACGGGACAATTCGTCCCACGTATCAATCTCATCAAGCTGGGCGTCGTGGTTTACCGCTATCTGATCGGACCGCTCATATTTTTTCGTCTTGCCAACAGGCCAACGTGATCCCCAAATCAGGGTGACGACCCCTCCAATGAGTACTAACAATGCACCGAATACTGTCAGCCAGGGTAGCAACGACACGTCAATGTTGCCGGCGATATCTTCCATACCGGTCGTTCCGGTCGTTTCAGCAATTTTTGGTGCTACGGCAGTTAACGGGCTCGTCCAGACGCTCAGGCTAGCCCAGCCAATGACGATTGCACTCAAAACAGCAACAATTCCGATAATCCAGCGACCAAGGTTACGCGTAATGGACAACGCTGCACCGGCAGCGATAGTTACCAGCGACATGGCTGTGATCAATGGAGATGCTTCTTGGCCCGATAATTCCACATGGCTGATGTGGGCTGCTTCAAAACCAGTAGCTGTCACCCAGGTCTGCGTTGAGCCGATAAGAGCGATAGCGCCGCCAAGCAGCAGTATCAGCACGGTCATGCTGCGATTGAGGCCTCGGGCTGGCTTCGGCGTTTCGGTGGGTTGCGGAGTGGTCATCTAGTTGGAGTTTTCAGCCTTAATGCTTTGGAGTTGTTGAGCCGCTAATACGGCACGGATCGCTGCGGTTGCTTTGGTTAAAGTCTCTTCAGCCTCGGTAGCCGGTACCGATTCTGCAACGATACCGGCACCTGCTTGCAAATACGCTATTTGATCTTTGAGTACTGCCGTTCGAATAGTGATAGCCATATCCATATTACCCGCTAGGTCAAAGTAACCGACTGTGCCACCAAATGGTCCACGGGCATGTGGCTCCCAAGCATCCAGCAGCTCTAATGCACGATGTTTGGGCGAACCAGATAAGGTGCCTGCAGGGAAATTGGCGCGCAAGACATCCAGCGCGGTTTTGTCAGCAGCAATGTCGCCTTCCACCGTGGAGACCAGGTGCAGAATATGGGAAAACTGCTGGACAGTCATAAAATCAGAGACTTCTACGGTGCCCGGAGCACAAACACGAGACAGCTCTGTTTTGGCAAGGTCCACCAATTGCTCATGTTCGTCACGTTCTTTAGGATCGGCGAGCAATTCTTCTCCGATTGCGCGGACACTGCGTCTTGGATCTTTGGGTTTTGAACCACCAATCGGGTGAGTCAAAACGCGTTTATTTTTTACCGACACCAAGGTTTCTGGTGAGGCACCGACTAAATGGTAGACACCTTCACGGTCCGGGTATTCGAAGGTGTACAGGAACATATACGGGCTTGGATTAATGGCGCGCAAGACCCGGTAGGTATCAAAGGCGGTGGCGGTAGTGGCGGTAGTGAACCGTCGAGAAATTACCAGTTGTGACATTTCACCGTCACGGATGGATTGCTGTGTTTTTCGTACCGCGTTGAGAAAGTCTTGTTCGTGCCATGAGTGGTCTATTTCAGCAGAAAAATCCCGTTCTAACCATCCCTGAGGGGCAACTGAGACTGGGTCAGCTACCGGTTCAACCAGGCGTTGGATCATGTCTTCTAACCGGGCCAGCGCACGATCATAAGCTCCATCGACCCCGGATGCTTCACCGTTGAAGTTGATTGCATTGGCAACCAGTGTGACGGTACCGTCCCAGGAGTCATGAATGGCTAGATCGGTAACTAAATTCATGGCCATAGACGGTAGATTGAGATCGTCTTTTGGGCCGTCTCCCAATTCAACCCATGCACGTACCGTATCCCAGCCTAGAAAGCCAACAAAACCAGAGATCAAATGTGGCAGAGTATCCGAAATATCAGCCCGAGCATCAGTGGCGAGAAATTGCAGGGACTGCTCTAAAACTTTCAAAGGAGTTCCGGCTGCTGGTACGCCTTCGGGAACACGACCTTGCCACACTGCTTGACCATTGTGTTCCGTCAAAGTGGCGGCTGTGCCAGCACCAATGAACGAGTAGCGCGACCACGTACCGTCTTGGGCTGCAGACTCCAGCAAAAAGGTTCCGGGGGCGTCATTGGCGAGACGGCGGTAAATACCAACCGGGGTAAGGCCATCTGGTAGCAATGTTGCGGTTACTGGAATGACCTTGTGGTCGGAAGCTGCTAGTTGGTGAAAGGCTTCACGGGTTGGAAACACTGGACCAATATCACGCATATTGTTCTTTCCGTGGGGCAATAAATTATTTGGTGCCGGCAACCGTGAGGTTCCGGTCGGTAAAGCACGTGGGAGTTCCTGTATGACATGCCGGACCGTGCTGTCTGACTTGTACTAATACCGTGTCATTATCGCAGTCTAATGCTACTGAAACCACATGTTGCGTATGACCGGATGTGTCACCTTTGCGCCAGTATTCGCCACGTGAACGTGACCAATACCATGCACGTCCGGTTGTCATTGTGAGATGCAGGGCTTGGTCATCCATCCAGCCAAGCATCAATACTTCGCGGCTTTCATCGTCTTGGACGATTGCCGGGATGAGGCCGTTGCTATTACGTTTCAGCCGGAGCGCGACCTGTGGGTCTAGATCTGATTCGGGCGGCGAAACTTCAGAATTGTTCATGATGAATCTAGTGTAGGACGGCTTGTCTGCTGTTACCACCGATCAACACGTGATAATTTCTGATATGTGACAAAACTTTCTGCGGGGACTCATGAGCGTGACAGCGACAACGACTTTGTTGCTGCTTCACGTGCTGCCTTTGTTGCGGCGCTATATGCCGCCGGGCCTAATGAGCCCACCCTTGTAGAACAGTGGCAGACTCAGCACTTAGCGGCCTCAGTGTTTCTGCACGAAAATCCGCATGAGCTGGTAACGCGGGGTCACGGATCGTCTTCCGCAGCGCTACAAAGTGCTATCAATGAGTTGGCTGATAAGTCAACTTCCCGCCAAGCATTCTACAATCTGGTACGCAAAATTGGCGATGGTCCACAGAAACCTCCGGCAGCTCAGCGCGGATCGTTACTCAAGCGGTTTCGGCGCACTGTGGCTTCTCGTCGGCAGGAGCCCGAAAGTCCGTTATTAACGCTGTTTTTGCATACCGAGGATATTCGGCGCGCTCAGACTCGCTGGGCTCCTCGAAAACTCACTGATGAATACGCCTCTGCATTATTTGAGCAATTGCGTGAACAGGCTAGAAAATACTATGCAAATGCCAAGACCGGGTATGTTTTGGTGCGGACCAATGGAAAACGCATCGTGGCCAAACGCGGCACCACACTAACATATGTGACCGGACCGGCGGGGGAACTGGTTCTTCATGCCCTTGGCCGACCCGATCACGCGCTGGTACTTATTGACCGTCCATAGCGAGATGAGTTAACGCCGCACTGAATAGCCGGTGGCTTCAAGAGCGTCTTTGACCTGACCGATCATGTCATCGGGACCATAGTGGAACAGTGAAGCTGCCAAAACCGCATTTGCTCCGGCTTCAATAGCCGGTGGGAAGTGTGCTGGTTCGCCCGCTCCCCCAGAGGCAATCAGTGGCACAGACACTGTATTACGGACGGCTTTGATCATTTTAAGATCAAAGCCATCTCGAGTACCGTCGGCGTCAATCGAGTTGACTAGGATTTCCCCAACACCGCGTTCTTCAGCCTCTTTTACCCAAGCAATGGCGTCTTTGCCGGTGCCGTGTTTGCCACCTTTGGTCATTACTTCATAACCAGATGGCATATCGATGTTAGATTGTGCGTCTAAGGACAGTACCAGCACCTGGGCTCCCCAGGTTTGGGCAATCTGGTTAATCAATTCTGGTTGTTCCACTGCCGCCGAGCTGACTGATACTTTGTCGGCTCCGTGTCGTAACAGTTCACGCACTTGCTCCACACTGCGGATGCCGCCACCAACCGTTAGCGGGATGAACACTTCCTTAGCAGTACTGTCTACGAGTGCATACGTGGTCTCACGGTGCTCGGTGGTTGCAGTGACGTCCAGGAACGTGATCTCATCGGCTCCAGCAGCATTATAGCGACTGGCTAGTTCTGCCGGGTCTCCAGCGTCTCGAAGGTTTTCAAAGTTTACGCCTTTGACGACTCGGCCGTTCTTGACGTCCAGACATGGGATGACGCGAATTGCTGTGCTCATGGTCTTCCTCGCGATAGTGTACTTTATAGACGAATGGCGTGAATTGCTGAGGCAAGAATGGCTTTGGCTCCCATTTCGTAGAGCTCATCCATGATGCGGTTCATATCCTTTTTCTTAGCCATTGAACGAACGGCGACCCACTTGTCATCAGCTAACGACGCAATGGTTGGGGATTCCAGTCCAGGGGTGACTTTCAGGGCGTCGTCCATGTGTTCTTTTGGCACATCGTAATCAACCATGACGTACTCACGGGCTACTAGAACACCGCGTAAGCGTTGAATGAGTTTATCCAACCCGGCTGGATGTTTGCCGCGCTGGCCGATCAAAATAGCTTCAGAATCTAAGATGGGCTCGCCCAGGATCTCCATACCGGCTGATTTCAGTGTTGATCCGGTCTCGACGACGTCGGCGATAGCGTCTGCAACCCCTAGTGATACTGATGATTCGACTGCTCCATCGAGGTGTACGATGCGCTCGGGTTGAATTTCTGAAGACTTCAAATAGTCGGATAATAAACCGTCGTAGGAGGTCGCAATGCGTTTACCGGCGAGCTCTTTTACCGTTGCAAAAGCACCCTCAGGTGCCGCGAAACGGAATGTCGAACGCGCAAAACCTAACCGCATCAGTTCTTCAGCGGCTTCGCCGACTTGGGCGTCCAAGAACAAATCCCGACCGGTAAGTCCTGCATCTAGTGATCCTTTAGCTACGTAAATAGCGATATCACGTGGGCGCAGGTAGAAGAACTCCACCTTATTCTCCGGGTCTACGAGCACCAGTTCTTTAGAATCACGACGTTGCCGGTAGCCAGCTTCGCTTAGGGTTTCACGAGCTGCATCAGACAACGAGCCCTTGTTGGGCACAGCAATGCGCAACATATTGCGTTCGATTCTCCTAGTTAGAGATATTTATAGACGTCTTCCAGTTCGATACCTTTGGCCAGCATCATGACTTGAAGGTGATACAGCAGCTGGGAAATTTCCTCGGCTGTTTCAGCTGTGGTCTCATAACGTGCGGCCATCCAGACCTCGGCGGCTTCTTCAACAACTTTCTTACCGATTGCATGCACCCCGGCATCAAGTTGTTGTACCGTCCCGGAGTCCTCCGGGCGGGTGCGTGCTTTATCTGTTAGCTCAGCAAAAAGTTCTTCGAAGGTTTTCACAATACTAGCGTAGTTGTTTCTTAGAGCCTGGACCGACAAGGATGCACTTCATGACGCAAAATTAGTACTTTTCTTCGGGCGGGGTATCTTGCAGCGTTGGATCCAGCATCAACGTTTCGACGGCAGGTTTTTCCTTGGCACGTGCACGAGCCCAAACAAAAAATCCCACGAGAGTGAATCCACCGTAGAAGACATACATAAAGGCCGTGGCATAGTAGCCAGCTGAAAATAGTAAAGGCACTCCAACAACGTCCACGATAACCCAGATGAGCCAGAATTCTACCCACCCTTTGGCCATACCAAAGGTGGCCAATAGAGACCCTACGAAAGTCCAAGCATCAGCCCATACCGGTTCAAAGGATCCAAGGGCTCGAAAGACTGGGGTCAACAGGATGGTGCCGCCAACCAATATGACTGCCAAGCCAATTCGTACCGGCCCTGAAGCCCACTCAGGCACAATGGCTGAGTCATCTGCTGATCCAGCTCGTTGGGATTTTCGCCACTGAACCCAACCATAAACTGACACGGTAATAAACATGATTTGGCGACCGGCTTGACCAAGCAAATTGGCGGTATCTGCACCACCAAAGAGGCTGCCCAAAAACACCGATAAAAGTGTGAGATTACCAATAATACCCACCGGCCAGGCCCATAATTTTCGTCGTATACCACCCAGGGCCGAGGCCAGCCCAAACACATTACCGAACACCTCGCGCATCAGCAGCCCGCCGCCACCAATTGGGATCGTCCAATTGAAAAGATCAATAAGCCACTGCATGCTATGTTTCCCTTCTAAGCTTGTGCCCCTCGGGCCAACTGGCGCAGATTGTCAATGGCTTGTGCTGGGTCGTCAGCAGCGTAGACCGCTGAACCGGCGACAAACACATCAGCACCGGCCTCGGCTGCACGTTCAATCGTGTCGCTGGCTACTCCCCCATCTACTTGCAGAGCGATCGGTACACCGGCATCTTCAATGGCTTGTCGTGCGCGTCGAATCTTAGGCAGCACCACATCCAAGAAAGCTTGCCCACCAAAACCAGGCTCAACGGTCATAAGCAGAACCATGTCCAACTCGGTCAGCATGTCCATATAAGGCTCGATAGGTGTAGCAGGTTTCAACGCCATAGCAGCGTTAGAACCGCGAGCACGCAGCTCACGTGCCAAACGAATTGGAGCCCCGGAAGCTTCCACATGGAAAGTTACCGATTCGGCCCCAAGATCAGCATAATCTGGTGCCCAGCGGTCGGCATCTTCGATCATTAAATGAATATCTAGTGGCTTATCGGTTGCCGCACGGATAGCTTTAACCACCGGAACACCCATCGTGAGGTTAGGCACAAAATGATTATCCATCACATCAACATGAATGGCATCTGAGTTATGAACCCTAGCGATTTCGTCAGCCAATCGGGCGAAATCAGCAGATAGAATTGACGGGTTGATATGCATTATCGATGGGCTCCTTCAAAGCGGTATTTCTTATGCTTAGCGGGTTAGTAGAGCAAAGAACATGGCATCGGTCTTATGCAGGTCGGGCCATAATTGTACGGTGTTTGACGTGCTATCACCTTGGGTAATGGTCTCTCGAACTAAGGCTGATGCCTCATTGCGTTGCTTGGCTACTGACTGCAATGCGGTAGCCGAATCCAATAAACGAAGATCTGGGTGGCGTTTAATCACATCGGTAATCTGCAGTGTTGTTTCAGCAATGTGCGGCGAACAGGTCACATAGGCCAGTAGGCCACCGGGTTTTAACATTTTGGTCGCTGCGTCTAACAGTTGCGACTGTAGTTGTGTAAGCGTGGCCAGATCTTGCGGTGTTCGACGCCAACGCGATTCTGGACGACGGCGCAATGCCCCGAGCCCAGTACAGGGAGCATCAAGCAGAATACGGTCAAAGTGTTGAGCGTTAGCCGGGTCATCGGCAAGTTCTGCGCCGCCTGAGACCGTTGTAGTCCACACACTATCGTCGAAGACTCGTAGTGCTTTTTTGACCAATTGGGTGCGATGTTCTGAAATGTCATTAGCCTGCAAGGTAGCACCGTGAGATTGTGCCAATGCACCAAGCACTGCGGCCTTACCACCGGGGCCAGCGGACATATCCAACCAGGTCTCACCAGAACCGACCTCACGTGCGCCAATAAGTCCGCGAGCTGTTAGTTGGGACCCAATATCTTGCACGCGTACGGTGCCATCGGCAACACCTGGTATCCGACCGGCATCCCCACCGGCAAATACCGCCGCGTCCGGAGCCAACGTCGATTCGGTGGCGCCGTGGTTTAAGACAGCTTCTAAATTGCCCAGACCCGGCAGAGCAATCAAATTAAGTTCTGGGGCAAGATTATTTGCTGTCAATACCTCGGGTAGCTCATCAGGGTTACGGCCGTTAGCTAGCATTGCTTGTTTGATGGCACGCAGAATCCAGGTGGGATGGGCATACCGGATGGCTAAATCGTCATCGGATTGTCCGGGTGCAATTTCGTCTAGCCACATTTCAAACGTATGCTTGCTGACCTTGCGCAGCACGGCGTTGACTAGTCCACTTGGACCTGATCCGATTTCGGAGCGCACCAGGGCAACAGTAGTGTCCAATGCGGCATGGGCAGGTACCCGCATGTTAAGTAGTTGGTGGGTCCCCAAACGCAGTGCATCCAGAACAGGTTTATCAAGCTTGGCTAATGGCCGGTCCACGCACCTGGTCAATATCGCATCATAAGTGCCGGTCCAACGCAGGGTGCCATAGGTGAGTTCGGTAGCAAATGCAGCATCTTGACGGTCCAGTGCGTTACGACGAATCCGGGTGGGTAGGACCAGGTTGGCGTAAGCATCTTCATGAGTAACTGCCTGCAGCACTTGAAAAGCCGTCAGCCGCGCTGAACCGACTGACCGGGAACGCTGTGCGGGCGCTTTGGCGGAATATTGTCGCTTGCGGCCGTGTTTTCCGCGGTTGCGCTCACGACCCTTATCATTTCTGCGTTGCTTTGCAGTGTCATCTGCCAAAGTGTTTATCCTCTAATTCTGGTCAAACTCATGCGGATGCGTTGCTGAAGTATGTAAACGAATCGATTCGTCAACGCCACGAGCCCAATCTGTGGCGCGCATCATTTTTTTACCAGATGGTTGGACTTGTGCCAGCTCAATGACATCATCGTGGCATACCAACAATACGCGGTGTGACTCAAAAATAAATGCGCCAGGGCTTTTATTGTGATCTGGTACATCCGCTACGGGCAGTGCTCTTCCAATTTTGAGTCGTTGCTGTGTGGTGTTGTCCCCATCTAGCATTGCCCACGCGCCTGGTACCGGTGAGGCACCGTTAATTAGTGCCTGCACTGCACTAGCTTGTTGTTGGGCATCTACCTGCGTGTCGTGACGAGTAATTTTGGGTGCCCAGCTGACCTTTCCTTTTTGAGCAGTTGCCACGGCGGTACGGTCAGCAATGCTGAACAGCGTGGTGGCTAGTAGTTTGGCGCCACTGTTGGAAAGATCGGCTAGCACTTCCCCGGCAGTTTCCTCCGGATCGAGGCGGCGTTGCAGTGTGGCATACACCGGACCGGTATCCAGGCCTGTTTCCAGTTGGAAGACTGCTGCACCGGTTTCTTGTTCTTGGTTGATAATGGCCCACTGCACAGGTGCTGCACCGCGATATGCCGGAAGTAAAGAAAAGTGTAGGTTTATCCAACCGTTGGGGAACATTTCTAGAACATGTTGTGGCAACAACCCACCGTAGGCCACTACCGCCCCAATATCCGGCTGTAGTGCCTGCAAATCGGCGATAGCTGCGTGACCTTCAGCGCCGCTGAAACTATTGGTTTTTATGATCGGTAGTCCCAGCTCTGCTGCTCGCATTGCTACCGGTGATGGGGTGAGCACTCGTTTTCTGCCAACTTTTGCATCGGTACGGGTTAGAACACCAACAACCTGGTGGCCTGCTTCAACGAGTGCATCTAACGACGCTACAGCTGGTTGTGGCGTACCGGCGAAAAGAATTCTCATGCGCGTCCTTACGAGGTGGGTTTACTAAAAGCTGAGCCTGTGCCAAAAGCAGAACTAATATCGACTGAGCGTTGCGAGGTAACCCGTTTGGTGGCCTCGGTGAACTCCGGAGAAGCCATTGCGCGGCGTGCTTGGCGGGACTGTTCGTCTTCGAGTCGATCAACAAATAAGTAACCAAACAGATGGTCAACTTCATGTTGCAACATCCGGGCAAATAGCCCTTCGCCCTGGTATTCCACGGTCTGACCGGTGTGATTTTTTCCGGTGACTTTGGCATATTGCGACCGTGGTGGGGTGAAATACAATTCGGGTACTGACAAGCACCCTTCTCGAGGTTCCGTCATGGTTTCTCCCCAGGTTTCAATACTGGGGTTGATAACATGACCACGGCGCTCGTCGAGATGAAACACAAAAATTGCTTGACTGACGCCGACCTGTGGGCCGGCCAGGCCTACTCCGTCAACGACGTCCATGGTTTCGTGCATTGAGTTGATGAGGCGTTCGAGGCTTGCTGAACCGTAACGCGTATCAGCTACCTGAGTTGCTGGGCTTCGAAGAACGGGATCTGGAACCGTTCGGATGGATAATACACTCACGTGCATAAGACTACCCAATGCCATCAGGGGCACTAGGCCAGTATGTAGTGCGTCCTCAGGATTGTTGCGTAGCAGCAACCGGGGGCCCAATAGGCTGCAATGGATTCGGTGCGGAGTCGACTGCTTGCTGATACTGCCAAACCTGACGCAGGGCCCAAAATTTCTGCCAGTATTGGGCCAATATTTGAGGATTAGCTTGGTAGGCAGCAACTTCTGTCTCGCCGATAGCAACCCCAAGCAACATTGCGTCTTGCCCATAAGCCCATGGTTCCCA
>DEPX01000027.1:7419-8205 GCA_002358975.1 Micrococcaceae bacterium UBA3381 | reverse complement strand
CCGTCGACGGTTGCATACTGCATGACCATATTTTCGGCCAAACTTAGATATTTATGCAGGCCACGTGACGCATCGACGCGCTGATTGTTGAGGATGCGGTCAATGAGAGCAAGGTTTTGCTGGGCAAAGGAGTCGTGGATGCCCGGACTAATCCCTAGGCCGGTAAACGCCAATCGAAGTTGTGTTAATAAGCGGTCCATTGCTGCGGACAACGTGGATGAGCCAGCCAAGGCTGCAGTTGCCAGATGAAACTGACGGTCAGTATCTTCCAAGACATCAGTGTCCTCTTGAGCAATGCCACGACGCGTTTGGTCAGCTATATGATTGAATGTCTCGGCCAGTTCGGGCGTGAGTTGGCCCCATAAAATCGCCGACGGCTCGATGAAACGGCGGGCTTGGTAGATTTCTCGCACTTCATGGGGGCCAGGATCGATAACAAATACGCCTCTATTAGGTACCTTATGTACAAGGTCTTCGCCCACTAATACAGTAAAAGCCTCACGCAGAGTATTGCGTGAGACTTCAAATTCGGCGGCTATGATCTCTTCGGAAAGTTTGGCGCCAGGGCTCAAGTTCCCTTTGCAGATAAGCTCGCGCAGTGAAGTGGCGATTCGCGTGGGTGTATGCGCGTGAAAATATTCGTCGTCAGCGTCGTCGATCGGCATTGAAAACTCTGGCATTATAGGCTTAGTCATCTGATTCTCCCAGTCGATCAGGGATTATACCGTGCTGAATATCACAGTAGCACCGGCCGAGTAGTCCTGTCTGTAGCTGGTTGGAGCTTAG
>DEPX01000027.1:883-7254 GCA_002358975.1 Micrococcaceae bacterium UBA3381 | reverse complement strand
GCGATAGTCCGGCCCCCATCGTCTAGTGGCCTAGGACACCGCCCTTTCACGGCGGCGGCACGGGTTCGAATCCCGTTGGGGGTACAGGTCAGTAAATGACTTGAGAAAATGCTGTAGAGTGTTTTCACTGGCCCTGTAGCGCAGTTGGTTAGCGCGCCGCCCTGTCACGGCGGAGGTCGCGGGTTCAAGTCCCGTCAGGGTCGCGGAGTGAAGAGCCTGTCCTCATGGACGGGCTCTTTGTCCAGAAGCGCTAGCTTCGGCTCTGTAGCTCAGTTGGTAGAGCGTTCGACTGAAAATCGAAAGGTCACCGGATCGATGCCGGTCGGAGCCACTGGACCCTCGCGTAGCTTCTACATCGCGGGGGTTCTTTTCTTTTGCTATACCCGTAATCTAACAGCGGGCTCGGTTACTTTCTTAACCCGTGGATCGTTTATCTTCTGCTATCCAGCCAGCGACCCCTTGCTTGCCGCTGGGTGATCTTGCGGGTGGTTTCGGGCCTGTTCCCTCATTAGTGCACCGAACCGAACATAGGGTTTGAAGCATCGATGTGACTTAGCTCAATGAACGTGTGCTGGCGACTCTGTGCTGGATGCCGTTTTTAAGGGGCAATCGACTCAACCTTTCACAAGCAGACAAGAAAAGGGAGGGGTCAGCTTGCATAATTCGGGGACAGAAGTAGGGCCAGGAACTAGCGCGGAGGAACTCGTTCATGAAAGACGGCGTACTGTTTTCGGTAAAACTGGACGTATCCTTATCGGAATAGTAGCAACGGGCGGTTTATTGTTTTCAGTGCACGCGACCGCCATGTCAAAAGAAGCCACCGGGGAAGCGCCGGTTCACGAGATGGTTCAGGAACCATCTGTATCCTCGGCCGCAGATCTCGCACCAGAAGCTCCCGCGGACGCGTGGGCAGACAATTCACAGGTGGTACCTGATCAGGCACCCATGATTGAAAAACCGCAATCAAAGAAGGGTTCTAAAGACGGAGCTCAGCAGGGTTCTAAACCAGGCAAGCACGCTGGTGATAAGCGCGGCGACCAGCGCGGGGACGAGCCTAATGATGACCCAGGATTGAACCCTGGTGCTGATGATGGGATCAGCGTGGAGACGATCGGAACGATAGCCGCGAAATTGATCCGGCGCTATCAGATGAGGGATCAGATACGAAAACTCACACATTAGTTGATGGTTCAAATCCGGTACCCAGCGATCCGTCACAGGCGAGGTTGCCACTGAGATAGAGACCTCGTCAATTGGATGGTCAGACGATCCGGCATCGGAACCTGCTGCAGTGCAACAAGGTCCGCCGGACCGCAGCGGGGTAGAGCAAAAGCCGGGATAGGGGACCTAGTGGGTTAAATAAGACCACGACGTTGTGCGCCCACGACGGCATCAGATGCTGTGGAAACCTCAAGCTTTCGATAAATTGAACGCAACTGCGATTTCAGGGTATTTAAAGATATATAAAGGTTCTCGGCAATCTTTGCTCGAGGGTGTCCTTTAGCAAGTTGCCCAACGATCTGAATCTCGCGTTCCGTCAGTGCTCGGCCGGGCTTGGGTAGACCGGTGAGAAACGCCGATGGCCCGCCGGCATCGGGTGGCCACGCTGCGATATGTTTGGTAGCAAGTTCGCGAACCTCTGGGCTAAACAGTTCGGCTTCAGTACGAGCAAGCCCGTGCGGTAAGGATACAGCACGAGCCAATGTTTCCAAACACGCCTCGGTATTATCTGCCTGATAATACGCCGAGGTGAGTATCGCCAGTCTGCGGATCTCAAGAAGCCGGAATCCGCGAGTTTCTGCTTTGAGCCGGGTGGCTTGTTGTATTGCCTGTTGGGTGCGGCCACTATATATATTTACTGCTGCGCTGAGCAGACGTGTATAGACCAACCGGGAATCGGCACGTGCCAGAAATTCTTGGGCTTCAAAGCTGCGACCAGTGCGCATGGCCAACATTGCACGCTTTATCGGAATAATACTGCCGGAGAATCCTTCCCCGTCGATTTTTGGCAGGGGGATCGAATCAAACATTTCAAGACGGTGATCTAGCTCATCGGTAAGGCCTACGGCTTCTAAAATACGGTGGATGACCATGATATAAAACGGCCACATTTCACCGATATCGTGCAGACTGATGGTCTCCAGACGGTCTAGCGCTTCTTCATAGCTACGTGCTGACACCAGTATGGAAGCGAAGTCACGGTGCACATCGATCTGTTTTTCTACCCAACTTGATGTACGCGGAATTTGGTCGGCTCGATTAAGTAGTGAAACGGCGGACCCCGCGTTACCAACGCAGGCATGGATTAATGCTGCTTGCACTAGCGCATTGCGCGTGAGGAAAGGGAACTTTGGTATGAAGGGAAGCAGCTGTGCCTGGGTGAAGCTGGCGAGGGCATGCTGAAAATCGCCGGCGAGCGTGGCAGTGATACCAGTTTCCACGGCAGCTTGTAATGCTAGACCAATTGGATCGTTCTCGCTTAGCTGCATTTGGTCAAGGTAGGTTTCCAGTTGTTTGCTTTGCTCCAGAGCTTCGACAGCACGACCGTGAAACCTGAGATCGGCCATGCGAAACATGGATAACAAAAACATCTGCTGCGGGTCTTTACTATCAATCGTTGCTACGTATTGATGGCTGTCGAATTTGCCCGAGCTTGTTGCTGTCATTAGACGAACAATTGATTTTAGTATGGGGCGGGGAGCTGGTGTCTTGGTGATGAGTAGCTGCAAGATTTCAACAGCCCGTGTTGGTTGGAAGCCAAACCAAGCACTAGTGCTGTTATTTTCGAACAGGGTAGCTGCCTCTTGATATCGCCCCTGACTGAGATGGTCTTCAATTTTTGCAACCAGCAAGGCTAGATCATCTACCTTGCGAATTTCGTGATTTGGAGCTACATCAACAGACATCAGTTTGCCTTCCCTTTGGGATGGAGGCATCGAAACATTTTTATTTCAATTTAATCCTAATTGTATTTTGCGTCACTTAAAAGAAAATGTCCAGACAAATAGTTGAATAATCAAATGAAGTGTGGAGTGGCCTCCCGTCTTCTTCAAAGCGTTATTTTCGCGAGGTAAACGCAACACCGTTCTGACATGGAAAGAAGCTACCTTTCAGGCAAATGTCTTGACATGCCATCTCGTTTGTAGATCTGTGTGGGAGTAGCCGCGGCACTGTCTACTCGGTAGATCGTGAACGGAGTGTATTTAACGGTTGATGAGCCAAATTTGCCAATGGCTGTGGTTTGTCTCTATGATAAGTTGTCCCGACTTCGACTGCCTGATGTTGAATGCGGAGATGCCCCCATCGTCTAGTGGCCTAGGACACCGCCCTTTCACGGCGGCGGCACGGGTTCGAATCCCGTTGGGGGTACTGGAAAACACAAAGATTGTTTTTCACTGGCCCTGTAGCGCAGTTGGTTAGCGCGCCGCCCTGTCACGGCGGAGGTCGCGGGTTCAAGTCCCGTCAGGGTCGCCAGTGAGCCTGACCGCACGGGCGGGCTTTTCTTCGTAGGCGCGGCTCTGGAGTGCCTGCATATTCTTCTTTTCTTTGCAGGCACAACCAGCCGAATCTTTTTCAGCCTGACTTGGTATCACCCTTTTGGGGCCCCCGGGTGACACCCCGGGTGATTTATTCGAGAACCTGATATTTCGATTGAATGCTCAACCTAAGCTTACCTCTGGTAATCACTATTCTTTTGGGCGTTTGGCCTTGCCATGCCCAGAATAGTTCGAAACTCCGGAGATAACCGCTTGACCAAGTTCTGCGAATTGCTCCGGACACTCATCACGTAAATGCAAGGGAACGAGCATGAAGCAAAGCATTTGGGAAGGAGGGGGTTCGGTGAGCAATGACGGCGCACAAATACGGAAACCGATGAATAGTATTTCGACGTTTCTTGCCAGCGTTTTGGCTGCCTTGCTGTCATTAGCCGGACTGGTGGCCATAGGCCCTGCAGCATATGCGCAGACCCCCGGTATTAGCATTACCTCTCTGCATAATGGGAGCCCGATAGCCGACGGCACCGTGGTTGAACCGGGCGATACTCTAACGCTGCGGGTTCAATACGATGACGCTGTGGATGTAAGCCAGCCTGTTGAGATTTCCTTTGATGGGGCGATCTCTCTCGATGACGCAACACTGGAAGTGCCAGCAGGAAACACGGCGATTGAAAAAATCGAGCAGGTTGACGGTAAATTACTGATCACATTCAACGACCTTGATGACTGGGATGTACACCAGGGAGTGTATGATCTCGACTTCATCATTGACGAGGTGGAGCACACTGGATCAGAGACTATTGAATGGTCCGTGAACGGAGACCCGTCCTCATTCGAGGTGATTGTTCGCAACCCGGGTGACGAAGAAGAAAACGTCTCCAACTGGGTAGATAAATCTCTTGGATGGGTAAATCTTGACCAATACGTCAGTGTCACAGAAGATGGCACCGTTGAAATCGACAACGGCATTCTAGACGAAAAACTCTCTTATACTCTCAATGTCGATACTGCTAGTGACACTGATCGTTCCCAATTTACTGTTACAGACGAGTTGTCGGACTATCTGGCGTATAATAATGATTTTTCCGCCGAACTGACTACCTGGGACGAGAATGGTTGGAATAAAAACACCGAAGCTTTCGAATTCTCTCCGGATATTTCCGATCGCTCTTTTACAACAACCCTTGACTTGCCGAGCCCATCAAAACTGACCGTAACCTATTCGGCCTCAGTTGCTGAAGATGCGCTAGATGACTTGCAGGCTGCGCTGCAGGCAGAATACGAGGCTCTGGATGGTGAGCCAGGCTCCTACACTGTTTCGCTTGGCAACACCGCGAACTTCGGCGGCCAAGACTCCGGTGCCAATGTCGACATCGGTGGTGACGTCAGCGCGCCGGAACCACCTGGGACCCCGAATTTGGGCCAGGCTTTTGGTAAGACCGTTGACCCAAGCAGCGTCAACATCGAAACCGATGAAGACGGCGAACTTGTAGACCCGATCGAAGCAACCTACACATTTACAGCAAATCTATCCCAGTGGGATGCTGATGAGGACCGCGAAAACCCTGATGACTGGACTCTGGACCAAAACGTCGTCATCCACGACGAATTGCCTGTCCAGTCGCAATGGAATACCGCTGCCGAGGGTTTCATAGTTGCTGACGGCATTGAGCTAACCCAGGCCGCTGACTTTGAAGGAGAGGTCGCTGATTTCGCAGACGACGCCTACGTAGGTCACTACGCTGTGGTTGGTCAAGAACTCTTTATCAATATTGGTAAAGACCAAGATACTGACGTTTCTATCGACGTCCTGGCTCTCATCACATCTATTGAAGGGCTGAATTCTTGGACAAATGATCAAGGCTGGGAACACTACACGGTAAAAAATGACGCATCATTTACATTCCGTGACGGCGATCCTTACGGGGCCTCAGCCGAGACCACTCTGATTGATCGTGGTGACACTTCAGGTGGGGTCAACGATCCAAGTAAATTCACCAAAACCGCTAATACTGACGGCACCGAGTATGTCGACCAGGGCGAGTCACTGACTATCGACTACGAATTTGTCGTTGATGGCGTGGATGTCACCAACAGCTACATTGTTGACGAGCGGGATCCGAACATCTTCGACTTTTCCGATGAAGAGGTCCTGGCCGAAATCCAAAACAACATCTCCGGGCAGTACGCCTGGTGGATTGCGATGGGGCCTGAACACTTCGATGTAAGTGTCAATGACGAGGGCAACCTGGTGATCCAGCTCAGTGACGCCGGTGTAGAACTGGTTGGTGACGATGTTGAAAATCAGCTTGAAGTTAATGTGCCATTGACTACCGTTGCTTTCGACACGAAGCAGACCATCACCATTGATAACCATGCGGTACTCTACGGTGAAGACGAAGAAGAACTTTACTGGTCGGAAACTACCAGCGAAGCAAGCTCTTTCGGTGACGAAGCTGAAGTTCGCAAGACTATCCGAGATTCTGCCAACGAAGAATGGACACAGAACCTTCGGCTAGAAATCGATGAAGATGGTGAGCTAGTACAAGACGAATACGTCTATAACTTGGCTTTCATCCCACACGGCAACTACTCTGCGGTTACCATTGTTCCGGTAGTCGATGAACTCCCGGAAGAAGTTGAGTTCCTCGGATTTGTCACTGACGACAATGTTGACAGCGGGGAAGGCGCCGAAGAAGGCCCAGTAGATATTGGTGGCAACCTGGAGGCCATCTACGACTCCGATGCGCACACCGTAACTGTGCAGAGTCAGGATGGTCAACTGTTGGAAAAGGAAGCAAACATCAGCGCCAATGTGCTGGTACGGGTAGTAGATTTTGAAGAAGACACTCCAGTCACGAACTTCTTCGGTAA
>DEPX01000027.1:0-833 GCA_002358975.1 Micrococcaceae bacterium UBA3381 | reverse complement strand
TAGATGCTGAAGACGATGAAACAGTCATCAACGATCCTGACTCGCGTTTCCGGATACTGGATGAAAATGACGAAGTTGTTGTTGAAGATGCTTTCGTCGAAAACGGGCAACTGCGCGTGCTCAAAGACGACGGCGAGACTACTGGTCTTGTAGTCAATGAGCCAGGAACCTACTACGTTGAAGAAACCGTGGCCCCAGACGGATACGAACTATCAACAGAGCGTATTCAAGTGGTCGTGGACGAAAACGGTAGCTCAGAACAGGTCGAGTTCCCGAACGTACCTTCTGCAGAAGAACCTGAGCCTGATGTTGGCTTGTTTTCTGTGGTGAAGTTGTTTGATGATGCAGATGACTTACTGTCAGAAGATGCTCGTGCTGACCTGGAGTTTACTGTTGAGTACACTTATCAGGATGCTGATGGTGAACCGGTAACTGATACGTTGTCGGTTGCTGGTGATGGTGAAGCTGTGGATTCTGCTGAGCTGGCTGCAGGTACTGAGGTGTCATTTGATGAGGTTGATCTTCCTGAGGTTGACGGAATTGAGTGGGGCACGCCGAAGTTCAGTGACGAGTCCATTACTATCGCTGGTGGTGAGACCGTTGAGGTTGAGCTGACCAACGTTGTTTCGGAGATATCTGATCCTGAGCCTGATGTTGGCTTGTTTTCTGTGGTGAAGTTGTTTGATGATGCAGATGACTTACTGTCAGAAGATGCTCGTGCTGACCTGGAGTTTACTGTTGAGTACACTTATCAGGATGCTGATGGTGAACCGGTAACTGATACGTTGTCGGTTGCTGGTGATGGTGAAGCTGTGGATTCTGCTGAGCTGGCT
>DEPX01000161.1:9270-13949 GCA_002358975.1 Micrococcaceae bacterium UBA3381 | reverse complement strand
GCCCCATCAAGGTACTGATAGATTCTGTCCATCTGTGTATCGGAGCAGCCACCATTTTCAGCGCAATCATCGGACTCGGTCCGCATATCATGAGACTCCTGTGTCATTTTTGGTCCTCCTCCGATCCGGTAGCTTGATGTTTCTGCTGCAATTCTATTGCGCCTTTGATACCACGATCAGCAGCATAATCGGTCAGTAATTCTCGCAGACTGCGACGGCCCCGGTGTAACCGTGACATCACGGTACCGATGGGCACATCGAGGATGTCGGCAATCTCTTTATAAGCAAACCCTTCAACGTCTGCTAAGTAAACCGGAATACGAAAGTCTTCGGAAATCTCTGCCAACGCGTTTTTTACGTCGCTATCTGGCAAATAGTCCAGAGCCTCAGTTTCGGCTGAGCGCAATCCCGTAGCAGTGTGTTCTGCCGCGCGAGCCATTTGCCAGTCTTCGATCCCGTCGCCGTCGGCTTCCTGGGGACGCCGTTGGCGCTTACGGTAAATATTAATATACGTATTGGTGAGAATCCGAAATAACCAGGCCCGTAAATTGGTGCCAGGTTTGTACTGATGAAACGAAGAATATGCTCGTGCAAAAGCTTCCTGAACTAAGTCTTCGGCATCTTCCGGATTTCGTGTCATACGCAATGCGCCAGAATATAGCTGATCCAGGTACTGCATGGCATCCCGCTCAAAGCGAGCGCGACGTTGCGCATCCGTCTCAGCATCCGGATCGATTCGAGAACCATCATCGGCACTGGGAATATCTGAAGGCAAATGAGTCATCCCAGCCAAGTCTAGTCTCAAACCATTCAGATGAGAGCTTTCTATCGGCGCTTCGATTGTTAGCACGCCCAACACCTACCCCCTCGACTTGGTAGACCATCTCAATCGTCTAGTATTTACAGCCCGTTAAGCCTGCAAATTATTCCCCTCAATGCTGGCTCATCAGCCACGCCGACAGCGATAACAAGGTATCTTAGGAAGTGTTGAATATAACGCTGCACGCATTGGAAAGAGGTTCTGTTGGCCACAATGACTCCTGTTCCCGGTCAAGCTTGGTCTGCACCATTCACCACCACCCCGGTTGAGGCCACCGTGGCACTACCCGGCTCTAAGTCATTAACCAACCGACATTTGGTGCTTGCCGCCCTATCGTCGCAAAGCACCCGGTTATCTGGCGTTCTGGTCTCTCGAGACACCGAACTGATGGTTGAGGCACTAACCGCTCTGGGTGCCACATTTGATCGTGTCAACCAGGATCCCACCGTTTTAGATATCACGCCGATTAACCTGGCAAACGTTACCGGCGACATCACCGTAGATGCAGGCCTTGCCGGTACAGTGATGCGGTTCATCCCGGGAGTCGCCGCCGGTACTTCTGCCACAGTAACGATTGACGGCGACGAACAATCTTACGCACGTCCCATGGCACCGGTCATCGATGGGCTCATCCAAGCAGGTGTAAACATTACCGCCGAACAGCAAGACCCGGTTCAACATCTACCCTTGACTGTACACGGCAGCGGCTCACCAACCGGTGGGACCGTCTCCATCGACGCGGGGGGTTCATCCCAGTTCATTTCCGCGCTGTTATTAGTCGGTGCCATATTCACCAACGGACTAGATATTCGTCATACCGGCGAACAAAACCCCAGCCCAGAACATGTGGCTATGACTATCAGCGCATTAGAGCAGGCAGGGGTCCAGGTTCAAAACCCGCAGCCCAACCGCTGGGTTGTCTCACCGGGGCGCATCACGGCCACGAATACCGTCGTGGAACCTGACCTGTCGAATGCGGGACCGTATTTGGCCGCGGCGGTAGTAACCGGAGGACGCGTGACGGTGCCATTTTGGCCTATCGAGACCACTCAGATCGGCGACCGGTGGCGAACTATCTTGCCCAAATTTGGTGCTGAAGTATCCTTTGAGCCAGTAGAAGGCACCGATTACGGCAATCTCACCGTTACCGGAGTTCTCGACAAGGATGGTCAGCCCATGATCACTGGGGCCGGTGAACTTTCTGATCTGGCGGAACTGACCCCCACCACCGCGGCACTAGCACTGCTCGCCGACGGTCCAACGCGACTGACCAAGATTGGCCACCTTCGTGGCCACGAAACCGATCGGCTCACCGCGTTGTACACCGAAGCCGAAAAACTTGGGGCCATCGTCCAAGAAGGTGAGGACTTTTTGGACTTTACCGGCAACTACCCGCTGCAAGCGGCCACCCTGGATTCCTACGCTGACCACCGGATGGCGACTTTTGGTGCCATCCTCGGGCTACGGGTCGAAGGTATTGAGGTGACAGACATTGCCACAACTGCCAAGACCATGCCCGATTTCCCAGCGGCCTGGGGACAACTGGCATCACTTCAACGGCAGATCCGCGCATGAGCCGTTTTCGTATCGACTACTCGAAATATGATGAGAGTTCGGCACCAAAACGTCCGCCAAAACGGGGCAGCAGACCGCGCACCAAAGACCGTCCGGCTCACGAAGATGCTATTACCGGCAGGGTCACGACTGTAGATCGGGGCCGATACACTGTGTATTTGGCACCGAGTCGCAAAACCAAACACTCCCCAAAAACCAAGGCGCGCTACATCACCGCGATGCGTGCCCGCGAAATGCGCAACACTGCGATCGTGACCGGCGACCTTGTCGACATTGTCGGTGACACCTCTGGAACAGAGGGTAGCCTGGCCCGTATTGTGCGACTTGGACAACGTGACACCGTATTACGTCGCTCTGCTGACGACGCTGACGCCTACGAGCGCGTTGTGGTCGCTAATGCCGACACCCTGGTGATTGTTGTAGCTGCAGCCAACCCTGAGCCTCGCACCGGATTCATTGACCGGGCCATGGTTGCCGCCTACGACGCCGGTATCGCCCCGGTACTGTGCATCACCAAAACCGATCTCGCCGATCCGGATCATCTTATCGAACACTATGCACACCTTGATTTAGAGGTCATTGCGATTGGATCAAGCAGCCCCACGGCCTCAGACCTTGACGTCCCCGTACTACACTCGGCAGAGCTGGCCAACCTCGAAGATCGACTCACCGGCCATATTTCCGCACTCATCGGCCCGTCGGGCGTGGGAAAATCCACCCTCCTCAATGCCCTAACCGGGTCAGAAAGGGCGGTGGGTCATGTCAACGTGACTACCGGGCGCGGCAGGCATACGTCGTCGTCAGCACTGGCAATTCCACTGAACCAAGCCGGTACTTCAATGCTAATCGACACACCGGGCATCCGTTCTTTTGGCATGGGCCTAGTCGATCCAGATACCGTAGTGGCAGCATTTGAAGATCTCGGTCCGGCCATCGTGGACTGTCCACGCGGATGCACCCACACCGAAGACTCCCCCGGTTGCGCCTTGGATGCTTGGGTAGCCGCAGGCAAGGCCGGTGAATCCGGACCACAACGTCTTGCCTCGCTACGCAGGCTCCTACACAACCGTTCCGAAACCGAAGACTTTGACTAATCCTCTAGGAAAGGCAGCATGCATGCAGCTCAGCACACCCCGCCAGGGCTACCGGGAAGATCTCAACCTGGCACTTGTAATCGCCGATGCCGTGGACGGTCTGACCATGGACCGCTTCCAGGCCGTTGATTTAGAAGTCACCACAAAACCAGATCTCACACCGGTTTCAGATGCTGACCGCGCCGCCGAAGAACTCATCCGTGCACAGCTTAAACGCGCCCGCCCTCGAGATGCTGTGACCGGTGAAGAATACGGAACCGACGGTGCTTCCAAACGACATTGGATTATCGATCCGATCGACGGGACCAAAAACTTTATCCGCGGTGTACCCGTATGGGCCACACTTATCGCCCTGTTAGAAGACGATCAGCCGGTAGTCGGTGTCGTGTCTGCCCCCGCTTTGTCCCGTCGGTGGTGGGCATACCAGGACGGCGGGGCCTACACCGGACGTTCGCTATCCAACGCGCAGAAAATCCACGCATCTAACGTCAATGAACTGGCCGACGCCTCACTGTCCTTTTCTTCCTTGGAAGGTTGGCGAGAGCGCGGAAATATTGCCGAGTTTTTGCAGTTGACCTCCGATGCGTGGCGCGTACGTGCTTTCGGGGATTTCTGGTCGTACATGCTCGTGGCCGAGGGTGCCGTAGATATTGCCTGCGAGCCTGAACTGGAGCTCTACGACATGGCGGCCTTGGTACCCATCGTCACGGAGGCCGGCGGCATGTTTACTTCCCTTGACGGTGAACCAGGTCCGTGGGGCGGTCATGGTCTCGCCACCAACGGGCTGTTACACGACGACGTGTTGGAACGCCTCAACCCTGAGCTTCGTGGACAAACACGTGCCTAGACCGCCTCTAGTAACGCTTCTGGCTGTAGGGGTTGGGGGTGCACTTGGTGCCCTGGGCAGAGTATTTTTGCCCTGGCCCACCGTGCTAGACGAGGCACTGCAACCCATCGACCCGTTGCCCATCATGCTGGTGAATCTCATCGGTGCGGCACTACTCGGTCTTTTTACCGGTTATGCCATACTGCGTCCCTGGCCTGAGCCAATCACGAAAGGCATAACCACCGGGTTTTTTGGGGCGTTTACTACGATGTCTGCCTTGGCAGTTGTCATCACCGGTCTCACCTTAGGGCAAACCGCATTTGCCACGGACACACTAACCGGCATATTCACTGTGGTGGCCATT
>DEPX01000161.1:4827-9213 GCA_002358975.1 Micrococcaceae bacterium UBA3381 | reverse complement strand
CCATCAAGCTCGGGACCAAGTTGGCAAGTGGCAGCGCATGATAATTTTCGTTCTCGCTGCAGCCCTGGGAGCCATTCTCCGCTATCTGGCGAATTTGTATTTACCGCGCCGTGGAATACTACTGGCTAATATAGCCGGCTCCTTCATTGCCGGAAGCGTACTGACCTTAGCAACGACATTTGCAGTGCATAGTGTCTTTATCGAGGTAGTTTTTGGTGGTTTTACTGGTTCATTAACCACCTATTCGACTGTGGCTGTCACTGCGGCTGAACAACGTATCAACCGTACCGGTAGTGCAACCAAGATCTGGGGTTCACAGGTGGGTTTATCCATGGCAGCATGCCTAGCGGGTATTATTATCATGCTGGTAATACTGAAGCTTTACATCTATATATGAAGCCCTGATCCGCGTTCGGGAATCATCGCTGCGACAGTGGCATGCCTGGTCGGTCGAGAAATTCGTGTTAACGCCATGAAAAAGCCCGCAAACTCAATGGTTTACGGGCTTGTTCAGTGGAGATGCCGGGAATTGAACCCGGGTCCGATGTGGCTTTCGCTAGGCTTCTCCGTGCGCAGTCTGCTCGGAGTTTTATCGACCTCAGTTGGCTCACAGACCAGCAACTGTTAGGTCTAGTCGGTTTCAGGTCTCTGTCGCTTCCCCCGACAGGGGCGACAGACAGTGGCTATCTAATCGACGCCAGGATCCAGGACGATAGCGATGCCTGGGCTGACGGACTCGTTCACTGGTTTACTTAGGCAGCGAGAGCGAAGTCAGTGCGTTTAGAATCGGCACTTAATTGGTTGCAAAGAGCGTTTACGAGGTGACTTTGCGTCCTCGGCACGCTTCCCACGCGGCAACTCACATCGTCGAAACCGATCATCCCCATATTCTGTTTACAAACAGCTCCTGGTCACAACCAGGACAGTCCACTATAACTCGGAACTACATTAGGTACAACCCAGGACCTTATGGTTTTATTCCCGGGCGGGACTCATACCTCATAGCACTGATCTACCACGGCGATTTGCTTCTCGCATCGCACGCTGTGCTTCGAGTTTGTCTTGTGCTTCCCGCAACGCTTGACGCTTGTCATAATCGCGTTTACCTTCAGCCAGGGCGATCTCGACTTTTGCTTTACCGTCCCTAAAATACATCGACAACGGTACGATGGTTCTTCCCGCCGCATCGCTTTCCCGTCGCAGCTTATTGAGTTCGCTACGATGTAACAAGAGTTTACGACGACGCCGAGCAGAGTGATTCGTCCACGTGCCGTAACCGTATTCTGGGATATAGACATTTTCTAGCCATAACTCGTGGCCAGAAAACATGGCAAACCCATCAACGATAGATGCATGACCATCGCGCAACGACTTCACTTCTGTGCCCATCAACGCGATACCGGCTTCATAAGTGTCTTTGATGTTATAGTTATGGCGCGCCTTGCGGTTGGTAGCGATCACTTGCCGATCTTCGCGGGCCGGTTTGCCACGACCAGATTTCTTGGACATTCGCACTCCTTCCGCATGACGGTTTTGTCCAACGTCTTAGTATACAGGCTCTGTCAAAAACACACCCCCATCCAGTGTGCCTGGATGAGGGTGTCCGTATGCTGTTCTAGCTATTACAGATAGTTCAGTGGGTTCTGTGCTTGACCATTAACCAAGGTTTCAAAGTGTAGATGGCAACCGGTCGAGTTACCGGTTGTACCGGTGTATCCGATAACCTCTCCCCGGGAGACAGACTGCCCAGGACTGACCACGTAGCGTGTCATGTGATGATACTTGGTAGCAAGCAAGCTGCCGTTTACCTGTCCGTGGTCAATAACTACGCGGTTTCCCGAGGTCGGAACAGCACTGTCAGCATTAATGACCGTACCTGAACGAGCCGCCTTAATCGGAAGGCCACACCCGCCGCCGTAGTCAAGCCCGGTATGGACGTAGCCACCGCTACCACCGTAATCAAAGGTGCCAGCAGGTGTGGATCGCCAACCAAACCCAGACGTCTGATAGGTATTGAGCGGTGCGATCAGTCCCCAGGAGCTGCCCGTATCTGCTGCTGCCTCTTCGACCTTCTGCTTCTGGTCTTCATATTCTTGATCTGCAGTATCGGCGTCACTACGAGCTTTCGTAGCTGATTCCTTCTGCTGCTTCGATGCGTTTTCTCGAGCTGCCTGTTCTTCGGCTTCGCGGGCTTTGCGTTCGGCTTCTTCAGCAGCTTTTCGTTTAGCTTCAGCCTCAGCTACAGCAGCATTATATTCTTCTTGCAAACCAGAAATCTCCGATGACTGCTGATTTACCTTTTCCTGCTGAGCTAGGATTTCGTCATTAACCTCGTCCGCGGCCGAGCGATTTTCTTCAATCGCCGCTTCAATACGTGGACGTTCTTCTTCCAGTTCCGCTGTGAGACGCTCATTTGTATCAATCATGCCGTCGAGTTCGTCTTTAGCGGCATTAGCTTCTTCGCGTGCTTCTTCTTCAGCAGCTAACGCATCCTCAGCCTGCGATTTCAATTCACGAATTTCAGCTTCAACGGCCTCCATGCGTGCTTCAGCGTTTACATCCTGAGCATTTTGCTGCGAAACATCCGAGATCTGACTATCTTGAATCCTTAAGGCTTGTTGTGCCATCCCCATAGTGTCAGGCAGCGACGAGTCTGAGACGCCAAGGAGGAAGGACAGGTCATTGACCCCACCGGACTTATATGCTTCAGCGGCAATCCTACCGACTTCATCCTCAGCAACATCTAGCTCCTGCACAGATGCCTCAATTTCTGTCTGAATCTCCGCGCGACGCCCTTCGGCCTCAGCCACTCGATTATTCAGCGAGTTGACTTCTTCCTGAGCTGCCGACACCCGGGCTTCCGCATCTTCCACGGCCTGCTGGGCGCCTGGTAGTTCATCCTGCAGATCTTGCAGTTCGGTAACCTTGTCCGCGATATCCTGATCCAGGCCCTCAAGTGAGGCGTTCAGATCTCCACGATCGGCATCCAAATTAGATTTTTCCTGATTAAGTTCATCTAAAGAGTCGCCCAACCTGTCACGCTCATCCTTAGAATCATTGAGCTCACGTTCAAGCCGGTCGACTTGGTCTTGTGCAACAGCGGGCACAACGCAAGTCATACCGAGGACAGCTACAACGCCTGCAGCCGCAACAGCGCTTGAGAACCGTCGCTGAATCATGTTCATGTCTCCTTCAGACACATGCGGTGAATCTTCACTGGAAGTTTCAAAATGAGGCCTGGTCAACAAATCTATACTTTAAGGTATCGCCGTAGGGTCAACATCGATGA
Source organism: Micrococcaceae bacterium UBA3381 (assembly GCA_002358975.1). Lineage (GTDB taxonomy): Bacteria > Actinomycetota > Actinomycetes > Actinomycetales > Micrococcaceae > Yaniella. The sequence continues at coordinate 5,924 of DEPX01000161.1, read as the reverse complement.
TACCGAGGCGAGTATTAACGCAATGACAAGCAATAACGGTACAAGCCAGAGCGCCTCGGCAGAAGAGATAAAACCGGTTTGCGGGTATTCTGACGCTAACCAATCGGCAATAAAGAATTTCGCTATCGCCCAAGTAGCTACTGATGCTAAACCAGCACCCAGGATTGCAGCGACGACGCCTTCGGCAAGAAACGGCAGCTGGATCATCGTCTTTGACGCACCTACCAGGCGCATAATGCCGGTTTCACGTCGTCGAGAAAAAGCTGACAGTCGGATAGTGGTGGCTATCAATAAAATGGCGGTAATGAGCATGATTACGGCCAGTGCGATAGCAATTACCGAGGCAATATTCATCAGTGAGAACAACGATTCTAAGAGTTCGCGTTGATCTGAGACCACCTCTACACCGGCCATACCCGAGAACATCTCGTTGACTACTTCGTACTGTTCCGGATCTACCAGCGAGACGCGAAACGATTCCGGTAGCTGCTCGGCACTTACGCTGTCTGCCATGTCCAAGTTTGAATATTGTTCCTGGAACAGCTCAAGAGCCTGTTCTTGAGATTCATGCTCATAACTTTCAACATAGGCAGCAGCCTGTTGCGATTCCAATTGCTCTTCGATGGCTTCCCGTTGGCTATCGGTTACCGCACCACCGGCGCAGCTTGCGGTCGTCGAGGTATCATTACACAAAAAGATCGCTACTTCGACGCGGTCGTACCAGTAACCTTTCATCTGGTTAATCTGCATTTGCAATAGACCAGCTGAACCAACAAAGGTCAGCGAAATGAAGGTAACCAGCACCACAGAGATGACCATGGAAAGGTTTCGGCGAATCCCAGAAAGCGTTTCCGAAACGATAAACGCAAACCGCACTAGTTCACCTCTGACTTTCTCAACCGCGATTGCACGTGGGCCGTGGTATCTGCTGGTTGATAGCCACCTTCTGGCTCATCGCGTACGATTTTGCCTTCTTCGAGTTCTACGACGCGGCGCCGCATAGTGTTAACTATTTCATGGTCGTGAGTGGCCATAACAACGGTGGTGCCATTTTGGTGGATCTTGTCCAAGACTTCCATAATTCCCCAGGACGTCTC
>DEPX01000161.1:0-4761 GCA_002358975.1 Micrococcaceae bacterium UBA3381 | reverse complement strand
ACGCGCTGTTGTTCACCGCCCGAAAGCTCATGAGGAAACCGCCGACTTTTATCTTCTAAACCGACGGTTTCAAGGACCTCAGGTACCGCTTGATTGATCAAACCACGGCGTTTACCAAGTACCTGCATAGCAAAGGCTACGTTCGAAAAAACATTCTTATTGGGTAGCAACCTGAAATCTTGGAAGACGACGCCAAGATCACGGCGTAGATGGGGCACGCGCCAAGACGACAGCCGGGCGACATCACGTCCGGAAACATACACTGTTCCGGAAGAGGCTTTCTCCTCACGCTGCACGAGTCGAATAAATGTGGACTTGCCCGAACCTGACGGACCAACTAAGAACACGAATTCACCGCGTTCTATCTCGGTGGTCACGCTATCCAAGGCAGGACGAGAGGTCGTGTCATAGACCTTCGTGACATCTTCGAATCGAATCATGTTGTTCCTTGACCGAATCGGCATACGACTCACCAGTGCCCGGTCGGTGTTGGGGAAGCAAAAAGCACCAGCTCTTCAAGAGTAATCACGGTTTGGTAACATCCGTGGGATCTTGGAGCTGGTGCTTATGGTGTGTTGGAAAAATCTTACAGTTCGAGCAGCACGCATTCGCCTTGCCCGCCGCCACCACATAGACTAACGGCGGCCTTACCGTTACCCCGTCGGGCTAGTTCTTTAGCCGCTGTAAGCACTAACCGTGCCCCTGAAGCACCCACCGGGTGTCCCAAAGCGATGGCGCCCCCATAAATATTTGTCTGTTCTAATGGATAGTCCAAATCTTTCAGCGACTGGACCACCACGGCACCGAAGGCTTCGTTGATTTCAATGAAATCAAGCTCTTCAGTAGCCCACCCTGAGCGCTTCGTTGCAGCTTTGATGGCATTAGCGGGCTGAGAATGCAACTGAGCATCGTGCGGGCCGGCAACCTGTCCGTAGCCAGCTACTGTAGCCAAAATCTGGTGGCCGTGCTGTTCTGCATATTCGCGGGCTACTACCACAACCGCTGCAGCGCCGTCAGATAGTTGCGAAGAGTTTCCGGCAGTTACCGTACCCTCCGGAGCAAAGGCCGGACGAAGGCCAGCTAAGCTCTCGTGGGTCGTTTGCGCCCTCACACCTTCATCAGCGTCGACAACAACCGGTTCGCCGCGACGTTGCGGAATTTCTACCGGCGATATTTCTTCAGCGCGTGCCTTACTGCCATCCATCGCACGTTGATGCGAAAGCGCAGCAACATGATCTTGGCTATCACGGTCTAAACCAAATTTTTGGTTACCCCGTTCGGTCAATACACCCATCGAAATCGCGCCGTCTTGGTCTTGAAGCGCGTCATGATCCGTGGCATCCAGCATGGTTACAGGACCGTATTTGTGCCCGGCACGTGATCCTGGTATCAGGTGCGGTCCATTGGTCATCGATTCTTGACCACCAGCGATGACCACATCGACATCTCCCAGCGCGATCATACGGCTGGCATCAATGACGGCGCTGGCACCACTTAGACATACCTTATTGATGGTGATGCCATGTACATCTCGACCAATACCGGCGTTGAGCGCAGCTTGTCGCCCCGGGTTTTGGCCTGCACCAGCTTGAATTACTTGTCCCATAATGACGGTATCCACAGCTTCGGCGGAAATACCAGCAGCGTTAATAGCCCCCTTAATCGCATGGGCACCCAAATCGATAGCGGAATACCCAGCAAGTGACCCAAGTAGACGACCGAATGGGGTGCGCGATCCGCCGATAATTACTGCATCGCGTGGAGAAGAAGCAGACACAATGACTCCTAAGTTGTCTAGCGTGGTATTGCACATATTGTATCGCAAACCGGCGTTCGACTAGTCATATGTACAGTCTTATTTTTCCACCTTCAGTGAAAGTTGGTTAACTGAATTCATGAGGGCTTCCTCTGTGTAAGAACGAGCACGTTCAAACCTAGAAGCATCGGTCAGTTGGGTCCAGTCGTAAGTATGCCTGACCTCGGTAGTATGTTCATCGACCGGGATAAGTTCCCACCGAAAAAGGTGACCACGGGGTTGTTCACCGGTTGGTGCCGGATTCCAAGCCATGCGTCGCCCCTCTTCGAACTCGACCACATGATTGGCACGCGACTGCCCGTTTGTCAGGTGCATAACAAATTGTTGCCCCACGCCAGTGATACGTTGGCCCGTTGGCGCCTCGGCAAGATTATCGTTTCCGTCCCACGTAGGCTGAAGCGCGGGATCGGCAATGAATTCGAAGATTTTTTCGGCAGGAGCGTTAACGGTGCGACTAGCTTGTACAATGCGTTGTTCAGTCATGTCTCTAGTGTGTCAGCACCACAGTAGCTTGACTAGGTTCGCTTGCTACTCGTGACGTGTAGCCGCGCGCCACCGGATTCCGGCGTCAATAAACTCGTTAATATCCCCATTAAAGACCTTATCCGGGTTGCCTTCTTCATGGTTGGTCCGCAAGTCTTTAACCATCTGGTACGGATTGAGCACGTAAGAACGCATCTGGTCGCCCCACGACGCTTTGACATCGCCGGCCAGTTCCTTCTTCTTAGCTTCTTCTTCTTCTTTGCGAAGCAGCAACAGTCGCGACTGTAGAACCCGCAATGCAGCCGCGCGGTTCTGGATCTGAGATTTTTCGTTCTGCATCGAGACTACAATGCCGGTCGGAAGGTGCGTCATGCGCACCGCTGAGTCCGTAGTGTTCACATGTTGACCACCCGGGCCAGACGACCTGAACACATCGATTTTTAGATCCGTGTCTGGGATCTCAATCGAATCATCCGAGGCAATGACAGGTACCACCTCAACAGCCGCAAAGGAAGTGTGACGGCGTCCTTGATTATCAAACGGAGAAATCCGGACTAGTCGATGCGTACCTGCTTCAACCGACAGGGTGCCAAAAGCATAGGATGCTTTTACCTCAAAAGTGGCAGATTTCAAGCCAGCTTCCTCGGCATATGAGGTATCCATAACCTTGGTGGGATATCCATTGTGCTCAGCCCAGCGCAAATACATGCGCATAAGCATTTCGGTGAAGTCTGCGGCATCTACTCCCCCGGCACCGGCACGAATCGTGACGACGGCTTCGCGCTCGTCATATTCACCGCTGAGCAACGTGACAGTTTCCAACTGGCTAAGCGCCTTGGAAATGTGTTTCAGCTCTTCGACAGCTTCGGAGTGTAGGTCGGCGTCATTAGCTTCCTGAGCAAGTTCTGCCATGACCTCCAGGTCATCGATACGCGCATGCAGTGACGTCAGCCGTTCCAGTTCGTGTTCTTTTCGAGACAGCGCCGAGGTAACCTGTTGGCCAATAGCAGGGTCGTCCCACAAATTGGGTGCGCTGGCTTCTTTGGACAGCTCGGCGATGTCGGCGCGGATCTGTTCAACATCAGATACAGCCGCGATCGATTCATAGGTATGTCGAAGATCTGCGATTTCTGCGGGAAAGTCAATATGAGCCATGGCTTTTCAAGGATACGCGAAAGGAGCGCCTATGACATAACTTATTGTTCAAGGCGGGTTCGAGCCGTTCCTTCGGCCGCAACTTGGATTCCGGCGGGAACGATAAAATTCACTACCGGAGGATGTGCGGTGGCAGATAGCCGCACTAGCACAGTGGTATCCCCTTCCACATGCACGGACTCAATATTGAGGTCACTAAAATACTCTGCCGCGCCTATGGTGCGCATGTATTCTTGTACTTCGTGCCTAGCTGATGCCTCAGTAATGGTGAGCGTACCGTCGGCAGGATCGGCAACCGTAAAGGCAGTGGCCGCACTTTGGGCTGCCGAGTCTGCAAAGGAAAGGAGTTTTCTGTGTTGTAGAGTCACCGACATAATTGCACTGATCGTTAGCGCGACCAGCAAGATCACCACGGTGACGCCAATGGTAAAAACCGAAGTTTGCCCTTCGTCGGCATGCAACGGCTTTGTCATTCGAATTCTCCAATGACGTGATACCCGGTGGAATCCATCGTGGCGATTCGCGTTTGACTACCCATAAAGGTCGGCATTAGCGGAAGCGGAACATCGATAGACACGTGCACGGTGACCTGCGTTCCGGGATTGGAGCAAGGGGCGTTACTGCACTGTATGGCCGTGCTAGTTGTCGCTGGGTCTATTTGATAATCTTTAGCAGTTAGATGCACCGTGCTAATGGCCTGGGCTTCTGCTTGGCTATCATTGCTAGCATAGGCTAATGCCTTTGCTGCCTGGTCTGATGCAGCCACAGCAGCGTATCCGGCAGCTTGTAGCTGGGAGATGGTGATCAGCAGATAGATCGCTGGAATAAGCAACAACACGGATAATGCTATAAATTCCACGGTGGCTGAACCATGGTCACTGCGGCGTAAGGTCATAGGCGTGAGCAGTTGTCGATAACGGGATTGGTCCGGTAATAAATCCCAGCAGTGGTAGTTGGTGATCAATCATAACGGTGATGAGTTCGCCGCTTCTATCGCGATTAATCGTGACATAAGCTGCGCTAGCATTTGGAATCGAGCTGGTAAGTAACTGTGTGGCTCGCTGCTTGCCATCGGCCAATGCACGATCGGCTAACGCTGCATGACGTGCCCCTGCTGATGCGGCGTCTATCATAGTGTTGCGGGTATGGATGATAACGCCGAGTTGCAATATGGTGCCGCACAACAAAGTGATCAGTGCGATGATCATCGCCGATTCAGCAACAATCGAGCCAGAGTCCTTACTGGACTGCATTTAGGCCCCAGAAACCCGTGCGATAGCCTCTTCAAACAGGCCATTAAGTGCCGG
>DEPX01000193.1:550-6475 GCA_002358975.1 Micrococcaceae bacterium UBA3381 | reverse complement strand
ATTGGGTTTGAAAAATAGTAGCGGCGAGGTGGGAACCTGGTTGCCAAGCTCTTCGGCGTGGGCCTGCCAGTTGCGTCCGACCCCGACCACTTTGGATCGTGGCAGCACCGGGGTGACCAACCGTACATCGTCTAGTTGTAGGGTTTCTGTGGTCGGCACGATACCGGCATAGAGCGGGTCATTGGCCAGCACGGTGATGGTGTCGTTGTCGTCGACGACGCCGTAGTGGAAATCTTCGCGGTATACAAAGCGTGCGATGCGCATGGTGGGCCCCTTTCTGCTGGCGTTCTAGGCTAGGCGGTGCATCCAACCGTGGGTGTCTTCTTCGGCACCGGTTTGGATGCCGACCAGGCGGTTGCGCAGTGCATTGGCCACCGGGAAGTCGGTTGATGGGGTCTGGTAGGTTTCGTCCTCGTCAGCGACCTGGCCGATCGGTGTGATCACGGCTGCGGTACCGCAGGCAAAGGCCTCGTCAATCCGACCGGTAGCAACACCGTCTTTCCACTCATCAAAGGTGATGTGACGTTCTTCTACGTCCAGGCCTTGTTCGGCACCCAGTTTGAGGATGGAATCTCGGGTGATGCCTTGCAGGATGGTGCCGGTGAGTTTGGGGGTGATGAGTTTCTTGTCATTGGTGACGAAGAAAACGTTCATCCCACCCAGTTCTTCTAGTGACTCATCGGGGCTGCGGTCCAAGAAGATTACTTGGTCGTGGCCGCGTGCGGCACCTTGAAGTTGTCCTGCCAACGAGGCGGCATAGTTGCCGCCGAATTTCGCTGATCCGGTACCGCCTTGTCCAGCGCGGGCAAATTCACGAGAAACCCAGATGCTTACGGGTTTCAGTTCCCCACCGAAGTAGTTGCCCGCTGGTGAGGCAATGACGTGGAAGCTGAAGGTATGTGCGGGTCGGACACCAAGGAACTCTTCGGTAGCGATCATAAAGGGCCGCAGGTACAACGACTGGCCTTCGCCGTTTGGTACCCAGGCGCTGTCTTGGGCTATGAGTTGTTCTAGTGCGTTGACGAAGACCTCTTCGGGCAGCTGGGGCATGGCCATACGGTGGGCTGATCGGTTCATGCGGGCTGCATTAGCATAGGGGCGGAAGGTCCAGATGGAGCCGTCGTCGTGCCGGTAGGCTTTGAGGCCTTCGAAGATTTCTTGGGCGTAGTGTAGGACGGCGGCCGCCGGTTTCATGGGCAGTGGACCATAGGGTTCGACTCGGGCATCAGACCAGTTGCCCACCATTTCTAAGTAGTTGCCGGCTTCGACGGCTTTGGCTTGACCTTGTAGGTCGGCGGTCCAGTCGATGGTCACCATGTGGTCGCTAAAGTACTCGCCAAATCCCGGGTTGGCTAAGACTTGTGCACGTTGGCCATCAGATAGGGGGTTCTGATTGGGTTCTAACCGAAATTCCATGATTGACCTTTCTTAAACCTGTTGTGCGATCGCATCGCCGATCGCGGCGGTGGTACGTGCCGTGGTGTCGCGGGCGGCAAGATCTTCCCAGACGGCTTTTTGTACCCGTGCTGCGGCATCAGCGTGGCCTTCTTGTTCCAATAAGATAGCCGACGACAGGATGGCCGCGGTGGGATCTGCCTGCTGGGTGCCCGCAATATCCGGGGCGGAACCGTGGACGGGTTCATACATTGATGGTGCGGTACCGGAGATGTTCAGATTGCCGGATGCGGCCAGGCCGATGCCACCGGTCACCGCGGCTGCCAGGTCGGTGATAATGTCACCGAACATGTTGTCGGTGAGGATCACATCGAAGCGGCCCGGATCGGTGGTCATGAAGATCGTTGCGGCGTCAATGTGTAAGTAGTCGTGGCTGACGTCGGGAAATTCTTCGGCGACTTCGTTCACGATGCGATTCCACAGGTGTCCGGCGTGGACTAATACATTGTGTTTATGCACCAGGGTGACGTGCTGGCGCTGCCGGTGTCGGGCATATTCGAAAGCTTTGCGTACAACACGTTTGACACCGTAGGCGGTGTTGACAGAGGTTTCGTTGGCGATTTCCTGGTCGGTTCCGGTGCGCATGGAGCCACCGTTACCTACATAGAGTCCCTCGGTGCCTTCCCGAAAGACCACAAAATCGATATTGCCCGGGTTGGCCAGTGGTGAGTTGGCTCCCGGGTAGAGTACCGAGGGCCGGAAGTTCACGGCATGGTCGAAGGCAAAACGCAGTTTAAGTAGGATTTCGCGTTCTAACAGTCCCGAGGGAATGCGCGTATCATTTGGTGCCGCCCCGACGGCCCCAAACAGGATGGCTTGGTGGCTACGAATGGCTTCCAACGTGTCATCGGTGAGTGTTTCGCCGGTGGCCAGCCAGTGTTCGGCGCCCAGGCCGTATTCTGTGGTTTGTACGGCGTCATCCCCGATGGCGGCTTTGAGGACTTTGAGTGCTTCGGCGGTGACTTCTGGTCCAATACCGTCGCCTGGGATCAGCGCCAGATCTAATGCGTTATTGCTCACTGCTCTACCTTACTTACTCGTCTTCTTCGTGGCGTGGGAATACCGGGGAGGGTTTTGCGATCGGGGTGCCCGGGACCAGTTGATCGTCCCAGGCCGCATAGGAGCGTGCCCCGGTACCGGAGGCATTAGTTTGTCCGGCGTCACCGGATGCTGCAATGCCCAGGGCATCAAGCAGTTTGGTTGCCGAATCCGGCATGACCGCTTGAATGAGCAGTCCGATACGGCGAACAACTTCTAGGGTGACCCACAGCACGGTTTTCATGCGTGCTTCATCGGTTTTACGCAGCACCCAGGGTTGCTGGTCGGCGAAGTAGCTATTGGTGTCGTCTAAAACTTTCCAGGCGGCAACGAGTGCGCGGTAGAAGTCTTGGGTTTCAAAATGTGTCTGCCATATGCCCAGCAGTTGGGCGGCTTCGGCAAGAATATCCTGATCTTTATCGGTCAGCTCACCTGGTTGTGGCACTTGGGCGTCCAAGTTTTTGTACACCATGGATAAGCTGCGCTGTGCCAGGTTGCCCAGGTTATTCGACAGGTCGGCGTTTTTGCGGCGCACCACGGCATCATAGGAATAGGACCCATCGGAACCAAACGGGAATTCGCGCAGCAGGAAGAACCGTACAGTGTCTAGCCCGTAACGTTGTACCCAGTCGGACGGGTGTACGACGTTGCCTACCGATTTGGACATTTTTTCGCCGTCGTGGTTCAAAAAGCCATGGATCATGACTCGTTTGGGCAGCTCAATGCCCGCTGACATGAGAAACGCTGGCCAGAAAATGCAATGGAACCGTGAAATGTCTTTGCCGATCACGTGTAAGTCGGCCGGCCAGTAGCGTTTCAGTTCGCTGGTGTCATCTGGGAAGCCTGCACCGGTGAGGTAGTTAGTCAGAGCATCGACCCAGACGTACATGACATGGTTTTTGTCGGTGGCCAATTCCGGGTTGGTGGGTTCGGGTACCGGGATCCCCCAGTCAAATGAGGTGCGCGAAATTGAGAGGTCTTCCAGCCCGCCTTCAACAAACCGGATAACTTCATTGGCACGGGTTTGTGGTGCAATAAAGTCCGGATTGGCCTTGTAATGGGCTAGCAGTTTATCCGCGTAGGCCGATAGCCGGAAGAAATAGGATTCCTCTTCGGTCCAGGTAACTTCGGTGCCGGTTTCGGTGGCCACCCGGACCCCGGCGTCATTGGTGTGAACCTCGTCATCGGCAAAGAAGCGTTCATCGCGCACCGAGTACCAGCCCGCATAGGTGTCCAGGTAGATGTCGCCGTTGGCTTCCATCCGGCGCCAGATTTCTTGCGAGGAGGCATGGTGGTCGGCATCGGTGGTGCGAATGAATCGATCATAGGAAATGTCCAAGACTTCATCGTCCATGTGTTGGAACATATTGGCATTGCGGGTGGCCAATTCCATGGGGTCGATGCCTTCTTGAACGGCCGTTTGCTGCATTTTTTGGCCGTGCTCATCGGTGCCGGTGAGGTAGCGAACATCATAACCGTCCAGACGCTTGAAACGCGCCATGACATCGGTGGCGATGTATTCGTAGGCGTGCCCGATGTGGGGTTCACCATTCGGGTAGGCGATCGCCGTTGTCAGGTAGTAGGTGTTCACCGGACAGTTTCCTCCAAATCAACCTCGGCGGTTTGTTCTGCGTGAATGGCGGTACCAACTTGGTCAAGCAGACCGGATGGCAGTGCCGAATCGAGGGTAAGCACGGCAAGGGCTTTAGCACCGTCTGCGCGCAGTGCCACATCCATGGTGGCAATATTAATGCCACGGTCCCCCAATTGCATCCCCATGGTGCCGATCACACCGGGCCGGTCCTGGTATTCCAGCACCAGCATGTGGTCGGCCACAGCAACTTCGAATTCGTAGTTGTTAATACCGACTAGCTTTTCAACTTGCTGCGGACCGGTCAAGGTACCGGTTACATTGAAGCCTTGGCCGTCGGCCGAGACGGCTTTGACGGTGATGGTGTTGCGATAGTGCGGAGAGTTTGCCGTAGTGGACAGCCGGGTCTCGATGCCACGGCCTTCTGCCAGTACGGGCGCGTTGACGTAGGACACTTGACCGGAGACGACATCGGTGAAGATCCCTTTGAGGGCCGCCAGTTTCAGTGAGTCGACGTTCTTTTCGGCAAGCTCGCCGGCGACCTCGACCTCGATGGCTGAAACCGAAACACCTTTCATTACCGCAGACAGAATCCGTCCCAGTTTTTCAGTCAGCGGGATGCCCGGGCGCACGTACGGGTCGATCACACCGCCGGCGACGTTGACGGCGTCGGGTACTAATTCACCGGCAAGGGCAAGACGGACTGATTTGGCAACGGCCACACCAGCTTTTTCTTGGGCCTCTTCGGTGGAGGCACCCAGGTGCGGGGTCACGGTAGCTGAATCATAGTCGAAAAATGGGAGGTCCTGTGCTGGTTCATTGACGAAGACGTCGATACCGGCACCAGCAATGAGACCACTTTCCAAAGCCCGGCCCAATGCTTCTTCATCAATGAGGCCACCGCGGGCAACATTAATCACGTATGAGGTGTCTTTCATGATCTTGAATTGCTCATCGGAGATCATGCCCAAGGTCTCTGGGGTGCGAGGCATATGAATGGTGACAAAGTCCGAAGTCTCTAACAGCTCATCCAGGCTTACTAGCTTGGCATCGATTTGCTGAGCGCGTGCAGCTGTGACGTAAGGGTCATATGCGACAATGTTCATTCCAAACGATTTCATGCGTTCGGCAACCAGCGAGCCGATGCGTCCCAGTCCGATAACACCCAGGGTTTTTTGGTAGAGCTCGATTCCTTTATAGGCCGAACGTTTCCACTGGCCGTCTTTGAGTGAGGCATTGGCCGGTGCGATATGGCGCGCAGCAGAAAGGATGTGTCCACAGGTCAGTTCTGCTGCCGAAATGATATTTGAGGTTGGCGCATTGACCACCATGACCCCGGCTTCGGTAGCGGCTTGTGTGTCAACGTTATCCAGGCCAACACCAGCACGTGCGACGACTTTGAGATTTTTCGCGGCCCCGATTGCCTCCGCATCCATGGTAGTGGCTGAACGGATCAACACGGCCTCAGCCTCAGCAATCGCTGGTAGCAGCTGGTCACGGTCGGAACCATCGGTGTGGCGAATCTCGAAGTCGGTCCCAAGGGCATCCATGGTAGCCGGAGAGAGTTCTTCTGCGATTAGCACTACTGGTTTGGACACGAACGACACACTTTCAATAATAGGAAAACATTGTCGTGAGCGCACTGCTCACCGCATTCATCTTAGTGTGCACGAATCGCGCTTTTTGCACTGGGACGTTCAGTGAAGCCCGCTGCTGAGCAGTCATCCTCAGGGCCGCGTACTTGATTGCTCCTGGGCATCCAGGTAATCTTGCACGTCTTCTTCCACCCAACATTCAACGTTGTCGATTTCAGGTAAATCTGAGGCAAGGAAGACGGGGTT
>DEPX01000193.1:0-440 GCA_002358975.1 Micrococcaceae bacterium UBA3381 | reverse complement strand
ATCATCGAAACCCCTGCAATCGACCACGCAAGCTCAACGGTGATAACCGACCCGATAAACACCATCACCGTCACAGCCCAACCAAACGCCATCAGCCAGCCCCTGCTCCGGGTGAGGTAGTTCATATTCGCTTCACCGTAAGAATAGTTCCCCAACACCGAAGTGAACGCTAACAAGAACATGATGGCCGCCAGTATCGATGCACCCAATGCACCGAAGTTGGACGTCATCGATTCCTGAACCATAACCAATCCCTCCCCGCCGGCTGAGACATCCGGGAACGCGACCAGTACGATAAAGGCTGTGATAGAGCAGACCAGTAGGGTATCAAAATATACGCCCAGTGTTTGCACTAATCCTTGTTTGACCGGATGACTCACCGATGACGTCGCTCCAACATTGGGCACCGAGCCCATCCCGGCCTCATTGGAGAGCATGCC
>DEPX01000098.1:9024-13073 GCA_002358975.1 Micrococcaceae bacterium UBA3381 | reverse complement strand
TCCTTTAGTGACGACCCGAAAACACTGGGTGCACCGGAAGGGTTCCGTGTGACCGTGCGTGAACTTAATGTTCGTGCCGGTGCCGGTTTCGTAGTCGCGTTGACCGGAGCCATGATGACCATGCCCGGGTTGCCTACCAAACCAGCCTCAGACCACATGGATATCAACGACGAAGGCAACATCGTCGGGCTGTTCTAAACCCCTTCAGCTACAGCGGGTGTGGAATGTATTTCTGCACCCGCAAGCACGCTTGAACAACGCAAAGGTTCGGCAGCGTAGTAGGAGTCATCATAGGTTTAGAGCCTTTCTAGCTCATCGAAAAAAGCGTCGAACTGGTAGTCCAACAGTAGCTGTGTTAAGAAACCTGCCGTTTGAATATCGGGCACCCAGTTAAACAACACCCACGCAGTATTATCTACCGATTGGCGTTGGGCCCGCTCATAGAGCATCAGCGTTGCTGGTTCCTCGGTGGCGGCGTCCTCCACGAGCTGGCGGGTTTGAAACATATCGGCCGAGATCGTGCCAAGCATTCCGCGGTCTTGGAGCTGCTCAACCCGGGCCACCAAGTCTTCGATATACATCGCCCGATGCTCCTCTGAGGCGACTTCGGGATGCGGTGATAGACACTGCGAAGCCCAAGCTACCCCCATGGTGGCTTCCAAACGTGCACGCACCAACGCAGCATCATCCCACGGTGCTGGTACCGAATCATCCTGCAGGGCTCGAGTGAGCATCGTCAGTTCGTGAATCATTTGCTGTTCGGCCTCGGCCAGCGTTGAAACAGCTTCTGGTCTAATCGACGACGGCCAGTAGGAGAAGCCGTCGTCATTGACCGGCTCATTGGCATCCATGGTGCGCAAATCCAGCTCATGAACAACGCTGAGGTTCAACGCCTGCTGTGGTAGTCGAAACACCGGATCCGCGCCTCGTTCTAAGGCCTCAACACTGAGGTCTTGTTCCAGTTGTTGGCCAACACCAGGCAGCACGCGTTCGATAAGTCGAGCATAATTGCCGGACATGAAATGGGCCAGCAGCTGACGATTGGCCACCGTTGGTGCACCATAGTTGAGTACAACGTGGGTGCCTAAGCGGCACATATCGTCGACATGCTGTCGAGATAAATAGGTGGCATCAGCCGCGCGACCCGCGGTGTTGAGATCTCGCTGGTATTGGTAGACCGCACCGGTTAGCAGTATCTGCAGCCAACCATACACACCGTAATTGCTCAGCAATTGTTGATGGGCCTGAACCACCTGGCCCAACTGTGACCGTGCCGGAAAGTTCTTGGAACGGCCCAACCATTTCGCCCAGTCAGCAATATTTGTGGGACCATAGAGTTCAAAGCTGCGGGCCGTCATCTTCTCGGCTGAAGTGATCGTTTTGAGCCCAAGGGCCAGTTTACGGTGTTTGGCCAGCAAGGCATCGGTATCTATTTGATAATCGGTCACGGCGCCATCGTACAACCTAGGCCCCATATCAGCTACGTTGCGCCTAGTCGTGGACTTCTACTATGCCTGAAGCACCCTGTTCAGCATCGGCCATGACGTGGTTGATCATTGTATAGTGACCGGCCTCAGGGAATTCAAGTTCCACAAACCCTCCCTGGGCCGGCAACAAATCCAGCGCTTGTGCCCCAGCCGCATCATAATCAGGCGGGTCCAATGGCCCTCGACCATCGCGTAATAAATACGTGCCCTCTTTATAGACGGTATCGAATTGCCCACCAACGATATGGAAACTTAGTGGTCTATTCGGTCCGATATCGAGCACCCAAAAACGTACTCGATCTCCGGTGGCAACTTCGATGGGCCGATCAATGTACTGATTGACATAGCCGTTAAACATCACGGCATCCGTGTTGTCGCTGAGCGCTTTTTCAGGATCAACATTCGTATCGTCACTCAGATACAACTCTGACTGTGTCATCACGTACTCATGATCCACCGGATCTACATCGGGTGGATCGATGATAACTGCCCCGGCCATACCAGCAGCAATATGGGCCGTCATGGGAGCGGTACCGCAATGATACATCCAAACCCCGGCCCGCTCAGCGGTGAACTCGTATTCCAAGGATTCTCCGGGGGCGATGGTTCGCATCGGCTCATCTGGTGCCAGGTGTGAAGCGTGAAAATCAATGGAATGGCCCATACTGCCGTGATTGACCAGGGTGATCTTGAACGTATCACCGATCTTGCCCCGTAAGGTTGGGCCGGTAGAATCACCGTTATACGTCCAACGAGTTTGCCGGACACCCGGAGCGACTTCAATTGGCTCTTCGGTGACTTCAAAAGTGTAGTCATGTGTGGTTGCAGATGATGCTGGCGCAAGTTCCGGGTCGTAGCCTTCAAACTCTTGTGACCAAGCGGCTTGAAAGTCCAGATCTGTGGTGTCCTGCGTAGTCGAGTGCGCCCTATCATTGGCTGACGTATCAGTTTCGGTAGGGGCAGCATTATCTACCGCATGGATATCAAAGACCATGCCCATCTGGCGGTGGCCTGCAACGGAACACCAGCCTTCGATGTCTTCGTTGACCACCCCGACATCTACCGTGGCAGATTCTCCGGGAGACAGCCGCTCCGAGGAGACACCGTTTTCCAGTGTTAGATCGTGTACTTCTGAGGCATCGGTGTTGGTTAACTCGATAATGAGCTCGTTTCCTGCTGGCACATCAATCGTCTCGGGAGTAAAACGCATATTGGCCATTGTCACCTCCACTCGGGTGACTTCGCCGGTTGGCTCTACATCACTGGAACCGCCCGACGAAGTACCCCACCCAGCAGCACTGGGATCTAAACCGATACCAAGCCCGGAGCCCAAAGCGACAACGATCACCGAAGCCATGAGCTGACGTAGTGAAAATGTAGGTGTCGTAATTGCTGACTTCTCGCCAGTAGCCGCAGGGGTTGGTTGGGCTTTAAGCTGCCGTTTTGTGCGGATCATGACGAAGATTGCCCGCAGGATCAGCACGAGCGTGAGTGCAAGTGCGATCAGCCCGATACACGATACGACTACCCGCACCAGGGATGGCACCGGCAGTAAGCACAGCCCGATGGACAAGTTGGTGGTGCATACCCGCCAGGTACCGAGCCGATTGAGTTCGGCGATCCCAGCTTTCACCGGGCGAGGGCCTCCGCCGATGACCACCGGAACCAAATGGCTGAGGGCTCCAAACAGCATCTGTAAAGCAAAACCCACAAGAAACATCACCGTCAGTGCACCGTAACTGGTGGCTAAGGCGTCCCAACCGTTGGCCACGATCTTCACCGCAAGAGTGATCAGTGCAATCGGTAGCCAGATAAGCGCTGCGGTTGCCGAAAAGGTGGGAAAGGAGTGCGGGACCTTGTGCCGTGCAGCCTGAACTATGGGTACATAGACGATGACTGTGCCCAATAAATACACGGCCACCCCGACGACACCCAGCCACCGAAGATCCACCAGTGGGCTCAATACGATGACGACCAAGCCCGCTGACAAAATGGGCAGCGCCCGAATGGATGCTGTCTCGGCACCTTCTGCCATCCTGGTCCGCAACATGGTGGGCCATAAGGTGACTAATGTGCCTAAGATGGCTAATCCCACCCAGCCCAAAAGGTTAACCATAGTGTGGGCCACCAGGAATTTAGCGTGCCACGAGCCCGGGAATCCATAGGCAAGCAGTACCCCGAACGTTGCCCCTATGGGCAGGAATAGTGCAGCAACCACATAATAGCGCACACTGATCCGGAACCGTGCAGGCAGTGCGATACGTAAACGATGCACCAACATGACTGCATGCCACAAAATGACCCCAGAAATAGCTGCTGCACCGACTATTGTCAGCCACCACCAGGCCGTGGGTACCCCAATGAATACCGCGAGCATCCCTAGTTGCAGTAGACCCAACCGGATATTTTGTACTCGCCGGGTCTCAACCTGTTTGGTCTTGAGAAGTGCATTGGTGAAGTGCACACTCCAAACCATAATCGAATGGGTAAACCCACCCAGGGCGACCAAGTGCACCATTAGCCACCGAGACGCATCAAAAAACGGGTGGATTAGCGCAATAA
>DEPX01000098.1:7930-8952 GCA_002358975.1 Micrococcaceae bacterium UBA3381 | reverse complement strand
CGGGTGTTCATAGCTTCCTTTTGTCAGAGGTATCTCGTATCCAATGTAAACCTCTGAAACGCGTGTGCGTCCCTATTCCGGCTTTTTGTTGCTAAAGGCGATTAGGCCTCATGTGCTTGTAGATCGAGATCCTTGGATTCGCGCGTAAGTAAAATGGCTGCCGCCGAAACAACGGCCAAACCGGTTAGGTACATAATCACCGGGGTCACAGAGGTACCGTCAGTAGAGGCATACAGTGAAGCCAAAATGCTCGGGGTGAAGCCGGCGCCGATCAAAGTTGCCAACTGATAACCAAGTGAAGCTCCTGTGTACCGGGAGCCGGTACCGAACTGTTCGGAGATGAAAGCAGCCAGCGGTCCAAAGATCACGGCGTGAAGTGCCAAGGCAATGGTGAATGCAGCGAAAATCAGAAACCAGTTATTGGATTCCAGCATGCTAAAGAATGGTTTGAGAAACGCCACGAACAGTACCAGACCAACTAGCATGACGGGGCGTCGTCCAAGTTTGTCGGAAATGTGTGCGAAAAACACCACAAAGAATACTGAGGCGACCGAAGCAATTGCGAAAGCATAGAGCACAGCGGAACGTTCGGCACCGTATTCAGTGGCATAGCTGACGGAGAAGGTTGATAGGAGGACTTGCAGAGCGAAACCGGAAGCACCGGCCAGCATGGTCAGAATCAGTGCTTTGGGACGACGGAGTACCTGGAGGATCGGTAGCTTATTTTTTGGTTTGTCCTGGTCTTGTTCCTCTTTGGCAAGGGCGGCAAGAAAAATTGGTGACTCGGAAATCTTCGAGCGGACGACCATGCCGACGATTAACAGTACGAAAGATAACAGGAACGGTACACGCCAGCCCCAGACCAAAAAGGCATCGGCAGGTAAGATAGCGGCAAACGTACCCAGCACAAAGGTTCCTAGTGCCGCCCCGGTTGGTGCACCGGCGTTCGTGAATGATGCAGCGAAACCGCGCCGGCCTTTTTCCGAGTGCTCAAGAGCCATCAGCGCGGCACCACCCCATTC
>DEPX01000098.1:3072-7853 GCA_002358975.1 Micrococcaceae bacterium UBA3381 | reverse complement strand
GGCAGCACCCGGGACCAGGCCAATCAGTGTTGAGGCGATACCCATGATGAACATCGACAGTACCAACATCTTTTTACGGCCCAGCTTGTCACCGAAGTGACCAAAGATTGCCCCGCCGAGTGGGCGTGCAAGATAGCCGGCAGCAAAGGTGCCATAGGAGGCAATGGTGCCGGCTAGGGGGTCCAGGTTATCGAAGAAGACCGTTGGGAAGACGAGCGCTGAGGCCGAGGCGTAGAGCAAAAAGTCATAGTACTCGATGGATGAGCCCAAATAACTGGACAGGATCACCCGGCGTGATTCCTTGCGCTGCTGTTTCGGGCTCAGTTGCCCAAGTGCTGCATTGGGGTCAGTGGTTGTCGATGAGACGCTCATGACAGGCACTCCTTTATGTGGTTCAGGTCACCTCATATCCAAGCGTTAATAGATGAATGTGTCAAGTATATGTATTCACATTGATTGTTATTCTGAACGTTCCGCTTCGGTCCGTTTCGTCACCATGCTCGGATGGGATTGCCAACGCGCTCGGGTGCGTGCTGAGTCCTTGAGTGAAGCTGAATCTGTATAGTAGGTTCCTAACGCAAGTGACATTTATCACGCCCACTGATGAGATAGTTCCTACCGCGAAGGTGGGCACCGAAACACACCGAAGGGGTATCAGATGATCTTCAGGCAAACGTTTAATGCTGTCCAGGCCAGTCGGCGAAAACTGTTGGCCAAAGCAACCGGAGTCTTGGCTGCATCAGTGCTTGTGCTGACCGCATGTGGCGGCGATGATAACGGCGGAGACAATGACGCAGAAGGTGCCGGCGACCAGGACGCTGAATTCCTCACGATCGCTACCGGCGGTTCTTCGGGCGTCTACTACCAGGTTGGGGCAACCTTCTCAGACCTACTGGAAGACGAACTGGGATCGGATAGCTCAGTCCAAGCCACAGGTGCATCGGCCGAAAACATTAACCTACTCACCGATAACAACGCAGAACTGGCCTTTACCATGGGCGATGCCAACGCTCAGGCGCTTGAAGGTAGCGGGCCATTCGAAGATGATGCACGTGAAGGCCTCATGGCCATCGCCGCACTCTATCCCAACACCGTACAGGTCGTGGCAACCACCGAATCAGGTATCGAATCCATTGATGACCTCGCCGGCCGTAACGTCGCGGTCGGAGACGTTGGTTCCGGCGTAGAACTCAACGCCCAGTTAGTTTTGGAAGCCTACGATATGTCCTACGACGATATGGAGGCGGACTTCCTGTCCTACGCTGAGGCAACAGATCAAATGTCCAACGGCCATATTGAAGCCGCATTCGTTACCTCGGGCGTACCCAACCCAGCGTTGACAGAACTCGCTACCAACACCGATTTCATTATCGTGCCGATCGAGGGAGAGGGCAAAGACACACTCCTTGAACACGAATTCTTTATTGAGGATGAGATCCCAGGCGACACCTACCAACAAACCGAAGACGTTGAGACAGTAGGGGTCATGAACCATTTGATGGCAAGTTCAGAACTCAGTGAAGATGCGGTATATGACATCACGGAGGTTTTCTTCGACAACCTTGATGCCATCCACAACTCCCACGCAGCCGCCGAAGAGATCACGTTAGAAGAGGCAACCGAAGGTCTCACCGTGCCGTTGCACCCGGGTGCCAAGAAGTACCTTGAAGAACACGATGTAGAAATTCCCGACGACGCATGATCGCAGGCGACATGACGCGGCGGCAGTTTGGCACCATTGCTGTAACTGTCGCGGCGTCAGCCCTCGGGGTTTCACTGGTCGGATGTACATCCAAGCATCGAACACTGGTATGTCGCCATCAGCGCACCCACCAGGTGTATGCAGAAGTGGAAGTGAATATCGGAGCAGAAGTCACCCTGTCATGGACACACTCCATTGAGCTGACCCGGTGGAGCGATACCTTCGAACTTACCGGTGACGAGTTTTCGTTGATTCGTACCGTCTTTAGTTCTTATGGGGCCGGCATGCCCATGGACGAAGGTACCCTTCGACACGACGGAGATCAGATCATCATCGAAGACATTGATAAACCGTTTGAGGCTATCCGATGGGTACACTCCCACGACGTCGATTACCGTATAGCCATCGACGGCGACGAAACCCTTATTGACGCGATGACGCTTCCCGATCACCAACAATTGGAACTGAGACCGTCATGAACACCAAGAATTCCGGATCCACAGAACCACTCGAAGTTTCACCACAAGAGACGCCGATGGCGCCACAAAGTGATGAACAACGCATAGCTCAGGAAGCAGCCGCCGCCGAAATCGCAGCACAATATGATGCTGAATCACGAACACGTACAACGACGTGGCGACCGCTGGCAATGCTGATTACCGCTGTGGCAGTATTTCTGGCGCTCTACCACATGTACACCGCCTATTTTGGTACGCCGCCAACGCTGATTCATCGTTCCATTCACGTCAGCGCCATCCTCTTTTTGATCTTCTTGCTCTATCCGCCATTTCTTAAGGCACAGGGTAAGATGTGGCATCTTATCGACGCGGCCTTAGCCGTACTGTCGGTCATACCCACCCTGTACTTGGGTATCAACTATGAGCAGGTTGTCCTCCAAGCCGGCCGATTTAGCGGAACCGATATCCTAGTGGCCACCTTGCTCGTCGTCCTCGTGCTAGAGGCAGCCCGCCGGGTCTCAGGTATAGCGTTACCGATACTGGCCATCCTGTTTATCCTCTTTGGATTCTTCGGACGGGATATGCCCGGAATTTTGCGACATCGTGGTTACGACTGGGACACCATGGCGTATAACTTCCTGGCCACAACAGAAGGCATCTTTGGTACTGCGATCGGAGTATCGGCCACCTACATCATTTTGTTCATTCTCTTCGGTGCCTTCCTTGCCAAATCTGGCATGTCCGCCCTGTTCAATGATCTGGCGCTGGCCATTGCCGGCCAAACCCGCGGTGGCCCCGCCAAAGTGGCGGCCATAGCCTCAGGCTTCATGGGATCTATCAACGGTTCTGCAATCGCCAATGTTGTATCCACCGGGGCCTTTACGATCCCGATGATGAAAAAGGTTGGCTACTCCAGAACCTTTGCCGGCGCGGTGGAATCCACGGCGTCGGTTGGCGGACAAATCCTGCCACCGGTGATGGGTGCGGCAGCATTTATCATGGCGGAAACACTGGGCGTGCCCTACACAACCGTGGCGATTACCGCCATTGTTCCAGCCCTGCTGTACTACATCAGCCTGATCGTCCAAATCCACTTGCGTGCCACGCGAGAAGGCCTCAAGGGTGTGTCCCGTGAAAACTTACCTGCAGTCTGGGACGTGCTGAAAGAACGCGGACATCTGCTAATCCCGCTGCTGTTTTTGATCTATATGCTGTTCTTTTCTGGGCGCACAATCCTGTATTCAGCATTATTGACCATCATTGTCACTGTCATTATCGCCACACTGCGCAAAAGTACACGCATGAACATCACAGACATTATTGGCGCACTGGAAGACGGCGTGCGACAGACCTTAGGCGTGGCAGCGGCATGTGCAGCTGTGGGCATCATTGTCGGAGTGGTTACGCTATCTGGCTTCGGGGTGACCCTGGCCGGAGCCATCGTCTCGCTATCCGGGGGTATCCTCTTTTGGACCTTGGTGTTCACCATGCTGGCCTGTCTGGTGCTGGGAATGGGCCTACCATCAATTCCGGCATATATCGTGACAGCCACCATGGCTGCGCCGGCGTTAACCACGCTGGGTGTGGAACCCATCGTCGCTCATCTTTTCGTGTTTTATTTCGGACTGTTCGCTAACATCACCCCACCGGTTGCCCTGGCAGCTTTTGCTGCAGCCGGCATTTCAGGTGGCAATCCGATGCGCACCGGATTCGCCGCGTTGAAACTTGCCGCCGCCGGTTTCGTTATCCCATATATATTCGCTTACAGCCCTGAACTCCTGCTGCGTGACGTCTCAGTTGGCCAAGGCATCGCTGTGGTTGCAACCGCGTTAATCGGCATCCTCTTATTGTGTACTGCCATGGAACAACACTTCATGGTGAACATGTCCTGGTATCTGGCCATCATTATGGGCGTAGGCGCGATTATGATGCTCAATAGTGACATGATGTTCTCGCTACTTGGTGCCGGCATCGGTATAGCCGTGCTGCTAGTACAGATGGCGAAAGCCAAAAAACACGGACAACTCGCGCTCCGATCAATCTGAGCCACCATTGGGCTCAGTCTTTCGCGACGCAAGAGTTCACGTACCTAAGGTCAGTCAGATGAAAATGTATCCTCGATGAAGTCGAGGCCGTTATGCGGCCTCAAGTATTTTTGGAGGACTGTATGAAAATTGTGAACACACTCGGCAGAGTAGTCGTCGGTACTACTTTTATGATGTTTGGTTATGAAGCCGCTAAAGAGCCCGGCGGAAGAGTACAGGCCGTGGAAGCTCTCGGGGTGCCTCAACCCGAATTAGCTGTGCGACTTAACGGTGCGGCGATGATTGCTGGTGGGGCAGCCTTAGCCACAGGTATCTGCGCACGAGTAGGTGCTGCTGGATTAGCACTGTCATTGCTGCCCACTTCAGCAGCAGGACATCCATACTGGAAGGAATCCGAAGAGAGTAAGCGGGTTCCACAGCGGATCCACTTCCGAAAGAACCTTGCCCTAGCTGGCGCCTTAGCAGCATACGCGTTTAAAAAGTAGCGCTATAAAAACGCGCCACCGGGGTTCTCCGGTGGCGCGAATAACCAATGGGGTTTGTGGCTTAGCGTTCGATATCCCCGGCGATGAAGGC
>DEPX01000098.1:2408-2983 GCA_002358975.1 Micrococcaceae bacterium UBA3381 | reverse complement strand
GCAATCTTTGCGGCACGAATCGCATCGATAATCACACCGGCCGAGTTCGGTGCATCCCAGACCTCGAGCTTATATTCCAGCGATACCGGAGCGTCACCAAAGTTGCGGCCTTCTAAGCGCACAAAAGCCCACTTGCGGTCATCCAACCAGGACACATAATCCGACGGGCCAATGTGGACGTCGTCAGCGGCAAGGTCGGCCTTCATATTGGAAGTCACCGCTTGGGTTTTGGAAATCTTCTTGGATTCCAGGCGCTCGCGTTCCAACATGTTTTTGAAGTCCATGTTGCCACCAACATTGAGCTGGTAGGTGCGGTCCACGGTGACACCGCGGGACTCAAAGAGCGCCGCCAGTGCGCGGTGGGTGATGGTTGCACCAATTTGGGATTTGATGTCGTCACCAACAATGGGCACCTGCGCGTCAGTAAACTTCTGGGCCCATGCTGGATCCGACGCGATGAACACCGGTAACGCGTTGACAAAAGCAACACCGGCATCCATGGCGGCCTGGGCATAATGTTTAGCGGCCTGCTCGGAGCCTACCGGCAGATAGGCAACCAGGACATCGACCTGATC
>DEPX01000098.1:0-2339 GCA_002358975.1 Micrococcaceae bacterium UBA3381 | reverse complement strand
GTTTCACGATAATATTTGCCTAGTCCATCCAGAGTTGGCCCGCGCAGTACTTTGACACCGGTCTCTGGGACCTGAGTGAGTTTGATGGTGTTATTTTCTGAGGCGCGCATCGCTTGTGAAATGTCGAGGCCAACTTTTTTGGCGTCGACTTCAAACGCGGTGACAAATTCAAGATCGGAAACATGATAGTCGCCGAATTGTACGTGCATAAGGCCCGGAACTGTGTCGTCACGTGCGGCGTTTTTGTAGTATTCAACGCCTTCGATGAGTGAGGTAGCGCAGTTGCCCAGACCGGCGATTGCCACGCGAACTTTTTGGTTGGACAGCACGAGACTCCTTGGATGATGTGTTTAAGCCGTGAATCTTTTGTATTGTACGACAGATTATCGGCCGTACGCTTCCCGTGATGCGGTGTAACCACCTATATCGGTAGACTTTTGCTCATGGCGAGTGAACACGACATGTTGACGGCAAACAACCCGAGGTCACAGCACGCCGGTTCCGGCCACAACCGAATTTCACCGCGCGGCAAATACACTATCGCTGGGCGAATTCGCACCAGGTTTACCCCGGCGCGCATCCTCATCCTACTGGTAACCCTGGCCGCCGTGGTTGCTGCGGTACTCAAGTCTCCGTGCCGGGTGGGTGGCTGGGGCGCACCCGAGGTCTATTTCGGTGGCTGCTACGCGGACTGGACGGGACTGTGGACCTCACGCGGTTTCGCCGATGACCCGTGGGCCCCTTTCCGTGCCGACAGCACATTTGAATACCCCGTGCTGATCGCCGTGATTGCGTCCCTCCTCGCCTGGGTCGCTCACGGCCTTGCTGCGCTGGCCGAAATTCTTGGGGTGGAAGCCGGTACCAATCTGATCTTTTACGACCTCAACTTTTTGGCTGTAGTCGCCCTGTGGATGGTCATCACCATATTGGTGGCCAAGCTGGCAGGTCTACGATATTGGGATGCAACCATGGTCGCGGTTGCCCCGGGGATTATCTTCGCCGGGTTCATTAATTGGGATATGTGGGCCGTCGCCCTGCTGCTAGCGGCCATGTGGGCCTTTGCCCAACGCCGCTACGGGTGGGCTGGAGTCCTCATCGGATTGGGCACCGCCGTGAAAATCTTCCCCTTGTTCCTGCTAGGCGCTATCATCGTCCTGGCCATCCGCACCGGTCGATACTACCCTTTGCTCATTACCGCTGTTGGTGCTGTGAGTACCTGGACACTGGTTAACCTGCCGCTGATGGTCTTCAACCCGGACGCCTGGTCTGTCTTCTATACCTACTCGGCTGAACGTGCGCCGGGCTGGTCGTCGCTGTGGCACGCCTATGGCATGTCCACCGGCACTCAGATCAGCGGCGAACAACTATCCGTGTACGCGTTTTGGGCTTTCGTTGTTGCTTGCGGAATCATCACGATTATCGGACTCACCACACGGCAACGCCCGCGCCTGGCTCAACTGCTATTTTTGATTGTTGCGGCCTTCATTTTGGTCAATAAGGTCTATTCGCCCCAGTTTGTGCTCTGGCTGATCCCACTGTTGGTACTGGCCCTGCCGAACTGGCGCGACTTCCTAATCTTCTCCGTAGCCGAAGTACTGCACTTTTGGGCCATCTGGGGATTCTTATCGGGCCAAGCTTCCGAATACGAAACCCAACATCTGATGGATGAAAAAATCTACCTGGCCAGCGTGGCACTGCACGTCACCGTACTGATCTACCTGATCATCCGTGTCATCGTCGACATGTACGACCCTACCCACGACCCGGTGCGCACCATCCTTGACGAACAGCATCACCCACAACTGCCCGTCGACGACCCGATAGCCGCTGAGTTCGACGGCGTCGACGACGTGTTGGTGTTGCGCCGCACTCCACACGGTGCCGCACACGTTCAAGACAGCCTGGATGCCAAACGCTTAGACTCGAAGCATGACCAGCTACCTTGATGATTTAGCCGACTTTATTCACACCTGCCCAACCCCGTACCACGTGACCACCGAAGTGGCCGCCCGCGCCACCGCCGCCGGATTTACCGTCGTCGACGACACCCCGGGCCCGCTACCCAGTGCCCCCGGCGGGTACGTGCGGGTCCGCGAGGGCGCCGTCATCGTCTGGCGCATCCCCGAAAACCTTCCCGAGCCCCCGACGTTCCGCATTGTTGGGGCACACACCGATTCGCCGACCTTCCGCGTCAAACCCAGACCGGATAACACCTCTGCCGGATACCGTCGCGTAGGTGTGGAAGTCTACGGTGGCGCACTGGTCAACTCTTGGTTGGATCGTGACTTGGCTTTTGCCGGTCGACTCATCACCGACGACGGCGCACACCTGGTGCATAC
>DEPX01000080.1:3490-4360 GCA_002358975.1 Micrococcaceae bacterium UBA3381 | reverse complement strand
CGTAGCAACTACACGCCGCAGCGGAATAGAGGCGCGGCAGCCCCGGTAACTGCGGACTCTATGGCCGGTTTGCATCACATGAAAGTAGGCAAGGAAGTAGATCGTCTCATCGATGAGTTCGGTGCTGACACGTTTCACAAGGTCTCTCGGGACGCTTTTCAGGCGTTTATCGATGACACGGGGGTCGATGTGGTGGCTGGCATATTGGATCCGTTTGATCAGTTTTACTGGGAGCACCGGATGGCTACGTGGCAGGGGGTGGCGATGAGTGAACGGGATTTTTATGCTGAACCGTTTATTCCTTATAATTCTCGTCGCGTTTTTGAAGCAATGCTGGGGGCACCGTTTGCGTCGCGTCGTGCTGATGCGGCGGCGTTGAGGATGGTTGAGATGGTTGATCCGCGGTTGCTGGAATTTCCGATTAATCCGAAGACCTGGAGTCGTCCAAAAGCGGTGCAGTTGGGTCTCCGGGCATCATCGTCCGAACATACGTCCGGGGCATAGGGTGTTGTAGTTATTCGTCGTCGCCATCACGCATGTCCACACGAAGCTAACGTTGGCAGATTTTTCTGGGCCCTTATTTGACCGGTTTGAGGGCTGGTCTCTCTACTAAACAATCAGTCAATGGCCATAGATTTTAATGGGAAGTCACCAAGCCGTGGCATCTAGGTGCGTTCGGCTTCTTTTTCGTATTCGAAAATGGTGCCGTCTTCGACTTCAATTGCTTTGATTTCTAGTTGACGCTTGAACCAGTCACGCAACGCGAGGCCGTTAGATTCTTTCCATGCGTCAAGGACTTTTAGGGCAGTCTTGTGGCGTTGGTTTTCAATGATTTCTTTGATCCGGTTGGCACGGTGGGCTCTTATACAT
>DEPX01000080.1:0-3414 GCA_002358975.1 Micrococcaceae bacterium UBA3381 | reverse complement strand
AGCACTTGCGCATGCTAGCACCGATCTGAGTGGGGTGAGTGACGGGGATTGAACCCGCGACCTTCTGGACCACAACCAGACGCTCTGCCGACTGAGCTACACCCACCACGTCGAGAAATTCTCAACGATGATTGCCATTAGGCAACGCGTATTACTATAGCCCAGATTTTGCGATTTGCCTAATCCTGCTTGTGAGTCTGATCCGGCTCGGTGTACAACACGAGTTCGTCACGCACTTTACGAGCATCATCGACCGAGGGGCCCGGGGGAGTGACCATGATTGCTTCGCGGTAGTAGCGCAGTTCGTTAATTGAATCAGTAATATCACCCAGAGCGCGATGGTTGCCAAGCTTATCGGGTGCCTTGGCATAGGCATTGGGGAACCAGCGCTTGGCAAGCTCTTTAATAGAGGAGACATCCACGATGCGGTAGTGCAGATGTGCTGCCAAATTTGGCATCTCAGCAAAAAGGAAACGCTGATCTTGGCCAACCGTATTACCTGCCAATAATGCGGTGCGTGGTTCTGGGCAGTACTGTTTGACATAGTCCAGAAGTTGTTGTTCTGCTTCGGCTGCGCTGACACCGTTTTGCCATTGCTCAGCAAGACCATTATTTCGGTGCATTTCCACGACCACCGGATCCATCTGTTCAATGGCTGCTGCTGGTGGTTTGATGATGATATCGATGCCGTCGTCTAAAACATTCAGATCAGCGTCGGTAATGATGATGGCCACTTCAACCAGCGCGTCAACGTCAGGATAAAGCCCGGTCATTTCGGCATCGAGCCAGACCAGGTTGCGGTCTTGATCTTTTGCAGCTTCGGAGGCTGGCTCGAATGGTTTGGGCGTATTTGGGTTATCCAAGATATTTCTCCTACTTCAGGTGTCGATGCTAAGCCTACCGACCGCCGCTGATACATTGATGCCCAAAGTCATTGATACCAAACTGTCCGATGGAAAGCTGTTAATGACCACGTTGGAACATGCTCGTGCTGATACCAAAAGGTCGGTTTGGCCTGCTATTACAGTGGGTTTACTGGGTTCGGTGTTGCTGACCATCGGATCGTTATCGGTCGGGTGGGTTGCACAAAACTCAGTCATTAACGCTACCCAATGGTTGGCACCGTTTCGAACTACCGAAACTGGCGTCATCACCGGTACAGTCCTGCTGACCGTGGGGGCCTGGGGCATGATCTGGGGCTGGTTGCGGCTCGGCCGGGTCCTACGCCGTCCGGCACACCAGTTTCGTGGCAAATATGAATTCGCTGTCGGCGGGATGCGCACCATTAACTGGGCGGTAGCGATATGGAGTGTGCCACAACTTTTCGCATTAACCATTTTCTCTCGTGACATGCTGGCCTACCTGAATCAAGGCCGCCAAGTATTAGCCGGACAAAACCCCTACGAAAGTGGTATCTCGAATCTGCCCAACTGGTTCCAACTGGGCACCGACACCATGTGGGCTGAAGACGCTACACCATATGGGCCCATGTTCCTGTGGATTGAAGCCGCCGTGGTACGCATAACAGGTGTTGACCAACCGGATATGGCGATCTTCCTCTTCCGATTGGTCTCCCTGGTTGGCGTGGCAATGATCATGTACTACCTACCCAAACTGGCTGAAATGCAAGGCTGGGATCCGGCACGTGCCCAATGGATAGCTGCGGCCAATCCGTTATTCATCATTTCGTTTGTGGCCTCCGGGCACAACGATTCGCTGATGGTCGGGTTCATGCTGGCGGCCATCTACGCCGTCTGGCGAGGTCGCGGCCTGCTGGCGGTCACCCTAATGACCGTCTCCATCGGGATGAAACTCATCTCCATTGTGCTGCTACCGTTTATTGGGTTGTGGTGGGCTGGCCGCAACGCTTCGTGGCGTAGGATTATTGGGCACTGGGCCATGACTCTAGGTCTGACCACTGTGATCATGGTCCTCGTCGGGTGGCTCAATGGTTACGGGCTGGAATGGGTTAAGGTCATCGCCGGTACCGGATCCATCTTCAGTTATTGGGCACCGGTCGGAGCATTGAGCGAATTCGCTCGGATAATAGTCGTAGAATTCGGCTGGGGCGACGGCGAACTGGTCATATCCGCGGTGCGGTTAGCCGGCCGGGTGCTATCGGTCGTCGTCGTGGTGATCTTAATGTTTTGGGGCAAAACCCAGCACATTCTGGTCCGCGCAACCTGGTCGTTTGCCGCCATCGTTGTGCTCTCACCGGTCATTCACCCGTGGTATCTGCTGTGGTTGCTACCGTTATTTGTGCTGCTGGGCATTCGCTCCAACTGGCAACTGCGCTGGGTGATCTTCACCGTCGTGTTCTTCATCGCCTATGGTGCCGGCGATCAACTCTATGTCTGGCAGTTCCTGGACATTGGTGACGCAATGAAACAGCTGTCCTGGCTGATCTCACTGGTGTTGGCCGTGTGGGTGCTTTACTATGACCCCTGGACTTCGCCGATGTTCAAAAATCAGTGGCACGTGCGTCAAACCTGGCGGCGCGGTATTCTTACCTATCAACGGTGGAAAACAAACCGGGAACACTCGAGGCAATAATGCGTAAGCGTTTCGTCGCCACCACACCCGACCCCGATATTAGCCGCTATATCCGGATGGGCACCATCGCTGCCAGCCTGATCATGGTCGCCTCCTGGGGCGTGGGGTGGCTCCCACAGGCACAAAACTCCTGGTTCGCTGGCACCACCATCCTCAACCCTCTGCGAGTCTGGATCGCCGGCGTGGCGATCTGCGCTGCCAGCCTGGTACTGGGCGGTTTATGGCTTGTGCGGTGTTGGTTACGGCTCGGCCAAGTCCTGCAACTACCATTGACCGGCCTCGATGCCAGCAGTGTCAAAGAAACCCCCGGCCAACACGTCGTCCACGACCAAAAATTGCGGGTGCTCAACCGCACCATCTGGTGGTGGACCGCCCCGCTGATGCTGACCTTTCCCATCATGTCCCGCGACGTGTTCTCCTACCTGGCCCAAGGCAGACTGCTCCACGCCGGCCACGATCCCTACGGCGATGGCATCTCGGCGGTACCCGGTTGGTTCATGACCGGCGCCGACACGCTATGGGCCCAATCGCCATCACCCTACGGACCGGCCTTTCTACTCGTGTCACGCCTGGTCTGGTTCATCACCGACGGCGGCCCCGAATGGGCAATTTTGTGTTTCCGGTTCCTGTTTCTGGCCGGGATGGCCATGTGCATGTGGGCGGTACCGCGTTTGGCACGCCGGTTCGGTGTCCGCGGTGACTGGGCCCAATGGATCGTTATCGCCAACCCACTGTTCGGCCTCTACATGATCGCCGGCACCCACAACGACACGCTCATGCTCGGGTTATTACTCACCGGCCTGTACTTCCTCAACCCAGAATTTAAACGACGGCGCATCCTCTTAGGCTTTACCCTGCTGG
>DEPX01000074.1:11039-14587 GCA_002358975.1 Micrococcaceae bacterium UBA3381 | reverse complement strand
ACAACGGATTCCGTTTGCTCCGTTGCCTCAGCCGCTCCATGAAATCTGGGTACATTCGCCTGAAGTATCCGGGGTGCATTTCCGGTTCGGTGCCATCGCCCGCGGTGGACTTCGGTGGTCGGATAGGCGAGAAGACTTTCGCACCGAAGTGCTGTCGCTCGTTCAAACCCAGCAAACCAAAAATGCCGTCATCGTGCCAGAAGGCGCCAAAGGTGGGTTTTTTGCTCACGATTTGCCAAACCCTGCAGTGGATCGTAACGCATGGGTG
The DNA here is from genome assembly GCA_002358975.1 of Micrococcaceae bacterium UBA3381. GTDB lineage: Bacteria > Actinomycetota > Actinomycetes > Actinomycetales > Micrococcaceae > Yaniella. Next base: position 14,319 of record DEPX01000074.1, on the reverse strand, counting down.
GCTGCCGGCAAACAAGCGTACCGGACGTTTATGCGTGCGATGCTAGACATCACCGATAACCAAAAAACGATTGATGGAAAACTTTCCATCATCACGCGGGACCACATTATTCGCCATGACGACGTCGATTCCTACCTAGTGGTGGCGGCAGATAAGGGGACCGCAGGATTCTCGGATACTGCTAATGAAATCGCCGCCGAATATGGCCACTGGTTGGGAGACGCCTTCGCCTCAGGTGGTTCAGTCGGTTATGACCATAAAGGTATGGGAATTACCGCTCGAGGCGCTTTTGAATCGGTCAAATCCCATTTCGGAACCTTGGGTATCGATGTGGCATCAGAACCTTTTACCGTCGTTGGTATCGGTGACATGTCCGGGGATGTTTTTGGCAATGGTATGCGCAGGTCACGCCACACCAAACTTGTAGCTGCTTTTAACCACATACATATTTTCATCGACCCAGACCCAGAACCGGATGCTGCCTTTGATGAACGCGAACGGTTGTACAACACGCCACGGTCAACCTGGCGTGACTACGACCCAACTCTGATTTCGCAAGGTGGCGGAGTCTTCGATAGATCAGCACGTTCGGTACCAATTAGTCAAGAAATGCGTCGGGTATTTGACCTGGATGACGACGTCGCCGAACTGACCCCAAATGAACTTATTAAAGCACTCTTGCAGGCTCCCGTAGACCTACTCTACAACGGAGGTATCGGTACCTATATCAAGTCCAGTGAAGAAACCCAGGATCAAGTGGGGGATCGGGCCAATGATCCGATTCGGGTCAATGGCGACCAGATACGTGCCAAAGTTATCGGAGAAGGCGGAAATCTTGGAGCCACTCAGGCCGGTCGTGTTGAAGCTGCCCTCCAGGGCGTGCTCATTAACATGGATGCCATCGATAACTCCGGTGGTGTCGATGCATCAGATCATGAGGTCAATATTAAAATTCTGCTCGATACGATGCTTGCCGAAGGTCTTGTCAGCGAATCCGATCGCACCGATTTATTATTATCGATGACCCACGAGGTTGCCGATCTAGTGTTGGCCACTAACGTTGCCCAGAACGCACTGTTGCGTTTAGAAGAGGGCCTCGAAGAGGACTGGACTCCAACATTTATTCGCCATACTGCCTGGTTGGAGGAGCATGCGGGACTGAACCGAGAACAAGAAGTTATTCCGGCTGAAACCCAAATCCGCGACCGTATGCGAGAAGGCAAAGGTTTTGTCACTCCGGAACTGGCGGTCTTGGCTTCGTATACCAAAATACAGCTTATGCACGACCTGCTGAACTCACCTTTGGTTGACGACGAATGGTTTCAGCACTGGCTGTACGTCTACTTCCCCCAAACACTACGCAACCAAGCCGGCGATACGATTGGGCGCCACCCATTGGCCAAACAAATCATTGCCATGACGGTAGCAAACCATGTAGTAAATACCGGCGGCATCAGTTCGGTGTTCCGAGCCCAAGAAGAAACGGGCGCGGATGCTCGTACTGTAGTTGAATCGTTACTGGCAGCTCAGGAAATTTTTGGTCTCGAAGAATATCGTCAAGCTCTTGAGGCACTGCCGAATTCGCTTGATGCACAGCTACGCTGGCAGGCGGGTTACGGTCTGCGGAGGCTCACTGACCGACTGACCCGTTGGCTTATCTATCACCAACGCGCTGATCTAACCATGCAACAACGAATCGACGCCTATCAAAGCCAAGTACAAGCGCTGTTGCCGCGTCTTACCGAAATGTTCATCGGTGATACCAAAAGGGCATTTGAAGCTGAATCCGATCGACTCACCAGCGCTGGTTTCCCACAGGAAGTGGCAGTTAAAACGTCACGGATTTTCGAAGCGTACTCGCTTCTGGATATTGTGGAGCTTTCCAACAGGATCGATGTCGACCCGTTACGGGTGGCTGGTGTCTTCTTCGCCTTGCATGAAGAATTCGACGTCAGTAACTTATTGGAGCTTATTACCGGACTGTCCCGGCGTACCCGCTGGGATGTGCTATCAAGAGTTTCGATGCGCGAAGATCTCTATACCTGGCTCACTGAACTCACCGGCGCCGTTGTTACTACCGAAGGTGCCGAATCCTTATCCCCGCAGGCTGCCATTGAGCATTGGGAGGCTGACCACGTCCGACGTGTCGCCAGAGTACGTGATTTCCTGGAAGGTGTTTCGGAACAACTGCACGAACAAGCAGCTAGCGAGGGCAATACAGATCTGTCGATGTTAACCGTCGTGTTGCGACGCTTACGCACATTGATTTTGTAACGCGGGCACGACTTTACCAAACCCGGGCAGTCGAGAGTACGCTACAAGCATGGATACCTCGACACCCGGGTTTGTTATTGCCGATGAACATAAACAGCGTCTAGAACTCATTGTTTCAGAGTGGCAGATTGCAGCGGATCTAGCGTTTTGCGATGTGGTCTTATGGTATCCGCATGATGGGGCATTTATCGCCCATGCACAAGCTCGTCCGGTGACCGCTCAAACGACACTGCCACAAGATATGACCGGAAGCACACCGCCGGACGGTCTGGCACCAGTTTTGGATCATGTGCTGGCTAATCATGCCCCCGTTCTTGCTAGCGAAGGCTTTCTGCAAGCGCCTCCAGGCGTAGGTGCTTGGCCGGTCGTATGGCAGCACGAAACCATCGCGGTAGTGACAGTGCACCAGAACCTCGTTTCGAAACGGCGGGCATCCCGACTCGAAGAAGTGTACCGACAGTCGGCTAACGACCTATTTGTGATGATCGCCAACGGGATGTGGCCAGCTGAGGATTCCAAGGCATCTTCGACCAGTCACGGCAATCCGCGTGTAGGTGATGGTCTGGTCCACATTGATGCCCATGGGCTTGTTACATATGCTTCACCGAATGCGACATCGGCTTTTCGCAAGCTCGGCATCCGAGAATCTATGGAGGGCCGCCAGCTATCGCGGATGGTCACCAACCATTTAGACGAAGGTACACCGGTTAATGAATCAATGCCGGCTGTACTCTTTGGACGCCAATCAGCCCGCGTCGATATCGAAACTCGCAAGATTGTACTATCAGCACGGTCTATTCCACTGATCAACCAGGATGGTGAACTCTTTGCTGCATTAGTGCTGCTGCGAGACATCACCGAAATCCGGCGGCGCGATGAACAACTGATTAGTAAAGACGCAACCATCCGTGAAATCCACCACCGAGTCAAAAACAACTTACAAACCGTCGGCTCGCTATTGCGGATGCAATCGCGCAGAATGCAATCCGACGACGCACGCCAGGCA
>DEPX01000074.1:0-10933 GCA_002358975.1 Micrococcaceae bacterium UBA3381 | reverse complement strand
CGTCAATTTACAATGGCAGTTGATATCGCAGCAGGCTCTAAAGCCGTGACCACTGATATTCGCGGTAGCTTCGGCGAACTACCAGGCCATCTTGCCACCCCGCTGGCCCTAGTCGTTAACGAACTTGCAACCAACGCTGTTGAGCACGGCACGGCAGCACACGGCGGGGAGATCACACTGTTGGTCAAACGATTCCAAGGTCCAGACGACCGGGATTCGCAGCTGAAAGTCGAAGTTGTTGATGAGGGGAAGTCGGGTTCTGCTGATGCGACGTATTCCATTGGTAATGGACTAGGCACTCAGATTATTCGAACACTTGTGGAATCAGATCTTCGTGGCACTATTTGTTGGCAACGTCAGCAACGGACTACCACTGGAACGGCAGGAACACGGGCGGTAGTACTCATCCCTTTGGAGCTTTAAAAAGTTTCGGTGCTGGCACACTGTGCACAGCACCGAAAGCTCTTGAGCAAGTAGTGTTATGAGGCGCGGCGCGCACGTGCTTTCCGACGTTTCAGCGCGCGACGCTCGTCTTCGCTCATGCCGCCCCAGACACCGGAATCTTGGCCGGTATCAATGGCCCACTGTAAGCACACCTCTTGCACAGGGCAGGTGCGGCATATCGCTTTGGCTTCTTCAATTTGAAGTAATGCAGGCCCGGTATTACCTACCGGAAAAAAGAGTTCTGGGTCCTTATCAAGGCAGGCCGCCCGACTGCGCCAATCCATGTTCATCGCTCCCTAAGAAAACGCAATGTCAGCGTAAAAATAAAGTATCTAGTGACCAGTAGTCCAAACCTAGCGGCGTATCGCAACGCTATTTTATGTCCCACAGTGACAAACTGACTACCGGTCTGCGTTAATGTGTTATGACCAGCTTTCCATGGAGTGTGCACCCGTTCAAGAGGTTTTTTAAGAAAAAACGTTAAAATGGCGAGTCGTTAATCACAATGCCTTAGAATTCAACCGGTGAACGATGCCATGACCACAGTAGCAACATTGGGGAAGCTAGGCTGGTACGAGGTCTTTGGACGTAGCATCTTTTAAATAACGGAGTTATTCATGCCTCAAACACCGCCCAGCGCGCGCCTTTCGCCGGTAGTGCTACTCGTAGCTCTCATTGTCGCGGCACAAGCGGTTACGTTGTTAGTTAGCGCGATATTCATAATTCTAGATCCTGCATCGCATCAGCTACCCGGTACAGCAAAATATTTTCTAGTCTTCCTGTTTATTTTAGGCGCAGTGTGGCTCTTTGCCGCAGCACTTGGGGTCTACCGAGGAAAAGCTTGGCCACGTGGAGCGTTGATCGTAGCCGAGCTGTTAGCGGTAATTGTTTCGTTCACGTATATGGATAATGCATTGGCTGGCGTGAGTCTATTGATGTCTGGCGCGGTGGTATTAGTCTGCCTATTTACTCCGGCACTAAATAAACACATGGTCCAGCGCCGGAGTCGTGACGACAGCTAGTTGACTGCGCCAGTATATTTTTCGCCTGGCCCTTGACCGGGAGGATCAGGGACGATTGACTCCTCACGAAAAGCTAATTGCAGTGAGCGCAGACCATCGCGCAGTGGCGCGGCGTGGGCCGATCCCATGTCCGGTGCGCCAGCAACTATCAACCCGGCTAGGGCTGTAATAAGCTTGCGAGCTTCATCTAAGTCGATATGGTCCCGCGCGTTAGGCATATCGCCCAGGCCAACTTTGACCGCAGCTGCGGTCATTAAATGAACCGCGGTGGTTGAAATTACTTCAGCAGCTGGGACTTCATGGATTTCGCGAACCTGGTTTTCGACATCATTGAGCCCAAATCCGGGAACGCCATCGGATGCGTGGTTATGTGGTTCAGTCATATATCTAAGCTTGGCATATCTTGTACGAGCGCGATGTAGATCGACAAAGGTTTCATGCAAAGAGTAGCCGTGTGAAACAGGCGCGCAATTGTCCTGGCTGCTAAATGCTGCTATAGTTACAGGGCGTATGACAAGTGGAGGTATTCCCTCCCACCTGCCGACGGATAATAGTTCTAGTTGTCAGGTAACCCAAATATCCACTTTTCGAGGTGGTATTTGTAGAACATAACGAGTCACGTTCGTTGATGTTTAAGCCTCCACTGTCTGCACGGGGAGGCATTTTTTATGCCTTCCTGGAGAGGTCAGCCACTGGGAGTTGGCGACTACCAACATTACCTATACAAGGAGATATCTCATTAGCGAGCCAAGAGTAAACGAACGCATTCGCGTGCCCGAGGTCCGGTTAGTTGGCCCAGAGGGCGAACAGGTCGGAATCGTGCGTATCGAAGATGCGTTACGGCTGGCCGTTGAAGCTGACTTAGACCTGGTAGAAGTAGCTCCGAAGGCGAAACCACCAGTCGCAAAATTGATGGACTTCGGTAAATGGAAGTACGAGGCCGCTGTAAAGGCCCGCCAGTCGCGCCGAAACCAAGCAACTACGCAGCTGAAGGAAGTTCGCTTCCGTTTGAAGATTGAAGACCACGATTACCAAACTAAAGTTTCGCAAGCACAGCGTTTCTTAAAGTCTGGTGACAAAGTTAAGGCCATGATCCAATTCCGCGGTCGCGAACAACAGCGCCCAGAGTTCGGGGTGCAACTTCTTGAACGCTTCGCCGATGATGTGGCGGAATTTGGGGAAATAGAATCTAAGCCCCGCCAAGATGGCCGAAACATGGTTATGGTTGTTGGCCCAGTACGTGGCGCCCAAGCTGCCAAGGGTAAAGGTGGCGCACACAAGCCACGCGAAGGTGGTGGCTCGAGGCGTGACCGTCGCGCCGCAGCTGCCCGAGAAGAACGCGAAAACCAAGCAGAACAAGCAACGCCAAAAAACTCCGTTGCTGACGCCATGCCAGATGAACTTAAACAACAGGCCACGGAGCCAGCGGATGGACCGAAGCCAGGCCCACGTAGCTGATAAGTTCGACTACCCCACAGATTTTGCCCGAGCCAAGAACGGTGCAGGGATCGAAGGTCTTGTATAAGACTGAGACTGGTTTCAAGCGGAAGCCAGCAAAATGATGAAGAAGGAGAACGGCCACAATGCCGAAAATGAAAACTCATAATGGTGCCCGTAAGCGCTTCCGCGTCACCGGGTCAGGCAAGCTGATGCGCGAACGCGCAAATCGTCGTCACTACCTGGAGCACAAGTCATCAAGCTATAAGCGTCGTCTCAAGCCGGACACGACCGTTGCCAAGGCAGACGTTGCGCGCATTCGCCGCATGCTTGGTATTTAGTCAATCACTACGCAGGTAGTAAACCAACAGCTTTCCTCCCTGAAGAGGGAACACACAAAAAGGAGTAGAACGCATGGCACGTGTCAAACGTTCGATTAACGCAAAGAAAAAGCGCCGTACCGTACTGGAGCGCGCGAAAGGGTACCGCGGTCAGCGTTCCCGTCTGTACCGCAAAGCTCACGAGCAGCTGTTGCACTCATATGTGTATAACTATCAGCACCGTCACAAGCGCAAAGGCGATTTTCGTCGTCTGTGGATCACCCGCATTAACGCTGCTGCACGTGCAAACGGTATGACTTACAACCGGTTCATCCAGGGTCTAAAACTTGCCGAGATCGAATTGGACCGCCGTATGCTGGCTGAAATTGCTGTTTCTGATGCCGAGACTTTCTCCGCTCTGGTCAAGATGGCAAAAGCTGCGCTGCCAGCCGATGTGAACGCACCAGTCGCTAAATAATACATAACTGGGCATAAATAATGCATAATCGCCCCGTCAATTGGATGGATAACCCGAACGCTGATCGTGTTAAACGGGTCGCCCAATTGGCGGGGCGTTCTGCTGTCCGAAATCGACGCCAGCAATTTCTAGTTGAAGGGCCTCAGTCAGCTACCGAGGCTATACTGGCTCATTTGGGACGCCTGAATTTGTCTGAACAGGCAGCGCAAATGTGGCCGGCCGATAACACCATCGCAGAGGTCTATTACACTCAGCATTTGTCTTCGACAGATCGCCAATTATATAACTTGGTAGGACAGCTGAACGGTCGCGTGTTTGTGGCCGAAACGTCCTCGGCCGTATTGCAAGCCATGTCTGATGCTGTGGTTCACCAAAACATCATCGTGGTAGCAAATCTTCCGCCCGTACCTCTCAGTCCACAACGCGAAGCCGATCTTGCTGGCGTCCTTGTACGAATTCAAGACCCAGGCAATGCGGGCACGATAATTCGCACCGCTGATGCTTCCGGAGCCGATTATGTTGTTGCGACGTCACAGACCGTAGATATCTATAATCCAAAGACGGTGCGATCAACAGCCGGTTCCTTATTTCATTTACCTGTATACACGCAGGCGGATTTATCTACTTTTGTGTCGACATTTCTTGGTCAGGTTTTTGCCGCCGATGGGGCCGGAGATGATACCTTAGATCGGATAGATACGTGCATATTGGCCAGACCAACTGCATGGCTATTTGGCAATGAGGCTCGTGGACTAGCGGAGCACGAACTCGCGTTAGCTGACCGGCGAGTGGCTGTGCCGCTCTATGGTCTGGCAGAATCTTTGAATGTTGCAACCGCTGCTACTATCTGTTTATATGGGTCGGCGATGGCCCAGTCCATCAGCTAATGGGAACATAACTGCACGGCCCTGCCACCGGTTGGCTGTTCAGCAGATACTAGGACTGCCCGAGAAATCACTGGTGGAACCGCAATAAGTTTTGGCCAAATCATCTGGTGTTCAGGTGATGAATTTAGTGGCAAATAGAACCGGTCAGGGATCATCGCCAGCATTCGACCGCCGGCTAATTCCCTGGCACCAAAAACGTAAATGGTCAAAATTGGTTCGTGCTGGCGTAGTAGTTGGATGAGACGCTCTTCTAGGCCTTGAAAGCTTCCAGTAACCATCTGAGTTGACCAGCTGCCCCAGTCTGTGATGATCAGTGTAGTAGGTTGCTTATCAGCCAGTGCATCTTCTAGCCACTGAAGCAACTTTTTGAGTGTATCTGGATCGGCACTGGCTGAATGTAAATATTTATCCCAGCCGGAATTGTCCTGAGCTTGATTTCCACCATCGAGCAGAACGCACCGGATTGATTGCGATAAAACATGTTCGCACACCACCTTGGCAATCAGCTCAATACCACTGCCGCCTGCCCCAACCCAAGCCACAGATTTGGTCAAGAGCGTGCCGTTTGTGTCTTCTGGTGTAATACCTAGCGCGACTGGGTATTGGTCGCGTTGAGCAGGGTCGTCGACCAGACCCAGCACTGCGATACTCCGCGGAATTTCGTGGGCTGTACGTAGCTGAGCCACGCTTATTCTTTCCGGTAGCTCTGGCAAAATTACTGGTTCAGGTGTTGGCATGGGCGTTGCTTTGCTACCCAGTTCATTTACAAGTGTGGTCCAGTCAGTCGTTGCTTGGATTCGTTGAGTATCGTTTTGTGAATGGGGTTGTACCATGATCGGCTCACTATTCAGAACGTAGCGTGCAGTCTGGAAGAGCTGTGGCAGATCTGCACCGGCTTTAAAGTATGCCCGACCGGGAGTTGAGGAAGAGATCCGAAAGGCATCGGCGGTGCCCAAAACCTCCCACGAGTCATGTTCGGTAGCGGTCCGCAAGCTGATGATGGCACCAATGTTGGCACGAATATCCGAGCTCACCGCGCCTTGGGTTCGTTGTGTCGCGATAACGAGATGGAAACCTAGAGACCTACCGGTTGCAGCCAGGCGTGCCAGAGTCTCCGCGGCAGCCGGATTTTGATCAACTAGCACTCGCAACTCATCAATAGCCACGACAAGTCGGGGTAGAACCATCTCAGGGTAGGAACGACGGAACTCTTGATAATCAGGGACACGGTGCTCGGCGAATAATACTTCGCGTCGGTGAAGTTCAGCGGCAATAGCATCCAGTGAGCGAAACGACGCAGAAGCCACGTGGTTGGTTTCTACACTCATGGTGTGGGGGAGTGGTGCCAATACATTAAAAGACGAGCCACCTTTGAAATCTAATAAAATCAGGCTTGCTTCAGTGGGTGGATAGTGCTCAACCATCCCAATCAACACCGTCAGCAGTAGCTCAGACTTTCCGGACCCAGTGGTGCCCGCAATTAATAAGTGCGGTCCATCTTTGACCAAATCGATGTTCAGCTCCAAACGTCCGACACCTACTGAAGTGGTTAATGTGTCGGTTGCCCAACCTTGCATTGTAGCTGCGGACAATTGTAGGTAGTCGCCGGCGAGCATCGGCGCTGGTTGGTCCAGTGCTATTTCCTCATTAATACGTTGTAGGACTGCGCTGCTGATGCCCAACGGCTCTAGGCTATGTGCAGAGGTTGTACCGTCGACACGCTTCGCTGAAAGATCGATTACAGTTAGATGCTTACTAGTCACCGCGGTGGTATGTCCGCAAAATACTAGTTGGTGACGATCAGGTCTGGTTGAAACCAGATTTGATATTTCGATTACGGGCTTTCCACCAATGTGCCGACCATCTATGATTATCCCAGTTCCAGTGGCTTTTGCATGCCGGAATAATTGTGCTAGACACCAGTTTTTTACTGCTCGTAGACTAGCCGGGTCGCCAGTTACTATGGTGCAGTGATCGGGCTTCAGCGAAAGCGCCACGGCAACGGCAGCTTCAAGATGGGCATCCCAATGTTCGGGCTGTTGGACTTCTTCCATTGAGGCCTTGCGAAGCCCTGTACCTACGTAGATGACAGGATGCTCCGGCTGTATTGCTTGTAAACTCAGTGGATCAGGATCTGTACTCGTGAGAGCAAGGGTGAGCTGATGTGGAGCAAAAACTTCTGCTGCTATGGTTGCGGCTGTTTCATCGAGGGCGGCAGCAATTTTGGTCTTGAACCGTTTCCGAGCGCGCCGATACTGCATAATCATGGCTGCTGCGATGATCACCGAAATACCGGAAAATAACAAGAAATACCACATGCCGGTCATCACCATGAGAACAATACCTATTACTAAGGGGGCGGCAGCGCCGATAACCTGCAAAACCACATTGGGTGGGGATGGGGCTTGTCCAGGTTGGATTTCAAAACTGCTAGGGGTCATTGGGGCGTTCAATGGCGTCCCGGCGCCCCGGTGCAGAAGAAACCTCGTGTTGCCAGCTTGAAAGGGTTCACCGGATTCCCATAAAAACAGTGGTTGATCTATCGGGGCAACTAGCGTGCCATTCGAAGACAGACGGATATCGAATTGGTGTCCAGACAACCAAGGATCGTGAATCTGCGCTCGAGAAGCACCACGACCGACAGAAAGTTTGCCCCTAGTTAATGGAAAAATGCGTCCTGCATCGGAACCAGCTGATGTAACTAAATACAGCCGGCTAGCAGGTCCAAACCGCCCTGCAGATCCTGTAGGCTTTGCCACCAGTCGACCTACTCCGTCATCCCACAGTTGCGTAAGACGCTCGAGCGATAACGCAGCCAGAGGACCAGCTTCGGTGTGAAATTCAAGTTTCGCGCCGCCAGGGAGAACGTCTCGCAACACTGTTGATAAACCGGCGCCGCCATCTTGGGGAATACGATTCAGTTGCCACCATGAAGGTGACGACGCGAGGCCATAAATCTGTAGCAGCACAGCTATCCTTCCAGGTCAGTTGCTCCCAATTGTGACCGACAAGCGCGTTGTCTCGTCAGTGAGGCAACGAATCTGTGGATATCCTGATGCATTGACAAACTTATCCACAAAGCGTCGCTCAGGGGTTGAAACTCGTGCCAATATAGGTGAAAGTGAACTTCGTCACCACGGCAGGTTGAGTTGTTTGGAGCATAATGGAAGCACAGCAGTTGTTGGAATTGGAAGTCCGGGAACTGATTCGCTCTCAAGGTATTGATCCAACAGGACAACCCGATACAGTGCGTGAACTTGTCGCTAGCGCTACTGCTAGCTACGATCAGCGGAGTATGCATGCGCCATTGCCAATGGTTCACGACATGGCGGCAACCCAACAGGCTATTTTCGATGCTGTAGCTGGTTTTGGTCCCCTGCAGCCTCTCTTAGATGATCCTGAAGTCGAGGAAATTTGGATCAATAGCCCAACACAAGTTTTCTGTGCGCGTTCCGGAATTACCGAACTGACGAATATCTCATTATCAAGCCAGCAAGTAGCGGACCTCGTTGAAAAAATGTTAAAGACGAGTGGACGCAGGCTTGATTTGTCGACTCCCTTTGTCGATGCTGCATTACCCGATGGTTCACGCTTGCATGTTGTCATTCCGGATATCACTTCGAAGCACTGGGCCGTAAACATTCGTAAATTTGTCGTTCGTGCTCACCGCCTAACAGATCTCGTGCGGAAACAAAGTTTGTCAGCTCAAGCAGCAGCTTTTCTCGATGCAGCCGTTCGTGCCGGCCTGAATGTGCTGGTTTCTGGTGCAACCCAGGCAGGCAAAACCACACTGCTCAATTGTTTATCCGCTTCGATCGGTTCCAGAGAGCGAGTAATTACCGTCGAAGAAATTTTTGAATTAAAAATCCCCCGGCGTGATGTTGTCAATATGCAGTGTCGACAACCCAATCTTGAAGGTATCGGGGAAATCTCGCTACGCAGGCTAGTGAAAGAAGCCTTACGAATGCGGCCGGATAGAATTATCGTTGGAGAAGTTCGCGAGGCTGAGGCGCTCGATATGCTTGTTGCTATGAATGCTGGCTTAGCGGGTATGTGCTCTGTCCATGCCAATTCGGCCCACGATGCCCTCGCGAAAATTTGTACCCTGCCACTACTAGCTGGCGAGAACATTAGTCGAGAATTTGTTACCCCGACTGTAGCCAGCTGTTTCGACCTGGTGGTGCACTGCGCTCGCAATAATAACGGGCAACGTCAGATTACTGAGATTTTGTCGGTAGGACAGCGGGTTGAAAACGGGATCATCGAATCCGCCACGACATTTCGGATGGAGAACGGTCAGTTAGTCCTGAATCCTACCGGGGTGATGGATCATCCGAAGTTTGAAGCTGCAGGAATAAACATTCTTGATGTTACTGGCGGTTTCGAATGAGTGTCATTTTCGGGCTTCTTTTAGGCGCTGGGCTGCTAGCGATCTGGTGGTCTTTTTGGCCCAGAAAAGCCAAACCAGTATACCCTACCCCGACAAAAGCCCAACAGCTCATTGCCCGCAGTGGTATCGCGCACCTTACAGTTCCTGCAGTTGTGACCGTCTCATTGCTCTTGGCCGGTTTAGTCTTTATGTGTCTAACCGTGTTGACCGGTGCAGCTCCGATTGGTTTATGTTTCGGTCTATTCGCCGGTGCATTGCCTTGGGTAGCATTAGTTTGGCAAGGTAACCGGCGTCAAACAGCACTGCGCGAAATTTGGCCAGATGCCATCGACAACCTACGCTCCGCCGTCCGTGCCGGCCTGACTCTGCCAGAAGCCCTGTCACAACTAGCAGACCGCGGCCCCGAAGAGTTGCGAGATGCGTTTGCAAGCTTTAGTGCCGATTATCGGTCCGGTGCCCGCTTCGATGATGCATTAAATCGCCTGAAATATACTTTGTCCGATCCGACTGCGGATCGTTTGATTGCTGCGTTACAAGTCACGCGTGAAGTCGGTGGGGCCGATATCGGTCGACTCTTGCAGACTCTGTCAGATTTCTTGCGCGACGATGCACGAACACGCGCGGAACTCGAAGCGCGTCAATCATGGACTGTCAACGGTGCACGGTTGGCCGTTGTAGCACCCTGGCTTGTGTTATTACTGTTGGCCACTCAACCGCAAGCTGCAGCTGCTTATCAAACAGTGGCTGGCCTTATCGTGCTGTTTGGCGGCATGGTCGTTTCAGTGATTTGTTACCGCCTTATGTTGCGTATCGGTTCGTTGCCGGCTGAACGGAGGGTACTGTGACAGCCACGCTTTGGCTTGCTATCGGTATGGCTGTTGCAGGTGGGATCGGTACCACGCTGTTGATCCTCGTGATCCTGCGATTTAATAAACCCGCCCTGGCCGATCGTATCGCTCCACAACTGCGAAGCTACTCAGTAGTCAATCCCACTGAGCAACCCGCGTTATCGACGCTTGGTACGCTATCCAAGTTGGTAGGGCCAGTTGTTCAGGCAGGAGTGGATCAGCTTAATAAACTCAACCTGGGCAACAATCAACTAGCAGCACGGCTGGCACAGGCCGGTTCGCGACTTAATGTCTCTGACTATCGAGCGCAGCAGCTCATTACGGCGGCATGTTTTGCGGGATTGGCTACCGCAGGTTGTGTAACAGCTGCGGTAAATCACGCGCTGCACCCGTTAATTGGGCTACTTGTGGTCATCACAGCAACGACAGTATCTTTTTTCGCTAGAGATAACCTCTTAACAAACCAAATACAAAAACGACGAACCAAAATCCTGGCAGAATTTCCTACTATTGCTGAGCTACTTGCACTATCGGTTGCCGCAGGCGACTCGGCTCATGGCGCACTGGAACGTGTTGCGACTACTGCCCGCGGAGAGTTGGCCTATGAATTTAAGCTTGTGTTAGCCGATATACGATCCGGTGATAACCTTCCCGTCGCGCTGAAATCCTGTTCCGAGCGACTAAAACTCAACCCGGTTGAACGTTTCATCACAGGCTTTACCGTGGCGCACGAGCGTGGCACACCATTAGCTACGGTCCTCTACGCTCAGGCGACTGACGTCAGAGAACTTACCAAGCGGGAACTCATGGAAGTTGCTGGAAAAAAGGAAATTGGCATGTTGGTACCGCTAATTTTTGGAGTATTGCCACTCACCGTTGTTTTTGCTGTTTTCCCTGGACTCTCATTACTCAATATTGGCTTATAACCTTGAAAGGATCACAAATGCACTTATTGTTTTCTCTGTTCAAATATTGTTCGGCACGTAATCTAGTAAATGACCGGGGCGATGTGCCCGGGTGGGTGATGATCACCCTAATGACTGCCGTACTTGTAGCAGGACTGCTGGCATTAGCCGGGCCGGCACTTAATGGCCTGTTTGAAGAAGC
>DEPX01000208.1 GCA_002358975.1 Micrococcaceae bacterium UBA3381 | reverse complement strand
ACAGTTCAACTGTGACGACTGAAGGCTATACTCCGGATTGCAGGGGTGAATTTCTAAGTATGACCGCAGTCGGGGAGGATAAGATTTTCGAAGCAAACCCGTACGTTTTTATTGAAAGGTCAATGCTCGTACTGCCCTTGTCGGGACTGGTCAGTTGTCGAATACAACGCCGAAATCGACAACGATTTTGCTGACCTGGGAAACACCAGAGTTCACCCTGAGAAATGCCTGGACGCCGATGGCTGTTCTCCAGTAGCGAATGTAGTGAAATTGCTGCCGCGAAAGAGGTATGAGGATGCCTCACGCTTGCGATATTTCGAGCTGCAACTCGATGTTGACGCGTTTTATGTGACGAGTCGCACCCGCTCTCCTGACTCCCTGGCTAGAGCACCGTGACCCGAATTCCAGCATTTTCTATGAATTGTTCAACAGGAAACTCTCTGTCGGTGCACGATTTAGGCGGCTGTAGCGCGCGGGGAGTGCAGACGTCGTCGGCAGGTGATTGACCTGAAATGAAGGGTCAAGATTTGTGTAGAGCAAGAAAGACGGGCCTGGCTTGAGGCGCCTAGTGATTAAAAAAGTCCAGTCTCGGGACATAAGTGGAACTATGTCCCGAGACATGACTTTCGCGGATGGTGGGGGATTTGAACCCCCGGGACGGGGTTGCCGCCCTCTGGTTTTCAAGACCAGCTCCTTCGGCCGCTCGGACAACCATCCAGACGAGGATATAGTGTACCTGCTCAAGCCCACGGTGCATAATCGACGTGGCACTGACGTAAAACACCCCGTACTTGACTGGTCCGCAAGACAGTATGGAAGATAAGAGCATGTCATTACCATCACAGATGCAAGCAGTCCGCTTTATTCCGCAGACAGGTTCTCAACAGGCTTCCAAAGAGTCCCCGGCAGATATACATATCGTTTCGCAACCTTTGCCGCGGCCTGGTGCCGGAGAGGTTTTGATCCGTGTAACAGCAGCTGGTATCAATAACGCCGACCTGCTACAACGGGTCGGTGGTTATAAGGTGCCAGAAGGCGCAAGCGATATACCTGGTCTTGAGGTAGCTGGACACATCGCTTCTGTTGGCGAAGGTGTAACTACTTGGTCCGAAGGGGATAGAGCTTGCGCGCTATTGGCCGGTGGTGGTTATGCAGAATATGTTGTCGTTGATGCGCGCCAAGTAGCCCCTGTACCCGAGCAAGTAGATCTTGTGGAGGCAGCAGGCATTATCGAAACTGCAGCAACCGTCTGGCTTAATGTGTTTATGACTGCCAAATTAGCCAAGAATGACTGGGTCCTCATTCATGGGGGTTCAGGCGGCGTGGGAACGATGGCTATCCAGATGGTAAAGGCCTTGGGAGGACGCCCAATAGCTACCGCCGGTACAGACACCAAAGTTGAGTATTCACGCTTCCTTGGTGCCGAAGGTATCAACTACAAAACAGAAAACTTTGTTGAGCGTGTACATGAGATTACAGACGGCCATGGAGCCGATATTATTCTTGATGTCGTTGCGGGCCAATATTCAGAGGACAATTTGCGCGCCATAGCCAACCGTGGACGCTGGGTTGTTATCGGAACAGCCGGTGGGATAAAAGGGCAAGTAAACTTCATGCGTGTTATGGCAAAACAAGCCATCGTAACCGGCAATCTTCTGCGGCCACGCAGCGCACAAGAAAAAGGCGAGATCCTTGCAGGAGTAGTCGAACACATCTGGCCGTTGGTTGCCAATGACACAATTGACCCATTGATAGCTCAAACGTTCAAACTCGAAAACGCCGACGCTGCCTACCAACGTTTTGCAGAACCCGATCGGGTGGGAAAAATTGTGCTGACAATGTGAGACACTAAGTTGTGATGAAACTTGGACCGTTTGCGCGTCGTCGTGAAGCAAAGAAACTTGATCATGAGCTGGGCAACTTGCTGTGGCGCCAAGCTCACGATCGTTTTGCCCGCTCTTTAGACCGGTACTGGCAGATCATCGGCCAAGAGCATAGCGGTACTATTACACGGGAAGAACATAATGGGCTGGTCCATGCTGGCAATATTCTCACCGATAATTTGGCAGTGGTGCGTCAAGTTTGCGCCACTGCTCGTCAACGATTTGGGGAACATGATCTAGATGTCCCTGCCGGTGCTAACGACATCCACCGGATGTTATCGCGAGCTGCCAACGATTTAGCCGCCACTGCACAGGCTGCGGCGATGTTTAAACGTCAGCAGGCCGATATTGCTTCGGTCGGTATGCGAGCAGAAAAAGTACTGGAATCAGTTGGTGCCGCCCAGAAACTGATCAAGAGTTGAACGGACTCTTTAGACTGTGCATCATGGGCTTCAACTGCTTGGAGAGTGAATGCCATGTCTCAAGTACACGATGACTCGGGTGACTTAGCAGACCAACATCCACAGCCTCAACGTTTCGACTGGGAGGCGCTGCTGCGCAATAGTGCGCTGGTGATTGTGCTGCTGCTTTTGCTGTGGTCAGTATTCAACGTACAGTTACCATCTGCTAGTCGGCTGCGCGACATGATTGAAACATGGGGTTGGGCCGCCTGGTTAGTATTTATTGCAACCTACGCAGTTGTTGCCATGACCCCGGTACCAGTGACGGTAATGGCCGTGACAGCCGGATTATTATTTGGCGTAGTTGAGGGTACTGTACTATCCGTCATAGGTGTGCTTATCGGTTGCTGGGCCGCGTACTGGTTGGCCCGCGGGTTAGGGCGTCAGGTAACAATAAAATTGCTCGGCTCCCATAACCGCAATGTTCAGCGGCACCTTAGTCAGGCAGGTTTTCAAGCTGTTGTGATGCTGCGCTTGCTGCCAGGCTTCCCGTACTGGCCGATTAATTATGGCAGCGGTGCTTTTGGGGTAGGACAACGTGAATTTATGCTTGCTAGCGTTGTGTCAGTTGTGCCTGGCCAAGTGTCACTGGTAGCTATCGGCAGTTTTATTTCAACGCCTGATATATTACACGGCGTGTTGGTCGGAGCCGGCTGGGTTGTCGTCTTGGTTTTAACTATTTGGGCGTATCGTAAATGGAATGCGGCGCGGTCCGGGATCGGATCGCCGGATCGGTCAACTTGAAATGATGTGGCCTATTCCATAGGTGAGATATAACGCTTCGCTGAGGCCAAACAAATACTTGCACAGTCTGCAAGTTTTAGTTTAGGCTTTCCTCCTATGGCATTTGCAGAAGACTCAACATTGGGGCGTCGAGAGCAGAAAAAACTCGATACACGACGTGCTATTCGGGATGCCGCTTTGGAACTCGCTGCCCAATGCGGGCTAGAGGGTCTAACTGTTGAAGCTATCGCTCACGCGGCAGGCGTCTCGCCGAGAACATTTTTCAATTATTTCTCCAGCAAAGAGGATGCCCTGGTTGCTGACCCGACCGAAGCTGCAACCCAAGTATGTACATTGCTGCTAGAACGCCCCACTGAAGAAGCCCCCATGCGGGCCCTACATAATGCCGTCATGGACAGCCCATACTTCGGGTCGATACAACCGAACCGCGAACGTACATTGGCACGACAGCGGCTTACTCAGCACAACCCATCGTTGATGAAACACCAGCTCGGAAAAATTGCACAACTTGAACACACGTTTGCCATTGCATTGGCAGAGCGTATGGACGTCGAGCTCGATGAGGACATTTTTCCTGAGCTTTTAGCAGCGATGGCTGTCAGCATGATACGGGTTGCTGTCCGACGTTGGGTTGCCAACGAAGAGCAACCATTATATGAGCTTATTGACGCCGCGTTTCAGCAGTGTCAACGCCTGGACGTGTATAACGATCACGATTTACAGGCCAGATGAAGAAGGAAGCGAACGATGCGAAATTTTATGAGACTAAGGAGAACTGACCATATTGGCTAGCGACACCACCGGATCGACGCCGACCACACAGGGCCGGCATGATACAGCGCAAAATGACCGTACCAAAGAAGAACAGGTCGATTCGTCGCGTAAGAAGCCGGTGAACCGTAATGTCGTCTTGGCAGTCTTGGTATCAGGTGCTTTCGTCATCATACTGAACCAGACCCTGATGAATACTGCGCTTCCTGCGTTGATGAAAGATTTCGACATCACCGCTAACTCGGCGCAGTGGGTTACGACCATTTTCATGCTCGTCAACGGGATCATGATTCCGATTACGGCATTTTTAATCCGAAAATTCACGACGCGGACCTTATTCTTTACCGCGATGGGTCTCTTTAGCCTGGGTACGTTGTTGGCCATACTGTCGCCGGTCTACCCATTGTTGTTGGCTGGTCGCTTTATCCAAGCGGCCGGCGGCGGTATTATTATTCCGCTGATGCAAACTATCTTGTTTGCTATCTTCCCCATGGACAAGCGCGGTCAAGCCATGGGTACTTTCGGGCTTGTGATCTCTTTCGCGCCAGCAATTGGGCCCAGCCTCTCGGGTTGGATTGTCGAGCACTTCCCATGGCAGACCCTGTTTATCATGATGCTGCCAATCGCGGTCATCGACTTGATCATCGCCTATTTTATTCTTACCAACGTGACTGACCGTACAAATCCCCGGCTGGATGTCCTGTCGGTTATCTTGTCGTCATTGGCCTTTGGTGGCTTGCTGTTTGGTTTTGGTAGTGCCGGTAATACCGGTTGGATAAGCTATGGGGTGCTAATTCCTCTTTGCATCGGTGTGGTGAGCCTGGGGCTATTCATCTGGCGCCAGCTCATCTTGGAAGAACCGATGTTAGAGCTGCGGATTTTAAAATATCCGATGTTTACCTTGAACACACTATTGGGCATGGCAGTCTTCGTTGCCATGATCGGTGGGATGATTATTTTGCCACTATTTATGCAAAACATGGCTGGTTTCACCGCAACGGATTCCGGCCTGATGCTCTTGCCTGGCGCCGTTATTATGGGAGTCATGTCACCGGTTACTGGTCGAATTTTTGACCGCTTTGGTGCTCGGTGGTTAGCAATTATCGGTTTCACGCTTTTGACTGTGACTACGTTCATGTTCACCCAACTGACATCGGACACCACATTTACCTACCTGGCAGTAGTCAATGCTGTGCGCATGTTTGGTACCGCGATGGTCATTATGCCGGTCACCACCGCTGCTTTAAACCAGCTGCCACCGCAGATGATCCCTCACGGTACTGCGCTCAATAATACGATGCGCCAGGTTGCTGCCTCAGTGGGTACTGCCGTGCTAGTTACGGTGATGACCGCAGCTGCACAGGATCCAGCCGAATACGGTGCGGAAGGCCCCGTTCATGGCGTTAATGTAGCGTTCCTCGTCGCTGCTATAGTTGCTGCAGTTGGCGCGGTTGCGGCATTCTTTGTTCACGATTCGCGACCGGCACATCGAGGCAACGCAGAGGTTGCAACGCAATCCGAGAAATAGCTTGAACGTCTACGCCATACTGTAGACCTCGTTGCTGATAGATCCGTTCTACTCCTGACACAGTGGAATAGAACGGATCTCGTTACCGTCTAGCATAGTTGCACATGTGAAATGACGTGACGAACACGCAGACGAATCGATGCCCCTCGTAGGGGTGGCGGTCGTGGAAACACAGGACGCTCAAGTCATACACGGCCACGAGGCAACGCAAATAAAAGCCCCGGGCCCGCATAAATGCGCGGGACTCCGGGGCGGTACCTCTTCAAGTGGCCAGAGCCGACTACCGGATTCGAACCGGTGACCTGCTCTTTACGAGGGAGCTGCTCTACCAGCTGAGCTAAGTCGGCGCGGAACGTTAAGTCTAACGTGGTCCGATAAGATCTTAGCCAGTTTTTATTGCATTGGTCAAAACGCTCTGAACTTATTCGCAGACCATATTGTCCTCAGGCACTTCATCTTCGAGAATATACTCATCAACGGCCTCAACAATGCATTGGTTTTCTTTGGAATAAGCGCCGTGACCTTCGCCCTCTACGGTGATATGAATACCATTATCGAGTTGGTCTGCCAGGTCCTTGGAGAATTGCAGCGGGGTAGCTGGATCTGAGGTGAGCCCGCTGACGATAATTGGGTCAGAGCCTTCAGCATCGGTTGACCCTACGGGCTCTACAGGGTCTACAGGCCAGCCGTTACAGCCTGCGGAGTATGACATGTATTTCCCAAAGATTGGGGCGTTTTCTTCAAGCTCCTCGGCTTCTTGAGCCACCTGATCGAAAGTTTTATCGGTGCCTGTGTAGTCCAAACAGTTGATGGCATTAAATGCAGCGGTCTCGTTGCTATATTCTCCCGAGTCCATTCGTCCGTGATAAGTATCGGCGAAGTATAAGAATAGTGGGCGATATTGAGAATGTTCGTAATCGCCATCTAGGGCCTGTTCAAAGGCCAAGGCCAGTAAATCCCAGCTATCTTGTGAATACAGTGGGATGACAATACCAAAAAACAAATCCGATATCGGTTGCGTTCGACCATCCGGATATTCGATGGGGTCATCTTCAACCTCAGCGATGAAGTCAGTCACCTCAGTAATGACTGATTCGGCATCACCATCCTCACCAATATTGCAGTCTGAAGTTTCGGAACACCAATCTGCCCAGGCATGCAACGACTGCTCGAACCCAGTAGATTGTGCTTTTGATACTTCGAATGATTCTGCGCTGGGCGGTAGGACTGAATCTAAAACAAATTTGCCAACGTTTTCGGGAAATAGTTCAGCATAAGTGGCCCCGAGCTTTGTGCCATAAGATAGCCCAAAATAGTGCAGCTGTGGCTCACCCATAGCTGCACGGATAATGTCCATGTCCTGGGCAGCAGAAGTTGTGTCGACAAAACCCATTAACTCGCCTGAGCGTTCAATGCACTGCTGTCCATATTCTTTATTTTTTTCGATAGATTCTTGCCACCCTTCAGGCGTGGACGGGTCAAAGACCGTCTCGCGAGAATCATCAAATTCTTCGCCGGTTTCGCACTGAATGGGCTCTGAGGCTCCGACACCACGAGGATCAAAACCGATGGCGGAAATATTGTCGAGCAGATTTTTCGACAGCATAGAATTCAGGGATTCTTGAACAAATGAAATACCCGACGAACCCGGGCCGCCCGGATTAAATAACATGGGTTGCTCAGATGCTGTTTCGGTGTCACGGGTTAGATGTATCTCAATGCTTTTGTCGTCCGGGTTCTCGTAGTCCATAGGAACCTCTACCGTGCCACAATCAAAACCGTCGTTATCGTCGCAAGTATCCCAAGTAATGTCTTGTTCATAAAATGATTCAAGTCCCGCTGGTGCCGATTCGGCTTGGTCGTCTTTCGTTTGCTCAGGCGCACCAGGGGAGCAGGCCGTAAGCACTAGCGCAACTAAAGTGGCAAAGGCAGCTAGCGGGCGTGTGGTGGTAGACATTGGTTCCTTTGCAAAGTTATAGGGGTGCGTGCCGACGAGTCCGAGGAATAAATGCTAGGAGCATCGCTTCCAGAGCCAACTGTGGGGGCACATTACCTGCGAGTCGCCGACGTGCCGTATTTATAGCTTCTAAGGCGCCAAGGCAATGCTCAGCCGTTACAGTTATGCTGTATTCGGTGAGTTTTGCCCGCATATGCTCGTTAATAAGTGTTGTTGTAGATGATAGGTGTAACACGAGTAAGTCGCGGTAAATACCGGAAAGATCAATCATGGCCCTATCCAGTGCATCATGAATAGCCCTACGGTTTCGCGCTGTCTGGTTATCTTCCATTCGCCGGACGTGTACACGGAGTTTTGGTGGGACAGTCTCATCCTCGGCCAGACCCAGCGAACGTAGTAAGCGGGTCCGTTCAGCCGTATTACGATCATTAGAGGAGGCTTCGGCCTCTGTCTGGACGAGTTTGTGCAAATTCTCTGCAGACTCCATAGCCGCTGATGCGGACCGGACCGTGAAAGGCAAGTTCACAATCATATCTCGGCGTTCGCGGGCTTCCGAAGAGCGAGCTAGCCAGCGGGCCACCCCAACGTGCGATTGCGATGCGCGAGCGCATTGCTGGGCAAGCTGGTGGTCAATACCGTCGCGGGAGGCCAGTAGATGCGCAACATCATCGACCGTAGGGATTACTAAGTTAATATGCCGGGTCCGCGACCGGATGGTTACTAATACATCGGCCGGCGACGGCGCCGAGAGCATCCAGATGGTTCGTTCGGGTGGCTCTTCTATGGCTTTCAGCAACACGTTGGTCGCGCGTTCGGTCATTCGATCGGCGTCTTCAATAATAATGATTCGCCAACGGCCGGTGGATGGGCGGTCATAGGCATCCGCTACAAGCCCGCGGACATCTTCGATGGCGTATTGAACTTTTTCGGTGGTCACGATATTGACGTCAGCATGGGTGCCTGCCGCGATGGTAATACAGGCTTGACATTGGCCACAGCCGCGATCTTTGGGATCGGACTGTTCGCATTGCAAGGTTTGAGCAAACGCTCGGGCAGCTAGTGAGCGCCCAGACCCGGGTGGGCCGGTGAATAACCAAGCATGAGTTGGTGTATGGATCGTTTCTGGACGACTCAGTTGGGCGATGACCGCCTGCTGGCCGGCTAGGGATTGCCAGACTGGGTTGGCCATTACAGTGTTACTCCATGATGGGTTTGCAGGTATGTCAGGATTTGCTCGGTTATGGTGTCGGCCGGTTGGTCTGCGTTAATCACTAGGTGACGTTCTGGTGCGGCTTTGGCCTGAACTAAAAAGGAAGCGCGCACCGCATCTTGGAAACCGTTGGGGGCTGACTCCATTCGATCAACGACCGTGTCGCGAGTACAACGTCGGGTATCGGCAAGTCCGGTGTCCAGATCGAGGATAATGGTTAGATCTGGGCTGACCGCTCCGGTGGCATATTGATTAATTTTTGTTACTACGTGTTGGGACACCCCGCGTCCGGCACTTTGGTAGGCAATAGACGACCCAACGAAGCGATCCGAGATCACTATCTTTCCGGCGTTTAAGGCCGGCCGAATCGTTTTTTCCATGTGGTCAGCTCGTGCTGCGGCGAAAAGTAACGTTTCCGTCATATCATCAACGTTGGTGGCTGGATCCAAAACAAGCGAGCGTAAGGCTTCAGCAACATCGGAACCGCCAGGCTCTCGAGTAATAATCACTTCGTGTCCGGCGTTCTGCAGTGCTTGAGCCGTAGCCGACACCTGCGTGGACTTTCCCGTGCCGTCGGCGCCCTCAAACACTACAAATAGTCCCGTCATGTCACAACCTTTCTGATCGTATGGCCCCAATAGTCCAGTACCACCTACTAGACTAATCCTATGGACTTTTTGCGCATGGTTGTGATGATTGAATACGGTCTACAGGCCGGGTTGGCACTGGTGGGTGCAGGCATGGTGATTTGGGCAATGGCGGATGCGGCACGTCGTCCCACGGCTGCCTTTGAAAACCACACCAATCAGACCAAGGCTACCTGGCTATTGATTCTCGGTGGCGCGCTTATATTTGGTTTGGGTTCAGCTGCGTTAACCGTCTTCTACGGTGGGCAGATGGGGCTATTTGGACTTGCTTCCATTATCGCTGCCGGAGTGTATCTCGCCGGTCCGAAACGCCAATTCGAAATGTGGACGTAATGACCAGGTAAAGTTACCCCCATGGCTACAACATCAAAACTGGTTTTACTGCGCCACGGACAGTCTACGTGGAATGAGCTCAACCAATTTACCGGTTGGGTGGATGTCCCACTAACTGATAAAGGTCGCACCGAGGCAGCCCGTGCCGGACAACTACTCAAAGACGAAAGTCTTCTACCCGACGTCGTGCACACTTCGTTGCTGCGTCGCGCTATCACTACAGCTAATCTGGCTCTTGAAACCGCTGACCGTCAGTGGATCCCAACCCAGCGGACTTGGCGTCTGAATGAACGCCATTATGGTGCGCTACAAGGCATGAACAAAGCCGAAATTCGTGAAAAACACGGCGACGAAAAGTTCATGACCTGGCGCCGCTCTTACGATACCCCGCCGCCAATGCTGAACGACGACGAAGAATTTTCCCAGTACCGCGACGAACGCTACGCTCTACTGGGTGAGGACATTCCACGCACTGAATGCCTCAAGGACGTCGTTGATCGTCTGATCCCGTATTGGTACGACAATATTGTCCCGCAGTTGGCAGATGGGAAAACGGTTCTAGTCGTTGCGCACGGTAATTCGTTACGTGCCCTTGTGAAACACCTCGAGGGTATCTCCGACGACGACATTTCTGAACTCAACCTGCCCACCGGAATCCCATTTGCTTACGCGATTGATGCCAATATGCAGCCAGTAACAAAAGCCCGCTTCCTGGACCCAGACGCCGCGGCAGCTGGTGCTGCCGCTGTTGCCGCTCAGGGCAAATGATTTCGGAGCTGTGATTAGCCCGCATGATCCTCGTCGTCGACAATCACGGCTTTACAACCCGAATTCTCACACACCAACTCGGGGCGGTACATATTATGGCCGCCACCGAGTTGGCTGAGGTGGATTTGGAGGACTATAGCCACGTGGTGGTTGGCCACGGTCCGGCAAAAGCAGACTTAGAGCTGTTGAAATCGGTACCGAACCTACCTGTACTTGCTATTGGTGCCGGTTACCAGCATTTGGCAGAAACCTACGGTCATAGGACAACGGCGCTGACTCAGCCAATTTACGGGCAACCGATAACGCACAGTCATTCAGCCACTGGCATTTTCGCAGGCCTGGCAAATCCTGTAGAACTTATCAGTTATCATCCGTGGCGGTTAGTCAATATGGCTCCCACAGAATTTAGCATTCATGCTACCGATGAGAACGACGCCGTCTTAGCTTTTCGAGTCCAGGGCACCCACCACTGGGGGATCCACGCCGATCCAGCAGCATTGCAATCGAGGGCTGGAGCAAAACTGATTGACAACTTTTTAGCGCTGGCTCCCAGACACGCTGATGCTGGGAAACAACCGATGGTCGCAAGGGCTCCACGTCCACGTGTCAATGTTTTTACCCGCCAGTTATCCGGAGAACTCGATACAGCGAGCACGTTCATAAATTTACAGGCTCAAGCATCTGCGGCATTCTGGTTAGATTCAGCCTCGGCACATTTAGGTCAGGGTAATACTTCACTGTTGGGCACGAATCATGGACCACTAGCCCAAACGATCCGTTGGGACGTGGAAACTAACCAGTTAGACGTACAAACTGGCGATACAGTGCACAGCCTCAACGTGGACGTCTTGAAATACATCGCTGACCACTCGTGGCAGCCTGCTCAGGTCCCAAATTTTCCTGGGTTTACCGGAGGCTGGGTTGGATATCTCGGGTATGAAGCCAAACAAGCCACCATAGCAGGACACCGAAATAGATGGCGCGCTAGCACTCCGGACGCTTATTGGATCCGCCCGCAAGCGTTTTTACACTATAACCATGACAAACAGCGGACCGTGCTGTTCGCCTACCAAGATGCGTCATTGCTGGACGTTTTAGAGTCAGCTGTAGTCTTCGGCCCCACACCCGAAACGACAGCCGCTGACCGCAGCAGTATTGAGGGCCGTTGGCGTCTGTCAGCCAAGGAATATCAACAAGCCGTAACCCGTATCCAAACACAGCTCAAAGGCGGGGACGCTGCTGGCATTTGCCTCACAGACACATGCAGCATAGATGCCGATGACCTGGATGGTCTGCAGCTTTACCTACGGCTACGTAGCCGTAATCCGGCACCTTATGCCGGTTATTTACGATTCAACACATTCGACGACAAACTTGAAATCTTAGCTGCATCACCCGAAAAATACCTCAGTGTCGACACTGAAGGCACCATAGAGTCAAAACCAATAAAAGGAACCGTCGCTCGTAGCCACGATCCTTACTTGGATGCCAAGGTCGCCAACCAGATGGCCCGCGACCCGAAAATCCAATCGGAAAACCTCATGATTGCCGATCTGCTGCGCGATGATCTAGCACCCGTCACCGTTCCCGGAACAGTTCAGGTTCCAAAACTTATGGCAGTGGAATCTTTCACTACGGTACATCAGCTAGTGACCACAGTGAACGGGCAGTTATTACCGGGCACTCCCATAACTCAAGTCTTGGCTGCAGTATTTCCTGGAGGTTCAATGACAGGCGCGCCCAAGCTGGCGAGCTTGGCAGTCCTCGATGACCTAGAAGCCGGGCCGCGGGGCATTTATTCGGGTGCCATGGGGTGGCTTGGTGACAATAATACCGCCGAGCTCAGCGTCGTCATCCGGACCATAGTGTTAGACGACGGAAACTTGAGCATCGGTGCTGGAGGTGCCGTTGTTGTGGGATCTGACCCCGCCGCAGAAAACCAAGAAAAACATTTGAAAGCTCAGGCGCTGATAGACTGTGTCGCGGAGCAAATAAGGTGAGTTTGCCACAGTCGTTCCTTTGGTCTGAGGACACATTCCATCCCATAGCAACATCGGGAAACGACACATTGCTGGTAGCCGATTCATGGCGGGTACAGTCCGGCCAGACATGGGGTCTCCACGACCACGTCCAACGGTTTATGGCTGGTATTGCTAAGCAATCGCCTGAACATGTAGCGCCTATAGCTGCCCCGTATTTTGCAGCAATGCTTAACCACCAGCTCCGGGAACTTTCACAACAGCATCCAGACACAGACTTCTTTCCACGAATCAGCCTCGAACCCCATCAAGGAGCATGGCGAATTGTGTTGTTGGTCAGATCTGCACCACCAGCTCGACAGTCCACCAGCTTATGGATCCCCGCAGAAACCGATCCGCGCACAGTACCAACAATTAAGGGACCCGACATAGCCATGTTGAGCCAATGGGTTCGCGATGCGCCCGCTGACGACGTCGTACTTCACGACGGCGATAAGATCCATGAAACCTCAACCGGGGCACTGTTGATCTGGCCAGATACCCGGCAGCTCGTGTTGTGCCAAGCTGGACAGCAATTGCCATCCATCGCTGCGCAACGCATCGCCCAGCACGCAAAAGCCCATCAAATTTTGGTAACGCGCAGACCCGTGACAATACAACAAATAGTTTCCGGCCGATTTCCGGTCTGGTTTGCCAACACGTTGCACGGCATCTCTCCAGTTACCACGATCAGCAGTGTCGCGGGGCGAACCAATGTTGTGCGACATCCTGATCTGGAATGGTGGCAGGCAGCCTGGTGGAATAAATTTATAACCTGATGTTCCCACCGATCCTGCCAACGCGACCTATGGCGAAGCCAAAGTAAACAAGTCATGAATTCTTCTCAACAATCTCGTGTACTTAGAGCCCAAGTAAGAAAAGCGCCAGCCCGAGCCGAAAAGAATGGGTACTGTTACAACTGTGGAAAGTCTTGTTTCTGTAGCTGTCCTATCTGGACTTGCCGGGGTCATCATTACGGTCGGCGCCATGGTCGCCTTCCGAATGTCGTCACGCTCCCGCATCGAACGGTTAGCCGAACACAAACAATCTATTCCTGAAGGTGCACTGGATGTTTTAGCTGTGGTGGGCCAAGCCTATGTGATTGTTGACGCCGTCGATACTGTTGTTCGAGCTAACCCTTCGGCCTATGCCTTCGGTCTAGTACGTGGTAACCAGCTGGGCCATAAACAATTGACCGAACTTACCTCGAGGGTGCGCACTGCTGGACAATTATATGATTACCGGTTCGAACTGCCTGCCGTATCGGCTGCTGAAGGTAATTGGTTAGTACATCTTCGTGCCGCTTCCATCGGAGATCAATACATCGTGATCATGGCTGAAGATCGTTCTCAACAGCATCGCACGGAGGCTATTCGTCACGATTTTGTGGCAAACGTATCTCACGAACTGAAAACCCCGGTGGGAGCCATGAGCCTATTGGCCGAAGCAATCGAGGATGCTGCCGATGATCCGGAAGCTGTTCGACACTTCGCCAGCCGACTATCCATTGAGTCTGTGCGATTATCTGCACTAGTTCAGGATGTGATCTCACTTTCTCGGCTACAAGGCCGCGACATCGTTGAAACTGCCGAACCCCTTAACATCACCCGGCTCGTGTCAGACGCCATTGACCGAGTGCGCACGGAAGCTTCGTCTCGCGACATCACCATCTACAGCCGGCAGCCAGAACCACTTTCGGTATATGGAGATTATGACCAGCTGATGACAGCCATCCGCAACCTCATAGACAATGCCGTGACATATTCACCAGAAGGCTCAAACGTGTGGGTCGAGGTCACTAAGCACGAAGACGTCGTCCACATAGCTGTCCGAGATCAAGGTCCCGGGATCGCCGACGAAGATCGTGAACGTATCTTCGAGAGATTCTATCGCGTGGATTCGGCGCGCTCGCGGGCCACCGGTGGTACGGGACTGGGATTAAGCATCGTCAAACATACGGTGTCGAATCACGGTGGCGAAATTCTGGTCGACTCGGCTGTGGGTGAGGGATCTACCTTTTTGATTCGGTTGCCGGAACTTGACCCGCAGGCCCATGAAGCTACCACCGAAGGTACCGAACCCGATATGCACACTGTAGATAATCAGCCTCAAAACTCTGTTGAAGAAGGAAACCACTGATGACTCGGATTCTTGTCGTTGAAGACGAACCGTCGATCTCTGATCCGCTGGCATATTTATTACAACGAGAAGGGTATGGGGTTACCGTCGTTGAAGACGGACTCAAAGCAGTCGAAGAATTTGAACGTAACGGCGCCGATTTGGTCCTATTGGATCTCATGTTACCGGGTCAACCAGGTACCGATGTGATTCGCCAGATCCGGCAAGATTCTCAGGTCCCGGTGATCATGCTCACGGCCAAAGACAGCGAAGTTGATAAAGTCGTTGGGCTCGAACTCGGTGCCGACGATTACGTGACCAAACCATATTCTTCCAGAGAACTCATCGCCCGGATTCGAGCAGTGTTACGCCGTAATGCTGACGCTGACGAACTCCTGCCAGATACGGTTGCCGCCGGCCCCGTACGTATGGACGTTGAACGACATGTGGTCACCGTCGACGGCACAGATATCACCATGCCGCTGAAAGAGTTTGACCTATTGGAAATGCTGCTACGCAATGCTGGACGCGTGATGACACGCGGGCAACTCATCGACCGAGTATGGGGACCAGGCTATGTGGGTGATACAAAAACCCTGGACGTACACATCAAACGCTTACGTACCAAAATCGAACCAGATCCATCAGCGCCCCGGTATCTTAAGACCGTGCGTGGGCTGGGCTATAAATTCGAGGCCTAATGTTAAAACACTGCGGGGCCGTCCAAAGGGACGACCCCGCAGCAAGAAAACTTTAGCCGCTACTGCTGTTCGACATGTTCGCGTTTGTATTGGCCCTGTTGGTCGTAAAGATGTTCGACTTGTTTATCTTCATCAACGTCACCTTCGAAAAGATCTTGGTATTCTTCCAAGGTCGGCGGTAGAACTGAGACAAAAAAGTCGCTGTCATTGCCAAATGCCGAGGCAACACCGTCGGCCAGCTCACCCGGGGCAGTTCCGACAGATTCCACCGTGGCATCTTCATCTGCCAAATCCAATGTGTCGTAGGCGTCGACGGAAAATGAGAAACTCTCATCGTTGATTTTCAGTCCTACTTCTTGACTGCTATCTGATGAGTTGTGGATGGCGCCAAATAATTGTCCGGAACCATCAGCCGAATCGGTCACCACACCAATGTTGAGGAACTTGACCCGGTCGGAGGTTTCCGGGGCTGAATCATCTGCTGCGACGGTCGTCCATGTCCCGTCCGAGGTTGCATACTCGAACGTCGTTGCCTGCGGGTTGATTGCAGAGCAACCGGTGGTGCCTAAAACGGCAGCCGCTGCCAAGCCGGCAAGGACCTTCCGGCGAGTGTTGATGACCTTCACGATGGTTCTCCTCGTAAAAATAAGGTGCGCTAGAGGTGATGTTGTACCTGCACCGGGCGCACTGCACCGATGATGCAAGAAACTTTAGTCACGAGGTTATCGTATCTGACCAAATACCGGCTACTTTACGACAACATATCTCGCAGCCGACTCCGGGCCAACTGCCACACGTTTCGACACACTACGGTGCGATACGAAAAGTTCCTTCGCAACGGCCCCACTGAGCTAAAATCATATGGCGTGGGACAACAATTCTATGATACCGCCGCCGGTGCAATCCGGGACTTTAAGCCGATCAACGACGGAGAAGTCTCCGTATACTACTGTGGCGCAACGGTGCAGGGGAGACCGCACGTCGGCCATATCCGTTCTGCCGTAGTGTTTGACATCCTGGTTCGTTGGCTGGAATACGCCGGCAACAAGGTGACTCTGGTACGGAACGTGACTGACATTGATGACAAAATTTTGTCGAGGTCAGATGAATCTTTTGATGCTGGTTTTGTCGCCACCACCGACTATCCGTCCCAGGAATCATGGTGGGCATTGGCATATCGCTTTGAAAATGCTTTTGCAGCAGCATATACGGCACTTGGTGTGCGTCGTCCCACCTATGAACCACGAGCAACCGGTCATATTCCGGAAATGATTACACTTATTCAGCGACTCATCGACGCTGGTCATGCATACCAAGCCCTAGATGGTTCTGCCGACGTCTATTTTGACGTGGCCTCCTGGCCGAACTACGGCGCGCTGACCCATCAATCCATCGAGATGATGCAAGACGCCGGTGACGCACCGGTTCGTGGCAAAAAAGACCCGCGTGATTTTGCGCTATGGAAATCTAAAGTTGAGACAGATCCGGCTGGGGCTGCCTGGGAGTCCCCCTGGGGGCCGGGCCGGCCTGGCTGGCATATTGAGTGCTCAGCTATGGCGACCAAATATTTAGGCTCGCACTTCGACATTCACGGCGGAGGGCTCGACTTGAGATTCCCACACCACGAGAATGAGTTAGCGCAGTCCACTGCCGCGGGCGATCATTTCGCAAACTTTTGGATGCACAACGGGTTAGTCACTGCCGAAGGTGAAAAAATGTCCAAATCCGTGGGGAACACGGTTTCGCCTGAGCAAATGTTGGCCATGGCCCGGCCAGGCGCCGTCCGATACTTCCTTGGTCAAGCGCATTATCGATCGCAACTGGACTATCACCCCTGGGCATTGGATGAAGCACAAGCAGCTCTAGAACGTATCGAAGCATTCCAAACCCGTGCCGCCAAACTATTCGACAATGTGATTGGTACCGATACGGTTCCAGCGGCATTTGCCTCGGCGATGGAAGATGACCTCAACGTGCCCGAAGCCCTAGCTGTGCTACATGCCACGGTCCGGGCGGGTAATTCTGCTTTAGATGCTGATGATGTTCAGTTAGTGGGATCGCATTTGCGTGAAGTCAACACCATGGTTGAAGTGCTGGGGTTGAATGCAGCACCGGAAGGTCAACTGGAAACCACATCGGCAAGCCATCGAGCGCTCGAAGCGCTGGTTACTGCACAGATTGCAGCACGAGCCGAGGCTCGGGCAGCCAAAGATTGGGCAACGGCAGATGCCATCCGCGATCAACTGGCTGAGGCCGGCGTCGTTGTCAAAGACACCGCCGATGGTGTTACGTGGTCGGTAACAGACCAAAACTGAAGCTTTTCATAACAGAAAGGACGAGTATATGAGCTCTCGTCGTGGTGGTTCTTCACGTAAGAAGGGCCCAACTAAAGGTTCCGGTGGGCAGGGCCGTAGAAAGTTGGCAGGCAAAGGCCCCACGCCTAAAGCCGCAGACCGCACTTGGCATAAAAATTATCGTCCACCAGCCAAGCGGAAAAAGTCAACGCGTACCAATACTGATGCTGTAGCGGGGCGTAACCCGGTGGTTGAAGCGCTGGAGGCCGAGGTTCCTGCAACCACGTTGTATGTCTCTGCCGGTGTGGAAATGGATGACCGGATTCGTACATCTATACGCATTGCTGCTGAGCGCGGTATTCCAGTGCTTGAAGCAACTGAAGCGCAATTGGCTCGACTCACCGATAACGCTCGTCACCAAGGCATTGCGCTGCAAGTGCCGCCATATGAATATGAAAACGGGATAGATCTAGTTACCGGGTTGATGGGTGACTGGAAGAGTGGTTACCGTAAAACCCCACCATTGGTGATGGCGCTGGATTCGATTACTGACCCGCATAATCTGGGCGCTATCCTGCGTTCGGCATCAGCATTTCGTGCGGACGCGGTGATTATCCCGGCACGTCGCGCCGTTGGGGTGAACTCCACCGTATGGAAGACCTCAGCCGGGGCCGCTGCCCGTGTTCCTGTTGGCCAAGTGCCCAACCTCAACGCGGCCCTGACTGAATATAAAAAAGCCGGATATTTCAGTATTGGGCTGGACGGTGACGGCGAACAGTCCTTACCGGGGCTTCCGCTGGCTACTGAACCGCTGTGTGTGGTGGTAGGAGCTGAAGGCACTGGACTCTCACGGTTAGTAGGCGAAACCGTCGATCAGCTCGTTTCGATTCCGATCTCCTCTGACCTCGAATCACTCAACGCATCACTGGCTGCAGGCATCACACTCTACGAAATATCGAAGCTTCGGCATAAGATCGACTAAGGTTGTTAGTGTTAGGTAGGCCACAATCCTCACTCGCACTAGATAAACGTTGGAGAAATGATGAAAAGGAATACCCTGCTGAAAACTGCTGCGACGGCTGCAGCCATGGGACTGCTGCTAACTGCATGCGGTGGTAATGACGGCGAAGCGCAAGGTGACGGGGAGACCTATAAGGCCGCCATCGCGCAGTATGTTTCACACCCGTCTCTGGATGCTAACGCCCAGGGCATCAAAGATGTTTTTGACGAAGCCGATGTTGACGTCGAAGTAGACGAACAAAATGCTCAAGCAGACCAAGCCACCATGAACAATATTGTGGGAGGCTATTCCGGCGACATCGACATGGTGTTGCCGATAGCAACCCCGATCGCGATCGCGGCGGCGACAACTGTTGAGGATACTCCGATAGTATTTTCGTCTGTGACTGATCCTGTTGATGCCGGTCTGGTGCCGGATTGGGATACCGCCGGAGATAACATCACTGGGGTTTCAGATATGAACCCGGTGGATGACCAATTGAAACTCATCTTGGACGTGGTCGATGACGTCGAGGTCATTGGTATTCCCTACTCATCGGCTGAATCTAACTCTGTGGTGCAAGTCGATGCTGCTAAGGAAGCCGCCGAGACACTGGACGTAGAAATCCAGGAGGTCGCTGTTACCAATACCTCTGAGGTGGCTCAAGGTGTTGAATCCTTCTCTAACGTAGATGCTATTTACGTGCCCACCGATAATACCGTGGTGTCAGGTCTCGAAACCGTGATCTCTTACGGCATTGATAATCAGGTACCGGTATTTGCTGCCGAATCAGATTCGGTAGAACGGGGCACCGTTGGCACCTACGGCCTGAATTACTATGAACATGGCCGTCAAGCTGGCGAAATGGCCCTGAATATCATGACCGGGGAAGCTGATCTAGAAGATACTCCTCCAGCCTTGGCCGATGAGGCAGCTATGGAATACACCTTCAATTTGGATGCCGCAGAAAAGATGGGCGTTGAAATTCCGGAGCAGTTGAGTGACGAGGCCAACATCGTTGATGAAGACGATGCCGCTGATGAGGACACGGACTCAGAAGAAGCCGACGAATAACGCGAGTCAGCGCCGAGAACTTGCAACACTAGGAGCGGGTCTGGGTCAGGACACATTGCCCGGACCCGTTTCTTACACCCGATGAAAGGTGAACTCGTCCGCTATGACCGTGACATTAGAGCTCGGTCTGATATACGCCATGATGGCCCTGGGTGTATATTTGACCTTCCGTATACTCAACTTTCCTGACCTAACGGTCGATCAGTCATTTACGACCGGTGCAGCTACCGCAGCCATCTTGATCGCAAACCATGACATTAACCCGCTTTTGGCGCTGGGTGCAGCGTTCGTTGCGGGTGCGCTTGCCGGTGTTGTTACCGGTCTTTTGCACGCAAAGGGCGGAATCAATCCGCTGCTGGCCGGTATTTTGACTATGCTTGCGCTGTATTCCATCAACCTGCGCATTATGGGTAATAGGGCTAACGTTCCACTACTTGGCACAGATACGATCTACACCTGGTTCAGTAGCGCCGGTATTACTGGCTGGATGTTAATCCTTGTGCTGGCGATTATCGTTTTGATTGTCAAGATCCTGTTGGATTGGTTCCTTGGTACCGACATGGGCCTGGGGTTGCAGGCCACTGGTGACAACGAGGAAATGGTCCGTTCCTTTGGAGTGTCCACCGATACGATGAAAATTGTTGGTCTAGCCGTATCAAATGGTTTAGTGGGCTTGGCAGGCGCCTTCGTTGCCCAAAAACAGGGATCCTCCGATATTTCCATGGGAATTGGCCTAATTCTGGTAGGGCTGGCATCCGTCATTGTGGGTCAAGCATTGTTCAGTAATCGCTTTATTCACCGATTCGCCGACACCTCCATTGGTCGGTTACTCTTCGGCACACGTAATCGGGAGGTCCTGATGGCTACGACTGCGGTGATCCTTGGTTCCATCATCTACCGCGCTGCCGTACAAGGGGCATTGGCCGTAGGTTTCAATCCGAACGATATGCGACTTATTTCTGCGGTTATCGTGGTTGTAGCGTTACTCATACCCCAGTGGCGCATCCGCAAGAAACCAAATAAGGTCGGCCCAAGTCCTGTGAGCGACGCTGCCTACCAGGAGACTACTGATGCTAAAGCTTAGTAACGTTAACAAAACCTTTTTCCCAAATACTATTAACGAGCGCATTGCGCTATCTAATATTCAGTTGGAACTGCTTGACGGCGATTTCGTGACCGTTATTGGTTCGAACGGAGCGGGAAAATCTACAGTCTTAAACACCATCGCTGGAAAAATCGCCCCGGATACCGGCACGGTCGATATTGCCGGCCAAAATGTAACCCGCATGAAAGATTTTAAGCGGGCAAAATATGTGGGCCGGGTATTTCAAGATCCGATGGCCGGGACTGCTCCTGAACTGACAATTGAGCAAAATATGGCCTTGGCTGAACGCCGAGGCATGCACAGAGGATTGGCGTTTGGAATAACCAAAACAAAACGCATTAGGTTCGGCGAGGAACTTGAAGTCTTAGAACTTGGGCTTGAACAGCGCCTCAGTGCCAAGGTTGGCCTGCTCTCTGGT
The DNA here is from genome assembly GCA_002358975.1 of Micrococcaceae bacterium UBA3381. Taxonomy (GTDB): domain Bacteria; phylum Actinomycetota; class Actinomycetes; order Actinomycetales; family Micrococcaceae; genus Yaniella. The sequence continues at coordinate 678 of DEPX01000208.1, read as the reverse complement.
GGCCAGCGTCAGGCACTGTCATTATTGATGGCCACATTTTCGCGGCCAAAAATTCTTTTGCTTGATGAGCATACGGCCGCTTTAGACCCTGAACGAGCCCGACTCGTCACAGACCTCACCAAAAAAGTTGTTTCAGAGCAACAGCTGACAACGTTGATGGTGACGCATAACATGAGCCAAGCCCTAGAGGTTGGTAACAGATTGGTTATGATGCACGAAGGAGAAATCATCCTGGATGTATCGGGGGCGGAAAAATCCTCTATGACCGTTGATGATCTGCTCGATCGGTTTGCCAATATCAAGGATGCTGACGTTTCGGACCGTACATTATTGCAGTAGACAAAGCTTATGGGCGGGTGAATACCAGTGGTATTTACCCGCTTTTTTGTTTTCATCCATGCACTCGACTCCGGAGACGTCCATCACATTCTGCCCAGTCAGATCACGTATCCACTATTACATTGTAGTAAACAGGCAGTAAAGTGAAGCAAAACGACATAATAAAAAGCCTTGGACGGGTTTTGCGATTCGTTCAAATCTGTGTATAGTTATTTCTCGTGCTCAGGGCGTTCCGGCGACGGGGGCGTTGAGACATGGTTGTTGATTTTGTAAATTTTTTGATATTGCGGTTCCTGGTTCTGGGTTGACTTTTGTTGTCTGCTGTGTGTAGGCTGTTGA
>DEPX01000125.1:27956-35300 GCA_002358975.1 Micrococcaceae bacterium UBA3381 | reverse complement strand
ATCTTCAGATCGAGGAGTAGTCGCTATTTTGGATTCGGGGTTAGCAACCGCTGGTTATGGGGGCTTTCTGCGTGCCTCCATGCCGGAATTTTGGGCTACAGGCTCGCTTGATCAAGTACTGGGGAGTCTTAAAAGGCTTGCTACTAATATCTAAAGGGCTCGAGGCGACGGAAGCAGCAATGCTGCAAGCAAGAGTTTGGCCAGCCGCTTGCAAACCCTTTTTCTCAGCGCGACCACCTATTCCGGTTCTTTTATAATCCCATAACTCGGTGATCAACTGAGGGACATAGACTGCAGTGGCCGTCGAAGGTTTGACGAGTTGTCTGGTGCTGAAAGCAGTACCGCTAGTGCGTTTACAAGTAAATTTTATGACTCTGCAGGCTTTATTGCAGGGGCATGGTTGATAACTACTGCACTCGTATCGCGTTACCCAATGCCAATCTTCAATAGGGAAATGCTTTGTAGATAACGTCTGCTACGTGTTGGAAGTGTAGCGCGCTTCTCAAGGTCCAGAGAACTTCTTATCGTGTCCTACCTGGTTGCTTCAATGAATGTATATCGTCATTGTTCGGAACCCGGAAGGAGACCTCCAATGGGTACCACCAGTACTACTATGGCAACCATAACTAGTTCGTTTAGACACCGAGGTATGTTGGTGTTAGCTGGTCTGGCCAGTGCATTGCTGGCCGGATTTCTTGCCTTTGTGATGTTGTCGCAGCAACCATGGTCATCTGCGGTTGCGTCAGAAGAAATTGACCCTGCTGGAGCCTATGAGCAGATTGTTGTTCAACCAGGAGATACGTTATGGGGCATCTCCGCGCGCTTGTCTGGCGAGCGAGAGCCGCTCGTTATCTTGGAAGAAATTCGGGAATATAATGACCTTGCTTCGTCGGACTTAGAGATCGGACAAACCCTCTACATTCCAATTACAGAATAAATCCTAACTTCACCCGCTGCAGGGTGGGGGAGGCCGCAGCTATGATGTTGACGTGACTAAACAGCAGGAACCAGCACAATCAGCAGACCTTGAGGCTCTACCACTTCGTGATAATCTGCGCGGACAATCACCCTATGGCGCCCCACAGCTCGAGGTAACTCACTTACTCAATACCAACGAAAACACGTACCCGGTGCCACAAATCGTTGGTGATGCGATCGGACAGGCAGTGCACAGCGCTGCTGCCTCGCTGAACCGCTATCCGGACCGAGAATTTACGGAATTACGCCAACGTTTAGCTAACTATTTGGGACATGGAGTGACCCAGAACCACATTTGGGCGGCTAATGGTTCAAATGAAGTCTTGCAACAGATCTTGCAAGCTTTCGGCGGTCCGGGTCGTAAAATGCTAAGTTTTCCGCCAACGTATTCCATGTATCCGCTATTGGCAGCCGGAACCAATACAGAATACGTCGGTGGTGTTCGAGCTGAAGATTTCGTACTGACCGCAGAATCAGCGGCGCAGCAGGTCAAGGATGCCCAGCCCGATATCATCTTTCTATGTTCGCCAAACAACCCTACAGGTACTGCACTGGGACTGGACGTGGTTGCAAGTGTATATGAGGCCGGTAGTGAATTTAACGCCATAGTGGTTGTCGATGAAGCGTATGAGGAATTCTCACTTGAAGACACAGAGTCTGCACTTTCCTTGCTGCCTGACAGAGAGCGGCTCATTGTTTCGCGCACCATGTCGAAGGCATTCGCGTTAGCTGGCGCACGATTAGGATACTTAGCAACGTCACCGCAGGTTACCGATGCTCTACGGCTCGTACGGTTGCCATATCACCTCTCTACCATTACTCAGGCCGCAGCAATCGCGGCCTTAGACCACGTTGATATGCTCCTTGCAACCGTAGAGGAAATTAAAACCCAGCGGGATCGCATCGTCAAAGAACTCAAACAGCTTGGGCTAAAACCTGCAGTATCGGACTCAAATTTTGTATTCTTTGGCTGGTTTGAAGATGCCCATGCCGTGTGGCAAGGGCTCCTAGACCGTGGTGTTCTGATTCGCGATGTCGGTATTCCTCACCACCTACGTGTCACTGCCGGTACAGCTGAAGAGACGACAGCTTTCCTGAGCGCATTGCGTGAAGTAATTAGTGCCTAGAATGAACTCATCGTCCCCATCGCGAACTATAATGGTGTGTTGCACCGATAACCCGCTGAATAAGGAGTTACCTGGCCTCTATGGCAGCTGAATTAGTCTCTGGCAGAAAAGCTTTGATGAAGCGAACCACTTCGGAATCCGATGTGTACGTTGAGCTTGACCTTGATGGCACTGGTAACGGTGATATTTCTACGGGTGTGCCTTTTTACGATCATATGCTTGATGCGCTGGCACGTCATTCGTTGATGAACCTGACGGTCAAGGCCACTGGTGATACTCATATAGATGTTCATCACACCGTTGAAGATGTAGCAATTACGATCGGCGAAGTGTTTAAAGTGGCCTTGGGCGAGAAACGAGGGATACGCCGCTACGGTGAGGCCACCATACCCATGGATGAAGCTTTAGCGCGAGCGTCAGTTGATCTGTCAGGGCGTCCGTACTTTATACATGAAGGTGAAACAGAAGCTCAGGTGTATCACCTGATTGGTGGACATTTCACAGGTGCCATGACTCGTCACGTATTCGAATCCTTCAGCTACCACGCTGCTATTAACGTGCACATTGACTTACTGCGTGGACGCGACCCGCACCACATTGTAGAAGTCCAATTCAAAGCATTGGCCCGGGCGTTACGCCAAGCTGTGGAACAAGATCCTCGGGTAGAAGGTATCCCATCCACAAAAGGCGCGCTGTAGTGGTCCATCATAAGCCCCTAATTGCCATTGCAGATTATGGTCTCGGCAACGTGGGCTCGTTAGCTTGCGCGTTGGACTACCTTGGTGCTGAGGTAATTGCCACGCCCAATGGCCATGAACTTGTCGAAGCTGACGGCATGGTCCTACCCGGTAATGGAGCCTTCGGAGCAAGCAAACAGGCAATGGATCAGCTCAGCATACTGCGCTGGGTTGGTCAACGTGTAGCCGGTGGTCGGCCGGTCTTAGGCATCGGCGTGGGCCACCAGGTCTTATTTGAACGATCCGTAGAATTTGGCCTACATGAAGGCATGGGTGAATGGCCTGGCACTGTCGAACTGCTGCAGGCAAATACCGTCCCGCATATAGGCTGGAGCACAGTTCGGCCAGCCGAGACGAGTTTGCTATTTACTGGGTTAACCGATCAGCGCTTCTATTTTTCTCATTCATATGCCGTATTAGAATGGACCTTTGATCAAGCGATCCAGAGCATGTATCCACCGCAAGTTTCCTGGGGAAAGTATGGTGGAGAGTTTATTGCTGCAGTAGAAAATGGGCCGCTGACTGGCATACAGTTTCATCCTGAACTATCCGGGCAGGCAGGCTTACAAATTCTCGATAACTGGTTAGGAACACTCTAATGCCCTGGTGGTCAACATTATTACTGGCCCTAGGCGGGATCTTGCTTGGCGGTTCTTGGTCCTTGCACCGCCAAAAAGCTCCTATCTGGGTGCGTATCACTTTCGTTATTCTTGCCGCACTGGCAATCATTGCTGCTTTTGTTACTGTCCCTTGGGCAGACTAGTTACGGAGAAATATGACCACACCATTAGCACTACTTCCAGCTGTCGATGTACAAGACGGCCAGGCTGTGCGCCTGGTTCAAGGCGAATACGGCACTGCTACGAACTACGGTGATCCCTTCGAAGCCGCAATCGGTTGGCAACAACTCGGGGCAGAATGGCTCCACTTGGTCGACCTCGACGCCGCATTTGGTCACGGCAATAATCGAGAAATCATTCGCCGTATCACTCGAGAGCTAGGTATCAAAATAGAATTATCTGGTGGATTACGTGACGACGAGTCTTTAGATGAAGCCCTTGAAATGGGCGCTACCAGAGTAAACCTGGGTACCGCTGCACTAGAAAACCCACAATGGACAGCCACAGTGATTCATAAATATGGCGACAAAATTGCCGTTGGGCTAGATGTGCGCGGCGAAAAACTTGCCACACGTGGCTGGGTCGAGGAAAGCGGTAATATTTGGGACGTGCTTAGCCAACTGGAGGAAGCCGGTTGTGCCCGTTACGTAGTTACTGACATTACGAAAGATGGAACCCTAACTGGGCCTAATACCGACTTGTTATCGGACATTGCAACACAAACTGGCAAACCGGTTATTGCTTCCGGCGGCATTTCAACCCTGGATGACATTGCTCAACTGGCGGCCATGACCGAGCAAGGAATCGAAGGTGCCATTATTGGCAAAGCCCTCTACGCGGGACAATTTACGTTGCCGCAAGCATTGCAGGTAGCCTCCGGCGCCGCGGCGAAAGACGTATAAGTTCTCATGGCCGATAAACCTCAGCTGCCAGGACATATCCAGGCAGCAATTGATCGTAATTTAGCGCGACAAAACCGTGATGCATTTGGACGTGCTACTGATTCTGCTGGAAGGACTTGGCGAGGCCGTGACCTCAGGGGCACTGGTATAGACGGGTCGTCAAATCCTCTTCATGCGTTCGACACTGATGATGGCTTAGCAGATGAAGCGTGGACCAAAGTCAGTCAGGACCTCATTGACGGAAACGCAAACGAAAAAGACGTATTTGCTGTCTTAGAAAAGATTCGTGTTTTCGCAGCTGTCGTACCAACGGTCGCGGAAACCACCCAGCAGGTTCACGTTGATGACGAAGCCAAGGAGTATACGGTTGAATCCGATAAGGAAGCCGACGTCGCTTTAGTGTCACTGAAGTCTGCAGATGGGCGGGGAGCTTTACCGGTATTTACTTCGATACCGAAACTGACCGCCTGGCATAAAGGCGCGCGGCCTGTAGCGGTGTGGATGCCCAGAGCTTGTTTGAGTGCTGTCGATGAGGGCAATGAATTAGTCGTTATCGATCCTGGAGCGCACTTGACCTATGTAGTGCGACGTCCTGAAGTATACGCCTTGGCACAACAGCAAAGCTGGACACCATCGTATGAGGACACTGAGATTGCTCATCAGTTGGCTGAGCTGATCGATTTAGTTCCCGGCTTGGCTCAGCTTGCGTTGGCTCCAGGTCGCGGTGTCGCAACACAGACTAATGATGGTCAAGTGATTTCTGGTGGTGGTGCTGGACCAGAGTTGGCGCTGGTCGCTACACCCACTGACCCCACAGACACAGTAGGCCACAAGCTTATGCTCACGACGCTACAGGCATTGATCACCGAACAAGAACTCCTAGCGCAACGGGCCGATACCGTCGAAATTGTGTTAGGCACTGCACGCTGACTTAATCTTCAGCTGCCTCGTCAAGGTTGTTGGCAACCTGACCGAAGACTTGATGCATCATCGTTAGTTGGTCTGCTGAAACGGCATCAGTAAATAGACGCTTGACGCCTCTTGCATGAATAATCGATGCACGACGAAACACGGCGCGGCCTTCATCCGTCAGCTCGGCTTGCCAAGAGCGACCGTCTTCAGAACATTTCACCTTGCGTACCAATCCTCGTTCAGAAAGTACTTTAACTTGGTAAGTCAGACGCGACGGGGAAAATACAATCGCGCTGGCCAACTGGCCCATCCGCATCCTGCCGTCAGGGGCTTCCGAGAGCAATAACAACATATTGTATTCACTAAGTGTTAGACCAAGTTGATCTTTCAGCCGTTTTTCCAATCGATCCAATAACCGCGCTGTGGTTTCAAAATAGACACGGAACGCTGGGCCCAGGGGCTGCAATAGTTGATCATGGGTGAGGTCCGTTGAGGAGTTGATCAAAAGGAATCACCTCCAATTCCTTAGGTTTAGATGAGACTTGACGTGGGCGAGGATCTAACCGGGAGACCACATCAGCAAGATCTTCACCAGCACGAGTAATGCGTCGGCTCAAGTACGCTTCGTTAGGCTCTGGATCCGTGTGGCCTGTCGACCCCCAGTCTTGTGTTGCAGCATAAACGCCCGTTGGCATAACTCGCATCCGAAGATAGGAGAACAACGGACGCATAGCAGTGTCTATTACTAGCGAGTGCCGCGGGCTGCCACCGGTGGCACCTAATTGTATTGGTACACCGGTTAGAGCATCATTGTCGATCAAATCCCAAAATGACTTGAATAATCCGGAATACGACGCTTTGAATACCGGGGTGACCGCAATGACCCCATCTGCCTGTTGTACTTCTTTAAGTATCGTACGCAAACGATCGGAACGGCTGAACGTGAGCATAGAATCAGCAATATCGGTTGCCACTTCACGCAATTCAAAATGGCGTATTTCAGCCTTATGCCCGTATTGTGAAAGTGCCTCAGCCGTGGTCTCAGCTAGTTGATTCCCCAACATAGTTGTTGAGCTTGGGTCACTAAGGCCTGCCGCCACAACGGCAATGTGCCTAGTGCGCGGAGTGAATGGGTCTGTTGGTTCAAATGCTGTTGCCATAGTTATCTTTCCTGTCGCCCAGGTCGTTATTATACCTGCCTTGCAATCGAGCTAGTTGCTTGCATCTTCTCGGGCTTGTTGTCGATCACGGTATGCTTGTGATGCTGTGCCACCTCCAGCAATAGGGGCACTACCTGCAGCCTGGCGTTGCTTGAGGAAGTCATGTGTTGGTGCCGAAGGGACATCAGCTGGACGAGCCTTAGCGAACTCTTTGCGCAATACCGGCAGGACTTTCTCACCAAACAAATCAAGCTGTTCTAATACCGTCGTGGTAGATAGCCCAGCATGGTCCACTAGGAACATCTGCCGTTGATAGTCGCCAACCCACTCTCGAAATTCAAGGGTACGCTCTACAACTTGTTCAGGTGAGCCCACGGTCAGAGGAGTCATCTTAGTGAAGTCTTCCATCGATGGACCGTGACCATAGACAGGAGCATTATCGAAATACGGACGGAATTCTTTCCAAGCGTCCTGCGAGTTTTCCCGCATGAACGCCTGACCACCTAACGCGACATACGCTTGATGGGATTTGCCGTGCCCATAGTACTCATACCGCCTGCGATAGAGCTCAACCATTTGGATGATGTGTTCCTTGTTCCAAAAGATATTGTTATGGAAGAAGCCATCGCCATAATAGGCAGCTTGTTCGGCAATTTCTGGTGAGCGGATCGAACCATGCCAAACGAATGGTGCCACGTCATCTAACGGGCGCGGAGTCGCTGTGAATTGCTGTAATGGGCTGCGAAAGCGACCTTCCCAGTTGACCTCTGTTTCGTGCCACAAGCGGTGAAGCAAGTTGTAGTTTTCTACCGCTAGTGCAATTCCCTGACGGATATCTTTACCAAACCATGGATAGACGGGACCGGTATTGCCCCGGCCCAGGGTAAGGTCCATGCGTCCATCTGATA
>DEPX01000125.1:23386-27879 GCA_002358975.1 Micrococcaceae bacterium UBA3381 | reverse complement strand
GTGGTAGCGGTAGATAAGACGAGATGCTGAGATTGTGCAGCTATATGAGATAATAAAACCGGTGGGTTACCGGGTGCGGCAAAGGGTGGGTTGTGATGCTGACCGGTTGCAAATACTTCGAAACCAGCCTGTTCAGCATGCTTTGCAATCTTAACGGTGTCTTTAATTCGCTGGTGCTCTGATGGTGCTTTTCCAGTATGCGGATCCGGCGTAACATCACCGATAGTGAAAATACCGAACTGCATAAGTTCCTCCAATATTATTTCAAAATTGAACAAGACTGACCTTAACGACGGTCAAACAATATTTCAAATCTGAACTATCAATGAGTAGAACTCAACAATTGCGGCAGATATTCCCCTTCTCAATCCAGACATGCTCTTGATGAACCTAGGCGGTCTTAGGCGTTGAGCCAAGAACAACCGGATAGGCTAATATGTATGCAAACTAATTTGTCCCGTGGCGTTGTCGTGGGCGCAGCGATATTGAATGATGCAACACAACCTAGCAAAATGTTGGCTGCGCGTCGTAAAGCGCCCAAATCCCTAGCCGGCTATTGGGAATTTCCTGGCGGTAAGGTTGAGTCCGGCGAGTCAAATACGGATGGTTTGATCCGGGAAATCTACGAAGAACTTGGCGTAGACATTGATATTTTGGGATTGGTCCATGCACCGGATGAACGCGGCTGGCTGCTCGATAATGGGATGCACATGCATGTTTATACCGCGGTCGTGACCAAGGGCGAAGTCGTACCATTGACGGAACATGACCAGTTGCATTGGGCAGCGCTGAACGCAGCCGATATTCACGCTCTTGAATGGATCCCTGCGGATCGTCCTATTTTGGATGCGATTTTAGAGCAACTGACATACACCAATGAGTTCTGATAGACCAGCTAGGGTCTAGTGTCTCTGAGCCTAGCTGCGCGGTCCAGTATGTTTCGTGCATGCGTAATTAGCGGGCTATCAACCATCGTGCCGCGGAACTGGAAGACCCCTCCGTGATGTTTCACCTCACGAAGTAACGCCTCAGCGTATTCAACTTCGGTGTCGGTAGGTGTATAGGCCTCACGTACCACTTGGACTTGTGCCGGATGGATACAGGCTTTAGCAGTCCAACCCGTCGCGACAGCATCTTCAGCTTCGGCTATGAATTGTTGGGTAGGCGATAGGTCGGTGTGGATCGTATCGATGCTAGCCTTGCCCACTGCGGCGGCAGCAAGTAATACTTGAGCGCGAGCAAAACGAGGTACATCGCGATACGTAGCATTAGCAAAGCGCGACGACGCACCTCCGGTGGACACCATTAAATCTTCTGAACCCCACATCAAACCGGCTACCGCTGGATGTTGTGCGATATTGGCTGCCTGAACTACTCCCGCAGCGGTTTCGCACAGTGCAATGAGCCCAACACCGGGCAGAGCAGCAGAGATTTGGTCAAAGTCGTTAGGATTTTCTGCCTTCGGTACCATGACGTAAGCTACCGATGTGGTGCTTAATATCTTGACGTCATCCGAAAAATCCGGATCATTAAACGGATTGACTCGGACAATTGTTTTCGCTGCGGTGGCGGCATCCATGGTCGTCAGGTGTGCTGCTAGAGCGCGCCGAGCCGCAGGCCGATCATCCGGCGCTACCGCGTCTTCCAAATCGATGATAATCGCATCTGAGCGCTCGTAGGCCTTTGCATACCGCTCCGGACGATCGGCGGGGACAAACAAAATTGCTGGCCCCAAATTAAACGTGTTCATGCTGTTGCCTTGCGGTGTTTGTCTTCAGATTCCCATAACATGGTGGCCCGGACGCATTCCGCCACAACATCGCCATGCTGGTTGCGACCAATGTGGCGGAAGGTGATGACGCCTTGTCCGGGACGTGACGACGACAGTCGTTTGTCGATAATTTCTGTTTCAGTATATAAGGTGTCGCCATGATAGAGCGGCTTGGGAAAGTTGACCTTCTCAAAGCCAAGGTTGGCCACGATCGTACCCTGAGTTAGTTGAGCTACGGAGGATCCCACAAGTGTAGACAATGTGAACATTGAATTTACCAGCGGCTGGCCGAACTCTTGTTGGGCTGACCAGTGAGCATCCAAATGTAAGGACTGGGTGTTCATTGTCAGGGTCGTGAAGCTGACGTTATCGGACTCTGTTACGGTTCTACCGGGGGCATGTCGGTAAATAGCGCCCATTTCAATTTCGTCATAATATAGCCCGCGCTGCTGGATGATTTTTGGGGTGGCTGTCATGGTACTCCTAAAACCCTAGTGAACGAGCAATAAGCATCAACTGGACTTCAGTGGTGCCTTCACCAATTTCTAAAATCTTTGAGTCGCGATAGTGCCGGGCAACCAGCGTTTCGTTCATGAAACCATAGCCACCAAAGATTTGGGTGGCATCTCGAGCATTGTCCATTGCGGCTTCGGACGCTACCAGTTTAGCTATGGCGGCTTCGGTTTTGTAAGGCAGTCCCGCTACGATTCGTTGTGCTGCAGTATAGTAGGCCGAACGTGCAGCATATGCACGCGACTGCATGCGCGCAATTTTGAATGATACGCCTTGATTGTCCCCGATAGGACGGCCAAACGTTTTGCGTGTTTTTGCGTACGTAACACACTCGTCTACACATCCTTGTGCTGCACCGGTAGCCAGGGCCGCAATCGCGACACGGCCCTCATCTAGGATCCCCAAAAAATTGGCAAAGCCCCGGCCACGGTCGCCCAGCAAATTTTCTTCGGGTACTTGTACATCGTTCAGAGTCAACGGGTGTGTATCTGATGCGTTCCAACCGACCTTGTCATAAGCTGGTTCAGCAGTGAACCCCGTGGTTCCGGATGGCACAATAATTGTAGAGATTTCATCGTCACCGGTAAGCGCAGTCACGGTTACCATTGATGTGATGTCGGTGCCTGAGTTGGTAATGAATTCTTTATTGCCGTTAATAGTCCAGGTACCGTCCGCCAGACTTGCCTTGGTTTGAGTGCCACCGGCATCAGAGCCTGCCCCGGGTTCTGTCAAACCGAAACCCGCTAGATGCTCTGCATCAGCAAGTGGTGGTAACCACTGTTGTTTCTGCTGTTCAGTCCCGTACTTCAAAATTGGCATCATGCCCAGTGACACTCCGGCTTCTAATGTAATAGCTACCGACTGGTCGACTTTGCCCAATTCTTCAAGAGCTAGACACAGGGTAAAATAATCGCCCCCTTGGCCACCGTATTGTTCGGGAATGGGCAAGCCAAATAGCCCCATTTCACCCATTTGAGAGACAATATCGTAAGGGAAAGTCTTTTCTTTGTCGTGTTTGGCAGAAACTGGAGCGACGACTTCTTGAGAAAACTCGCGTACCGCTTCCACCAGGGCAATTTGTTCTTCGTCGAGCACGTGTTCGTGTGACATAACGCTTCCTTCTTTCGCCGAGGCGGTCTTACTCGGTTTTGTCGATTTCTTCGCCGGTGACTGTCAGAATGTTTTGGTCAAGGCTCACCTGCTGACCAGAGATGATATGAATTGTCACGGTGCCTTCTATCGGGGCTTTCAACTGGTGTTCCATCTTCATCGCTTCGATGGTCACTACGGGTTCGCCGACGGCAACATAGCTACCGTCGGGCACATGAAGTGCTGTAACGGTGCCTGGTAGTGGTGCACGAACCTGCGGGTCCACCCCGCGTTCCTCGGCTTCAAGAGTTGCCAGATCATACAAAACTTGAGCTTTTTGTCCTAAGACAACCAGCATGCCGGTGTATTCATTTGTGGCTAACCAGATACGGGTGCCTTCTGGGCTCGGTGGCTCCGCGACGATAGTTACGGTTTCTGAACCGGAAGCATCCTGATATACGTATCTATCTGCCGATTCAGTAGCCAACAACTGCGCATTGGTATCTAAACTAACTTCGAAGTGTTTTGGATCTTCCTCTAAGCTATGGACTCGATACGTTACCGCTGCTGCTTCGGCAAGGCGAAACCCATCTTGGCTCCATGCAGACGACGGCGATTTGATTTGTTGATGCATAAACCAAGCGGCCATTTGGGCGTGTTTTTCGTGGGGAGCTTGAAAGACCATTTTCGGTAAGCGCGCCTCAACCAAAGTGGTATCAATGTGTCCGGCTGCGACATCGGGGTCTGTGATGAGGTGTTGCAAATACTCCAGATTGGTATTGACGCCTAGAATGGTCATCTCTTGAAGTGCCTGATCCAAGCGCGCTAATGCCTGAGACCGATCTGTTCCGCTAGCAATAACTTTGGCGATCATTGGGTCAAAATCCGTGCCGATTATCGCACCGGAACGCATCCCGGAATCGACTCGAATACCAGCGCCTGTAGGTTCAGATACGTGCAGTACGGTGCCAGTGGAGGGCATAAAGTCATTGGTGGGGTTTTCGGCATAGACGCGAGCTTCAACAGCATGCCCGACGGTGGTTACCTCATCTTGATGTAATGATAACTTCGCCCCAGTCGCGATCCGGATCTGTTCTTCAACGAGATCAATGCCGGTGGT
>DEPX01000125.1:11219-23293 GCA_002358975.1 Micrococcaceae bacterium UBA3381 | reverse complement strand
ATCAGACACCAAAAATTCCACGGTCCCAGCCCCAACGTAGTTAACCGATCGGGCAGTATCTACTGCTGCCTGACCGATGCGATGTCGAGTTTGGTCAGTGAGCAATACGGAAGGGGCTTCTTCAATGATCTTCTGGTGCCTGCGCTGCAGTGAACACTCACGTTCACCAAGATGAATCACGTTGCCGTGAGAATCAGCCAAGACCTGTACTTCAATATGGCGCGGTGAGCGGACTAGCTGTTCGATGAGCAGATTGTCATCTCCAAAGGCGGCCTTTGCTACTCGGCGAGCAGTTTCTAGTTGTCTGGCAAGATCGTTATGAGATTCCACCACATGCATACCTTTGCCACCACCACCGGCGGACGGCTTGATGAGCATAGGAAATGTCATGTCTCGGGTTGCTTTGATCAGCTCGTCATCGGATAGGTTGGGTTCAGAAACACCGTCAACCAGTGGCACCCTGGCTTGGCCTACATGATTTTTCGATCGGATTTTATCGCCCATGACTTCCAAAGCATGCTCATTTGGGCCTATGAATGTAATGCCGGCTTGCTGACAGGAACGTGCTAGCTCTACGTTTTCCGAAATGAAACCGTATCCGGGATGGATTGCCTGAGCGCCTGTATCGACTGCCGCCCGAACAACGGCTTGTGGGTTCAAATAGGATTCGGCTGATGTCGCTCCGAGTCGAACCGCCTGGTCAGCAAAACGAACATGGGCTGCATCTTGATCGGCATCTGAATATATTGCTACCGATCGGATCCCGAGCTTATGGAGAGTTTTTGCTATTCGAATAGCTATTTCGCCGCGGTTGGCGATCAGAACTTTAGAAAACAGGTGCACATTTATCACATCCGGAAAAGGCCAAATTGTGGGCTACCCATTGGGGCACGGGAACAGACTTCCAAAGCCATGCCGACAATGCGGCGGGTATCTTCAGGCTCGATGATGCCGTCATCCCACAGCCTTGCCGTCGAATAGTAAGCATCTGCCTGGGCCTGGTATTGCTCGACAATGGGTCGTTTGAACTCGGTTTCTTCCTCGTCAGACCACGTTTGGCCAGTGGCTTCGTATTGATCGCGTTTGACGGTCGCCAGCACTCCGGCTGCTTGCTCGGGCCCCATAACCGAGATACGGGCATTGGGCCACATAAAGAGGAACCTGGGTGAATAGGCTCGACCGCACATAGAATAGTTGCCGGCCCCGAAGGAGCCACCGATGATTACGGTGATTTTTGGGACACGAGTGGTTGACACTGCGGTGACCATTTTGGCCCCATTTTTAGCAATGCCACCAGCCTCATAATCCTTACCAACCATAAACCCGGCGATATTTTGTAAAAAGAGCAAAGGGATGCCACGTTGATCGGCTAGTTCGATGAAGTGTGTGCCCTTAAGTGAGGCTTCTGAAAACAAGATACCGTTATTGGCGATAATGCCCACAGGGTGCCCATCAATGCGGGCAAACCCGGTCACGAGGGTCGTGCCGTAGTTTTCTTTGAACTCGTGAAATGTCCCAGCGTCAATCGTTCGAGAAATAATTTCTCGTACATCAAAAGAAGTATGTTGGTCTTTGGGAACTACTCCGGCTATGCCAGATGGGTCATATGATGGCGCTATAGCGTCAAGCTTCGTCCAGATGCGGGGTGGCGTTGTGGGCAGCGTTGCAACAATGTTACGCACGATAGCCAGAGCATGATCGTCATTTTCTGCGATGTGATCGGCGACTCCAGAAATCGACGTATGCACTTGGGCACCGCCAAGCTCTTCAGAGGTCACAACTTCTCCGGTAGCTGCTTTGACTAGTGGGGGACCACCTAAAAATATCGTGCCTTGATTGCGTACAATCACCGATTCATCACTCATGGCCGGAACATAGGCGCCGCCGGCTGTGGATGAACCCAGCACAGCGGAAATCTGTGGGATACCGCGGGAGGACAACTGCGCTTGGTTATAAAAAATCCGGCCAAAATGCTCTCGGTCAGGAAATACTTCATCTTGTCGAGGCAAAAAGGCGCCCCCGGAATCGACGAGATATAAGCAAGGGAGATGATTTTCTAATGCGATTTCTTGAGCGCGTAAGTGCTTCTTTACCGTCATGGGGTAATACGTCCCGCCCTTGACCGTTGAATCATTGCACACGATCATGACATAGCGGTCTTCAACCAGGCCGACACCGGCAATCAAACCGGCAGCAGGTGCATCGTCGTCGTACATTGCAAATGCAGCAAGCGCACCAATCTCTAAAAACGGTGACCCTGGGTCCAGGAGACGACGTACGCGCTCGCGGGGGAGGAGCCGACCGCGATCAAGGTGCCGTTGACGTGCACGCTCCGAGCCCCCTCTTGCCACTTCAGCTAAGCGGTCGCGCAGCTGTTGGCGCAGGTAGCCATGGTGGGTAGAGTTTATTTGATATTGCTCGGAGTTGGCATCAACCTGTGTTAACAGCTGTTGCATTACTCTCCTGACGGAATGGACGCGCTAAGAATTTCAGTTTATGGTCAATAACTGAAATTCAGACTAGTGATGGAGATTGCATTTGTCTAGTACTGCAGTGACACAGCACAACCCTGGGGCCAAAACTCAGCGTCAGCTTGAAAAGGAGAAACGCCGCGAACAACTGCTAGCAGCGGCAGGGCGCTTGTTTTCTGAGCGAGGTTTTGCCGCAGTCTCGCTTGACGAAATCGGTTCAGAAGTCGGTGTGACGGGCCAGGCGATTTATCGGCATTTTGCGTCTAAGCAAGATATGCTCGGCGAACTCATAGGCCAAGCGGGTCAAGGTTTGCTGGATTCTGGTAAAGCCATTGAGCAGCAGTGTTCCGATACTTACCAGCGGTTGTGGCAGCTAGTGAACTTACAAACTGAATTTGCCTTGAGTTCCCCGGAGATTATTCGGGTACAAGACCGAGACCTGGCAGCCGTTGAGCCCCGCAGACAGCGACAAATCCGGCGAACGCAGCGGGAGTATATCGATATTTGGGTTCGTGGAATGCAGCCTGTTCATCCAGATGAGACGAATGAACAGCGACTGGTTCGGGCCCATGCTCTGTTTGGTCTGATTAACTCAACAGGGCATTCATTTAGGGGGCTAGCAAAGCATCAGCAGACCAGTAACTTTCAGTCGCATTTGAAACAGATGCTGCCACAGATGGCGATGGAAGCTATTTATGCCGCCCCGAAGTACTTAGCCGGCTAGTCCACTTGGTGATGCAATTCACATTTTGCTACATTGAGGGTCGAGCACAATAGTCGCCGAGGAAGATGATTATGACAACACAGCTGACGTACTCTTATGCACAGGGCCCCACCGATGCCGACCTCATTGAAGACACAATCCCAGCTAACCTGGCCAAAACTGCAGCTAGATACCCAGACAATCTTGCTTTGATAGATGTCCATGCGAACCGACAGTGGAACTATCAGCAGTTCTATAGGGATGTGCGTAATTTGGCTACGGGCCTGCATCGGGCCGGTGTCGTCACAGGAGAACGAGTAGGCATTTGGGCTTTGAACCGGTGGGAGTGGACTATGGTCCAATACGCCACCGCCGAGCTCGGTGCGATCATGGTCAATATTAATCCAGCCTACCGGCAGCACGAGCTCAACTACGTGCTGGAACAGGCTGGCATCACCACCATAATTGCTTCGGAAGAAGTGCCCACTGCAAATTATCCGCGAATGATCCAACGCGCTCAAGATGAACTAGGATCGCTTGACCGGGTGGTAATTATGAACTCGGAGTCATGGGATCAAGTATTTGATGTGGTTGCCGATAACGCTGCGCTTGACGCATTGCAAGCGACCATGACAAACACCGATGCCGTCAATATCCAGTACACATCGGGTACTACAGGTTTTCCTAAAGGGGCAACGTTATCGCACCGCAATATCCTCAATAACGGGTTCTTCGTAGGCGAAATTAATCGTTATACCGACCAGGATCGTATCTGCATTCCGGTGCCGTACTACCATTGCTTTGGTATGGTCATGGGCAATCTCGCCGCAACCACTCATGGTGCAGCGATGATTATTCCAGCGCCCAGCTTTAATGCGGAGAAAACTCTGGAAGCTGTCGAGAAATATCGGTGTACGGCTCTGTATGGGGTACCGACCATGTTTATCGCCGAACTGGCGCTGGAAAACCTAGATGAATTCGACCTCTCCAGTTTGCGCACAGGCATCATGGCAGGGTCTCCCTGCCCAGATGAAGTTATGCGTAAGGTCATCAGTACCATGAATATGGATGACGTTACTATCTGTTATGGCATGACCGAAACTTCTCCGGTGTCGATGCAAACCCGACCCGATGATGACTTACAACTACGAGTCTCAACGGTGGGACGCCCCAGCCCGCACGCTGAGATTAAAATAATCGATCCTGATACCGGTGAAACCCTACCGGTTAATACCGCGGGTGAGTTGTGCACTAAGGGTTACTTAGTAATGCTGGGGTATTGGAATCAGCAAGAAAAGACGGACGAAGTGCTAGGTGCTGATGGGTGGATGCGCACCGGAGACATCGCCCAGATGGACGAAAACGGCTATGTACAGGTCACAGGCCGTATGAAAGATATGGTTATTCGCGGCGGTGAGAACATTTACCCACGCGAAATTGAAGAGTTTCTTTACACCCACCCGGATATTTTGGATGCCCAAGTCATTGGTGTGCCGGATGATCGCTATGGAGAAGAGCTTATGGCCTGGATCCAATTGCGCCAGGGTGCATCACGACTGACAGCTGAGGGCTTGCGTGATTTTGCCGTCGGGGCATTAGCCAAATTTAAGATCCCACGCTATGTCCATATAGTCGAAGAATTTCCTACCACCGTAACCGGCAAGGTTCGGAAAGTAGCAATGCGTGAAACCTCAGTGGAATTATTGAGACAAGGTGGTGTCATTGACGACGGACGCGCTTCCACATCCAATCCGGTATCATTCTAACGGCCGTACCGCTGGCCGGAACGTAGTACAGCGGCAATAGTTCCGGCAGGTTGACTACACGTCTTAGACTAGGTGAGGTTAAAACTTGAGTTTGACCTCAGCTCGTGAACACTTGGTTTGATAACTAAAGGCGTGTACTTCCTATGACGGATACTTCAAACCTCCCACCGGAGGTTTCACCGGCCGATGAAACGGCCGTTTCTCAAGCTGTCGAAGCTGCTCTGGCGGCATTTCAGGCGGCCGACAACCTGGACGAACTCAAAGCAGCACGAATTGCTCATACCGGTGACAATGCCCCGCTGACCTTGGCTAACCGGATGATCGGCAAATTGGATAAAAGCCAAAAAGCTGATGCGGGCAAACGCATGGGGCAAGCCCGTGGCAAAATAAACAAAGCGCTGGCGTCTCGTGAAAACCAACTGCAAGCTGAACATGAAGCCCGCATGCTCGTCGAGGAAACAGTTGACGTGACAGCCGCAGTACGTCGTCGTCGGCATGGTGCTCGCCACCCGCTGGAGCTATTGCAAGAACGGGCAGCCGATATTTTTGTTGGCATGGGATGGGAAATCGCTGAGGGTCCGGAATTAGAATCCGAATGGTACAACTTTGATGCGCTGAACTTTGAGCCGGATCATCCCGCACGCGAAATGCAGGACACCTTCTTTGTAGAGCCAGCCAATTCCCACCTGGTTTTACGAACTCACACTTCGCCGGTTCAGATTCGCGCCATGTTAGAACGCGGTGCGCCCACATATATTTTGGTGCCAGGAAAAACGTTCCGCACCGATGAGCTGGATGCTACCCATACGCCGGTATTCCACCAGCTAGAAGGCCTCGCCGTCGATAAGGGGCTGACCATGGCTGATTTGCGCGGCACCTTAGAATATTTTGCGACCTCCATGTTTGGTGCCGATGCTGCCATCCGGTTACGTCCAAACTTCTTCCCCTTTACGGAACCATCGGCTGAGCTTGACGTATGGTATCCAAACGCTAAAGGCGGACCACAATGGGTTGAATGGGGCGGTTGCGGGATGGTGCACCCGCAGGTGTTGAGGGCCGCTGGCATCGATCCGGACGTGTATTCTGGTTTTGCTTTCGGCATGGGTGTGGAACGCACGCTGATGTTCCGTAACGGAGTAACAGATATGCACGACATGATTGAAGGCGACGTGCGCTTTTCGACGCAATTTGGAATGGAGATTTAGTCACAGCATGCGTATCCCATTGTCTTGGTTGCGCCAATACACGCAACTACCAGCAGAAGCCACCGCCGAAAGTCTTATGGCGGAGTTGGTCAAAGTCGGGCTGGAAGAGGAAGACGTTCATCGCTTTGAGCTCACCGGTCCAATCGTAGTAGGCAAAGTTTTAGAAAAAACGCCAGAAGAACACTCCAACGGCAAAACTATCAATTGGTGCCGAGTACAAGTAGTGCCAGACGGACAAGCACAGGTACTTCAAGGTGAGGGTATCGACCCGTCAGGGGTTCAAGGCGTGGTGTGCGGGGCGCACAACTTCAAAGTCGGTGACAAAGTCATCGTTACGTTGCCCGGGGCGATACTTCCCGGCAACTTTCAAATCGCAGCACGAAAAACCTACGGACATACCTCAGCCGGTATGATCGCTTCGGAAGCAGAGTTAGGTCTTGGCACTGGTCATGACGGCATCGTAGTGCTGTCTGAATGGGGACTAGATCCAGAACCAGGCACCAATGTCCTTAGACTGTTACACCTGGATGATGAAGCGGCTGAAATTAACGTCACCCCGGATCGTGGCTATGTGTTGTCCATGCGTGGCGTGGCCCGCGAATACAGCCATGCCACCGGTACAGTCTTCAGCGATCCAGCAGAAGCTATTGAGCCACCCGCACCCAATGCTGAAGGTTGGCCTGTTCGCATCGAAGATGCTGCACCTATTCACGGCCGCTCTGGAGCCACACGGTTTATTGCCCGTCAAGTACATGACGTTAACCCGAACGCTATAACGCCGTTGTGGATGAGTGCTCGGCTGCGTTTAGCTGGGATTCGCCCGGTTAGCTTGGCTGTGGATATTACCAATTACGTGATGCTGGAACTTGGTCAGCCGTTACACTGCTATGACGCGGAAAAACTCCGCGGCGATATTGTCGTCCGTCGTGCCTATACCGACGAAACGCTAGAAACATTAGACGGAAAAACCCGCACTCTTCATTCAGAAGATCTCTTGATCACTGATGACTCAGGGCCCATCGGTTTGGCTGGGGTCATGGGAGGGCTAGCCACTGAGGTCGGTGAGACCACTACGGAAATTTTAGTCGAAGCTGCAAACTTTGATCCGGTATCTATTTCACGGTCCCAGCGCCGTCACCGGTTGCCATCTGAAGCCTCGAAACGCAATGCTCGCGGTGTCGATTGGGCAATCGCCGATAAGGCGGCTCATCGTGTAGCGGAGCTGCTCGTAGAATACGCCGGGGGCACCCTAGATGCCGGGGTCACCGATGTGGGGGAGCAACCGGCTAGCCCCACGATCAGGCTACGGGCGGATTACCCCAGCAACCTGATTGGATATGACTACACCGAGGACCAGATCAACCAGGTGCTTGTCGAACTCGGAGCACATGTATCGCAGCAGCGTGATGATACCGATGGGACGACGATCTTTGTAGTCACCCCACCTTCGTGGCGTACCGATTTGGCCATCCCAGAAGACCTGGTCGAAGAAGTAGCACGGCTGATTGGATACTCTCATATTCCATCAACTCTGCCGGTCCCACCGCCTGGTCGGGGACTGACAGCTGCCCAACGGCTACGCCGTCAAGTTTCTAACGCATTGGCTGGGGCAGGGCTGGTAGAAACCCTTTCCTATCCCTTTGTGTCGGAACAGCGCAATAAGCTGTTTGGATCTGTCGATGAACACACTGCAGCAACACAGGCTATGGTAAAGCTGGCTAACCCTATTTCCACCGAATTTGGTTGGCTGCGCACCACGATCCTGCCGGGACTGCTTGAGACATTGCACCGCAACGTTTCACGCGGATTCCGGGATGTGGCCCTATTTGAATCCGGATTAGTATTCTTGCCTGGCGACCGGATCGGATCTCCACAGATTCCGCCGCTGGGTATTCGACCATCCGCGACGGTGCTGGCAGATATCGAAGCCGGCATACCAGCCCAGCCCCATCGTCTTGCGGCAGTCTTTGCCGGACAGGTTTCTCAACCCGGTCCGGGTCATACCCCACGAATGTTTGACTGGCAGGACCCCATCGGAATCGCGTTCGATATGGCCGATGTCGTAGGTGCGCAGCTGGAAGTCCGTCAGGGCAGCCATCAAGCATTTCACCCGGGTCGCACTGCTGAACTAGTGCTGGAAAACCAGATAATTGGGTACGCCGGAGAGTTGTTACCAAAACTGCTTGAAGACTGGGATTTGCCACAGCGTACAGCAGCCCTGGAACTAGACCTAGATGCTTTGGTTGCTGCTGCTCCTTCGGTAGTTGAAGCCACACCGGTGGGGGGTTACCCAGCAACCTATCAGGACGTCGCCCTAGTGGTAGACCATGACATTGCCGCGTCGATGGTTCAACATACCTTGCACAAAGCAGCCGGACCGCTGCTTGAACATATCGGGCTCTTTGATGTTTACACCGGTCAAGGTATTGCTGAGGGGAAGAAATCGGTGGCGTTTAATTTACGCTTCCGTGCACCAGACCGTACCTTGACCGCCGATGAGGCTTCGCAGGCTCGTCTGGCGGCCATCTCGGCTGCTGAAACAGAACTTGGAGCAGTACTTCGGTGAGTCAGCCCTGGGAACTGCACGATCCGGTACCGGAGCACCCTGGCGACCGGGCACGCCGACGACGCAAACAAGCTGCCGCCACAGTGGTGGCCTTGCTTGTCGTCGTCGGTATGGTCGGTACTTCCGTGGTAGCCCTGTTTTAGTGAGGCACCAGAGTTATGGAATAAGTACCGTCTTGCCCGTGGTGGCACGCGATTCTAAGGCGCGGTGGGCATCAGCGGCATCAGCTAGGGCAAAACGCTGATCGACGCTGAGCTGTACCGCGCCCTCGGCCAGCCAACCGAATATCTCGCCAGCACGCCAGGATACCTCATCACCAGTAAGGGTATAGTGGGCCAAACTAGGGCGAGTGGTAAACAAAGCCCCGGCAGCATTCAAACGCTGTAAGTCAAATGGCGGTACTGGTCCAGAGGCCGCACCAAATAGCACAATCATCCCGCGCGTGCGCACTGATGCCAGCGATGTATCAAAGGTGTCTGCTCCGACAGCATCATAGGCCACATCGACCCCCACACCCTGCGTTACATCGCGCAGCTTTTCGCCGAAATTATCGTAATCAAACACTTCATCGGCCCCGGCATCCAACGCGATTTTACGTTTGGCTTCAGTGGAAACCACGGTATAAACGCTGGCGCCTAAGTTCTTACACATCTGCGTCAAGAGTTGACCAACACCACCGGCACCAGCGGTGACAAACACGGTATCTCCTGCAGAGACTTTATACGTAGAACGGCACAAGTAGTGAGCGGTCATGCCTTGCAGGGGGATAGCGGCGGCCTCAACCAGATCAATAGTGTCCGGAACCGGTAGCAGCTTATCGGCAGGAGCAACAAAAAATTCGGCATAGCTCGCTACACCCGATGCGGTAGCTACACGATCGCCTACGGCAACATTATTTACTCCTTCGCCCAGAGCAACGACCGTGCCAGAGGCCTCACTACCGGGAATAAAAGGGTAGTCAACATTATAAAGACCCGAGCGCTGATACGTTTCGATAAAATTCAACCCGGCCGCGGACGTTTCAATCAGGACTTGGCCAGGGCCAGGCGTTGGCACTGGGACTTCACGCCATTGAAAATTTTCTGGCCCACCAGCCTGGGAAACTACGGAGGCATACATATTTTCTGGAAGTTCAACAGGAGTTTGAGTCATAGTGCCACGCTACATTCCGGCTGGCGAATCCCGCTAGATCCACCAAACTGCATAATTATTACATGCACTGCATATTTTAGTGCTAGGCTGGGTCCATGACTTTTCGCGTAGCTGTTTCAGGCGCCAGTGGATATGCCGGCGGTGAGGTTCTTCGGCTATTGGCCTCGCACCCGGAAGTAACCGTTGGCTCGATCACTGCCCACTCCAATGCCGGGCAAAAACTTGGCGGGCTCCAACCTCATTTGCATACCTTGGCCGACCGGGTGCTTGAACCCACTGAAGTTGAAGTGTTGCGGGACCATGACGTCGTTTTTTTGGCTCTGCCGCACGGAGCATCAGCCGAAATTGCCGCTGAGCTCTCTGACGAGACGTTAGTCATTGATGCTGGAGCCGACCATCGTCTGGAATCCACTCCAATGTGGGAGAAATTCTATGGCTCACCACATGCCGGCACCTGGCCGTATGGCTTACCGGAATTGCCCGGACGGCGCCAACAGCTTGTTGGTGCTAAACGTATTGCCGTGCCAGGTTGCTATCCCACTGGGTCCTTGCTGGGTCTAGCACCTGGGTTCAGTGCCGGAGTGCTACAGTCAGACGACGTCGTCATTGTGGCTGCCTCAGGAACGTCAGGCGCCGGTAAATCCTTGAAACCACATCTACTGGGCTCGGAAGCCATGGGCAGTATGAGTCCCTACGGCGTTGGTGGGATGCACCGTCACACACCAGAAATCGTGCAGGGACTGTCTCGGGCAGCTGGCGAAGACGTCAGCGTATCTTTCACACCGACGTTAGCGCCAATGCCACGTGGCATTCTGACCACCGCTACCGCAAAATTCAAACCAGGTGTATCTACCACTGAAATTCGTGCCGCATGGGAAGAGGCCTATGCAGATGAGCAGTTCATCCATGTACTGCCAGAAGGTCAGTGGCCGTCCACTAAATCCGTGTTGGGCTCCAACCACGTTGCCATGCAATTGGCCGTGGATGACTCAGCCGGTCGGGTCATCGTTGTCGCCGCAGTCGATAATTTAACCAAGGGCACCGCCGGAGGCGCTGTGCAATCGATGAATATTGCACTTGGTTTCCCTGAAGAAACCGGACTAACAACTCAGGGGGTGGCCCCGTGATTACACAACCAGCAGGGTTTACAGCCTGTGGAGTTGCTGCTGGCCTAAAAGATTCTGGTGGTCTTGATCTTGCTCTTGTGATTAATAACGGCCCGCGGTTTGACGCCGCTGGCGTGTTCACTACTAATCGAATTTCAGCTGCCCCGGTACGTTGGTCTCAAACGGCCTTGGAGAATGGCCAAGCGAAAGCAGTGGTTCTCAATTCGGGAGGCGCCAATGCATGTACCGGTGCCCCCGGCGATCACGATACCGCCGCGATGGCCCAAACTACGGCTAAAAACTTGGATTTGGTTGCCCACGATGTCTTAGTATGCTCGACAGGCTTGATCGGCGAGCGGTTGCCCATGGATAAGGTGCTCCCCGGGATTGAAACAGCCGTGGACGTGCTCAGCGAAGATGGGTCTGAAGACGCCGCAAAAGCCATCATGACGACGGACACCGTGCACAAGGTCGCTGCGGCCAGTGGTGATGGTTATTCCGTGGGAGGCATGACCAAAGGCGCCGGTATGATTGCTCCGGGCATGGCCACTATGCTGGCCGTGGTGACTACCGATGCTGTCATTGATGCCGGGCTGGCTCATGAACTATTGACCGAGGCCGTTCGTACCACGTTCAACCGGGCCGATTCTGATGGTTGTATGTCGACTAACGACACTGTGATCCTCATGTGTTCCGGGGCCTCCGGTGTGGTGCCAGAAAGTACCGAGGTTCAAGAGCTAATCCGCCAGGTCTGTGCTTCGCTGGCACGTCAAATTATCGGGGATGCTGAGGGATCTACCCGAGACATTGCTGTCACCGTGCACGGCGCTGCTTGTGAACAAGACGGCGAAGAGGTCGCCCGAGCAGTAACCCGTTCCAACCTGTTCAAAACGGCGATGTTTGGCAAAGACCCTAACTGGGGCCGCATTCTGTCGGCCGTAGGCACAACAGAGGCTCAGTTTGACCCGTCTACGATTGATGTGTCGGTTAATGGCGTGATGGTATGCCGCAACGCTGGCATAGGGGAAGACCGTGGACTAGTTCGCTTTGAAGACCGTGAGGTCGCCGTCGATATTTATCTCAAAGCTGGCGGTCACCAGGTCAC
>DEPX01000125.1:0-11149 GCA_002358975.1 Micrococcaceae bacterium UBA3381 | reverse complement strand
CACATGACTACTACACGAGATATGTCCAAGGCCGCCGAAAAGGCGGCCGTGCTGATCGAAGCCCTGCCGTGGATTCAAAAGTTTGCTGGCACCATAATGGTCATTAAATACGGTGGCAATGCCATGGTGTCTGACCAATTACGCGAAGCATTTGTTCAAGACATGGTATTTCTCCATCACTGCGGTATACACCCCGTTGTCGTCCATGGTGGTGGACCACAAATTAACGCCATGTTAGATAAACTCGACATAACCTCAGAATTCCGTGGCGGTCTGCGAGTTACGACTGAAGAAACCATGGAAGTTGTTCGCATGGTGCTCACCGGAAAAGTTGGGCGCCAACTCGTGGGCAGAATCAACTCCCACGGTACCTATGCGGTAGGAATGTCTGGAGAAGACGCAGACTTATTCGAAGCTCACCGTACCAAGCACATCATCAACGGTGAACCAGTAGACCTAGGGCTGGTTGGCGATGTTGTTCGTGTTAATACCAATGCCATTACCGGCCTGATAGAAAACGGCAGGATTCCTGTCGTGTCGTCAGTTGCCCCAGAATTTGACCCGGGCACTGGTCTGCCAACCGGTCAAGTCCTCAACGTCAATGCCGATACGGCTGCAGCGGAATTAGCTGGCGCCCTCGGAGCCGCCAAACTGGTCGTGCTCACTGATGTCGAGGGACTCTACGGCGATTGGCCAGATCCGGCATCGCTCATTACCTCAATCACCGTAGCTGAACTACGAAATATGCTTGACGAATTGGAATCCGGGATGATCCCTAAAATGCGGGCATGTTTAAGTGCTGTTGAGTCCGGTGTCCCCCAAGCCCACATTGTCGACGGTCGCCAGCCACATTCCATGCTGCTAGAAATTTTCACCACCGCCGGTGTCGGAACCCAAGTCACACCATAGGAGTCCCATTGTCGCAAAATCTCTTGGACCGCTACCAACGGACTATGACCAATATGTTCGGAACCCCGGCTCGGGCCCTCGTCAAAGGCGAAGGGGTGTATGTTTGGGATGCTGATGGCAAATGTTATACAGATTTTTTGGCAGGCATCGCGGTAAACGCACTGGGTCATGCTCATCCAGCGGTGGTGGAAGCACTAAGCCAGCAAGTCCAGACGCTGGGGCATGTATCCAATCTATTTACTTCTTTACCACAGGTGGCACTGGCCGAGCGCCTTACTCAACTTGCCCAAGCCACTGATGGGGCGTGCTTCTTTGCAAATTCCGGTACCGAAGCTAATGAGGCCGCATTCAAGCTAGCCCGGCGCTACGGGTATTCTACAAACGGTAAACGCCACAAGATTATCGCGTTAGAAAATGCGTTTCATGGTCGTACAATGGGGGCGCTCGCCCTTACTTGGAAACCTCAATACCGTGAGCCATTTGAGCCTTTACCCGGCGGTGTGACATTCGTTCCTGCAGGAGACACCGAGGCACTCGAAGCCGAAATGGATGACACCGTGGCCGCCGTCATTATGGAACCGGTACAAGGAGAAGCCGGTGTCCGCGATTTTCCTGCCGGCTATCTTGCACAGGTACGAGCCAGTTGTACTGCCCACGGCGCACTGTTAATTTTTGATGAAATCCAGTCCGGAATTGGACGTACCGGTACATGGTTTGGATTCCAAAACCCTGATCTGACCGGTGCTGAAAGTCCGATCATGCCAGACGCCATAACCCTGGCGAAGGGACTTGGCGGCGGTATGCCAATTGGTGCACTGGTGACGTTTGGTAAGGAAGTCTCCCAACTGTTTAGTGCAGGCCAACACGGCACCACCTTTGGGGGTAACCCATTATCTACAGCCACAGCACTAGCAGTGCTGGAGACAATCGAAGCCGATAATGTCTTAGCAAACGTCAACGATGTTGGTCAGTATCTTGCAAACAAACTTCGGGGACTGGCTAGCATCAAAACCGTGCGTGCCTATGGTTTATGGCAGGGCATTGAACTAGACACCAACGTATTGACCCAACAGGGCAAAACATTGCCGAAAGCGGGGCTAGCTCCAAAAGTCGTAGCGAAAGCGCTCGACTACGGCTACATCATTAATGCAACAGATGAGAACACGCTACGGCTAGCGCCACCGCTGATCATCACGAAAGAACAGATCGACCCGCTCATAGCTGATCTTCCCAATATCATCGCTGAAACAGTTGCCGACGCAAGCTAGTTGAGCAGAACACAAGGAGCGGCATCATGCCCATTACACCACGCCATTTTTTGGTTGATACCGACCTAACCCCGGCAGAACAAGCCGAAGTCTTGAACCTTGCGCAGATTATGAAAGCGCATCGCTATGACTATAAACCGTTAGCTGGGCCACAGACGGGTATCGTGATGTTCGATAAGACCTCAACCAGAACTCGGGTTTCATTTGCGGCCGGTCTCGCTGAGCTAGGTGGTAATCCTCTGATTATCAATCCAGGTGAATCCCAACTGGGACACAAAGAATCGATCTATGATTCAGCCAAGGTATTTGAGCGGATGGTCTCAATCGTTGTTTGGCGAACCTACGCACAGTCCGGGATAGAGGAGCTTGCTGGCAACTCTGTTGTCCCGATAGTTAACGCACTAACGGATGACTACCACCCCTGCCAGGTATTGGCAGACTTGCAGACTGTACGTGAACAAAAGGGCACCACCCAAGGGCTGACGATGACCTATCTTGGTGACGCAGCCAATAACATGGCGAATTCATACCTTCTTGGCGGGGCTACAGCCGGTATGCACGTGCGGATTGCCGGTCCTGAGGGATACCTGCCCGAGGCCAGCATTGTCGAAAAGGCAAAACAACGCGCACAACACACCGGCGGTTCTATTCAAGTAACAACGGATGCCAAGCAAGCTCTGGATAACGCAGATGTCGTGGTGACAGATACCTGGATCTCGATGGGCCAAGAAAATGAAACCGAAGCACGCCTGAAGCTGTTCAAAGCCTACGCTGTGGATGCTACTGCTATGGCCCAAGCCGCAGATGACGCGATCTTTTTACACTGCTTGCCAGCCTATCGTGGATACGAAGTGTCCTCCGATGTGATCGACGGGCCCCAATCCAGGGTCTTTGACGAAGCCGAAAACCGCTTACATGCTCAAAAGGCCCTGATCGCTTGGTTATTGTATGCATCGAGTTTGGCCGAAATTCCAGACTCATTGACCCTGCCGCAGGCTGAGAAATCGCGAGCAGAAGTATAAAAATATGATCACTCCAATGACCAAGGCAGCCCGTCAATATGAAATCCGTGCTGTTCTTAGCATGGAGCCGATCCGTTCACAAGCTGAGCTGGCCCAAGCCCTGGAGCAGCGTGGCGTTTCAGTGACACAGGGGACGTTATCAAGAGACCTCGTGGACATCGGTGCTACCCGAATTCGGACGGACTCCGGACAGGTTATTTACCAAGTCCCGGCAGAACCCTACGAAGTTTTGACGTCATCGGATACCACCGAGGCGCGTCTGTCTTCATTGTGTAAAGAATTACTGCTCTCTGCCGAAGGGTCTGCCAATATCGCTGTTTTGCGAACGCCACCTGGTGCTGCACAATTTTTAGCCTCAGCAATAGATCAAACGCGGTTGTTAAGTATCTTAGGCACCATTGCAGGCGATGATTCCATCATGGTTGTCAGCCGAGATGCCGACGGGGGACCGGCTTTGGCATCAGACTTTATTGGATATGCAGAACAAGAACCAAAGACACCGGGCTATTAATACAGGAGCGCTCGGGCATCATGGAATGACCGAGCGCATGGAAACTAAGCCTTATTCTAAATACGTGCGACTAAAATTCCCAGTCTATATCTGCAATCTCATCTTCTGGCGGCGCTTCAACCGGATCGACGCTATCGTAATCGGAAAATGTGAAAACCGCAGTTTCGTCATCGGTGCTGGCATCAAGTTGCGCTAATGTGTCAGCGTCTTGCAAGAAATAGAACGAGGCTGTGTTAGCTCCTGGGACAAGTTCAGTTTCTACTTCACCAGTAGCGGGAACCTTATATACATAAACTGGTTCCCCATCGAGTTCAGCTTCGTCAACTTCTACGGCTTCAAGCTCTTCTTCGGACAAATTATTGATCAGATTAAATACGCTATTCGATATTTCTTCGAATTGTTTCGTGCTATCTTCCACACCGATGAGATCTGATTCCGGGACCTCGATCCACTTGCCTTCCTCTTCCTCACTGATTCCGAACAGAGCATCAAGGTCCTCATCACCAGTCTCAAATTTCATAAAGGCAGAGTCTTCGTCTACTACCAAAGCCTCAACGTTGGTGTCAGTCATGGAGGCATTCAGATGGAAGTTCGTCTCATTAAACTGTCCAGAATATTCCATTGAAGTGAGCTCATCGTCAAGGAGATGATCCGGGTCCGACATAGTGAAACTAATAGATTCCGCATCATCCATAGTCTGCTGAGCACTCTGGGAAATTTCATCTAGCGGCGGCGGACCGTCCGCGCATGCGGCCAGCGTCCAAGCAGTAACCACTCCTAAACCTGTTGCTGCAAGTCGTCGAGTGGGTCGTGACATGGTTTTGGTCAAAAGAGCTCCTAATGTTCGTGATGAGTTATTTATCGTCTTGTGGTGGGTCGTTTGCTGGGTTTTCATAAGCGGCTAGGAACTTTCCCATGTGCTCTAACCCCATGGCTGCAATCGTCGCACGAGCCGACTGTGGACCAAGATCAGGGTCAGCTCCCGCATCCAGCAGCACCCGAGAAATTTCTTCATTCTGCATGAAGATGGAACACGTCAACGGTGACTGACCACGTTTATTCAACGCATTGACGTCGGCATCACGCGTTATGAGTGCATTTACGACGTCGGCCTGCTCGCGGTACGCTGCCAAGATGAGAAATGTGTCACCATTGTGATTCGGTAAATCTACGGGTATGCCCTGATCAATAACGGATGACAGAGCTTGTACTTTACCCTCGCGTGCGTAATCATACAAAGAATTAAGAAACGCAATTTGGTCGTCTGAAAGATCTGGTTGATCATCTTGCTGGTTATCCGTCATACAGGCAGTGTAAACAATTTTATTGTTCGCACCGGTCAGATGGCGGACATGCGTAGGCTTGCCAAATAGCGATTTGAAAACGACTATGTTTGCTGTTGCCTACTTTTCCTATCGTTACCAGTCGCAAGACTCTGCTGGCTAAGAATTATTGGTAGTTTTGAGGCAATTAAGCATTCCCACATGAAAAGGTTATAAACATGGCTGACGGGCAAACGCATGGCACAAATGAAGGTTCCTTATGGGGCGGACGCTTTTCGGACGGTCCGGCCGCAGCACTTGCTGCCTTGAGCAAATCAACTGACTTTGATTGGCGTCTGGCTCGTTACGATATCGCTGGTTCGCGTGCACACGCCAGAGTGCTGAACCGTTCTGGTCTTCTCACCGATGATGAACTACAACGCATGCTTGCCGCACTTGACCAACTCGAAACAGATGTACTCGATGGTACGTATGTGGCAGCCGAATCGGATGAAGATGTTCATGGGTCTCTGGAACGTGGGCTACTGGAACGTGCTGGTGTTGACCTGGGCGGCAAGCTTCGTGCAGGACGCTCACGCAATGACCAGATTGCCACGATGGGGCGCATGTTTCTGCGCGACCATGCCCGAGAAATTGCTTCATACCTATTAGAAGTCGTGGACGCCTTGATTGCCCAAGCGGAGGCACATCCTTTTGCACCGATGCCTGGGCGCACCCATCTGCAACACGCCCAACCCGTGTTGTTATCACATCACCTATTGGCACACGGCTGGGCTTTACTACGTGACCTTCAACGCTTTATTGACTGGGATCGCCGGGCAGCAGTCAGCCCCTACGGCTCTGGAGCACTTGCAGGTTCATCATTAGGCCTTGACCCGGTGTCAGTCGCCCACGACCTCGGATTTGATTACTCCGTATGGAACTCTATCGACGGCACCGCATCACGTGATGTATTTGCCGAATTCACTTGGATCGCTTCGATGATTGGAGTGGATCTGTCAAGAATTTCTGAAGAGATCATTTTTTGGGCGACCAAAGAAGTGGCTTTCGTGAAATTGCACGATGCCTACTCGACTGGTTCATCGATCATGCCACAGAAAAAGAACCCGGATATTGCTGAATTAGCCCGTGGTAAAACGGGCCGTTTACTAGGCGATTTCACCGGCCTCATGACGACGCTCAAAGCTTTGCCGTTGGCCTATAACCGAGATCTACAAGAGGATAAAGAACCGGTATTTGATGCCGTTGACACACTGGAATTGCTGTTGCCAGCTTTCGCGGGACAAATTGCGACGTTGACATTCAACACCGATCGCATGGCTGCGTTAGCGCCAGAAGGCTTTGCGTTAGCTACCGATATCGCCGAATGGCTTGTCCGTCAGGGCGTCCCATTCCGGGTTGCACATGAACTTGCCGGCGAAGCTGTTCAGGCTGCGGAATCACGTGGCGTGGAATTATGGGACCTTACTGACCAAGAATATGCCAAGATCTCCGAGCACCTGACGCCTGCGGTACGCGAAGTGTTGTCTACCGAAGGCTCGTTGAACTCGCGATCCTCGCAGGGCGGCACTGCCCCGCAAGCTGTAGAACAACAGATTACCGAGTTTAAGCGTCAACTAACTGAAATTCGGGAGTTCGTGGTCACAAATCCTACCGGTCTACGCTAATGTCTCGCTAGAATAGGGGGTCGAAGTTAGGCGAGCGCTAGCAACATAACGCTGGCAGTAAAGGAGCCTTGGTGACCGGCCAACACAGGTCAACTGCTACCACCGAGTGGTACGAACACGAATTGACTATCGAGCGGGATTACGTGGCGACACTGTACGACCGACTTGACGAATTGCGCTCGCAAAAACAAGCACAACTAACAAAGATCCAGGCCCAAGGTTTGCAAGGCTCAATGCAAAACCAATCTGAGCGCGATTCATTTGCAAGCCTTTACCAAGATCGTATCAATCAGCTCAATGCCGTTGACGATAGGCTGGTGTTTGGGCGGTTGGACACCGATGACCAGCAACAACGCCATATTGGCCGAATCGGGTTGTCCGATGAGCAGCGTACCCGGCTGCTAGTGGATTGGCGGGCCCCCGAAGCGGCGCCATTTTATCAAGCTACTGCGGCCCATCGACTCGGGGTATCTCGACGTCGGCACATATTGATGAGCGGCCGAATAGTTGAATCGTTTCAAGACGACCTCTTGGACGCCGACGGTGCTGAACAACCTTCGCAGGCGCTGCTATCAGCGGTTAGTGCTCCACGTACCGGGGTTATGAGTGACATTGTTGCCACGATCCAGCAAGAGCAAGACGAAATTATTCGTGACCAAATGCGCGGCGTACTTGTAGTTCAGGGCGGACCGGGCACCGGCAAGACTGCTGTAGCACTGCATCGGGCTGCCTACTTGCTCTACACCCACCGGGAACGCTTAGCAAAAAATGGCGTGCTCTTGGTGGGACCATCCCAGACGTTTATGCATTATATCGATCAGGTATTACCGTCATTAGGTGAAACCGGGGTCGTCATGAGCTCTCTTGGCAATCTCTATCCCGGTATCCAAGCGACAGCCGAACTAGACCCGATGGCAGCTGAGCTCAAAGGACGCCCGGAGATGGCTGAGATTATCTCGAATGCAGTCAGTCTTCGCCAGCGTTCTATTCAGCAAACTAGGTGGGTGCACGTTGACGGCATCAACCTACGTGTTCGTCCAGTGCAAATCCGCAGAGCAATCAATCATGCTCGGGAGTCAGAGAAACCGTATAATCAAGCCCGTGAAGTGTTCGTGGATCGCATGGTACGGACGCTTTATGACCAAATGCGCGATATCGTGAGCCCTAAACGCGCAGATGGGCTCATTAATAAAGCTGACAGGTCATATCTGCGACAAGAAATTCGTCAGTCTCTTGACGTTCGTCGTTTATTGAATATGTGCTGGATGCCACTGACCGCGACCGGACTAGTTAGTGAGTTACTGTCGAAACCACAGTATTTAGTCGATGCAGCTCCGATGTTGTCTGCCAAACAAATACTGCTATTGCTACGAAACCCAGAAGCCCCATTTACTGACGCTGATGTGCCGCTTCTCGACGAAGCCGCTGTGCTTTTAGATGGCCTTGCCACCGATGCATCCGAAACTGAGCAGAATCTGAGTCAGCGAACCTTAGACACGGCTGAAGCTGCCTTGGAAAACGTCCATTTCACGCTGCAGGATATTGGTGTTGACGGGGTAGTCACCCCGGAAATGCTTGCTGCGGCTCAGGAACCCGAAAGCAGTTGGGCCTCGGTAGCACAGCGGGCCCGAGCAGATCGTACGTGGACTTACGGGCATATAATTGTTGATGAGGCTCAAGAATTGTCTCACATGCAATGGCGGATGCTATTTCGACGATCACCGCTGCGTTCGTTTACTATCGTTGGTGATTTCGCTCAAGCTTCTGCCCCAACCCTCGGCGGAGGTTGGGATGATATTCTTGCGCCCTTTACGGGCGATAATTGGCGTTTATCCGAACTAACCGTCAATTATAGAACTCCGAAACGTATCACTGATGCGGCTGCGAATGTAGCAACTCGCGCCGGCCGTCCGGTAACACGTCCAAAAGCATTACGCACAGGTAACTATGTTCCACAACTGATACGAACCGATGACACCAATTTAGATCACGTATTAGTCGAAACGATACACACACAACTGCAACGCCTGCCCGGTGGGTTGATAGGTGTCATCGTTGCGGCAGAATGCCGTGGGCAGTTTGAGCAGTTGCTGGAAGCGCACTTTGCTCATCGAGTGTGGACTGGGTCGGGACGTCGTCGGCATCGTGACATTGTTCTTGTATCTGCCCAGCAGGCCAAAGGACTAGAGTATGACGCGGTGGTGATCGTGGAACCACAGACTATAGTGACGGCGGCAGACGGCTCGGTGGGTAATTTATACGTGGCCATGACAAGAGCTACCCAAACGCTCACCATGTTAACCACTGCTCCAGATCTACAGCTACCAGCAGGGTTGGCAGACATATAGGCGGCAATCTTTCTTAAACGCTGGTAGAAACTGGTAATTTATTCAGCGTGAGCAACGAAGAGTTTTTGAGCCGACAAACAAACGATCCGTCTTTCGACAACATCTGGCAAGAGTTGAAATGGCGCGGACTAGTCCAGGTTTCTACCGACGAGGCAAAATTAGAAGCAGCCTTAGCCGGGGAACCAATCAATTACTACTGTGGTTTCGATCCCACAGCCGCCTCACTGCATCTTGGACATCTTGTACAACTATTGGTATTGCGCCGACTTCAATTGGCAGGGCATTATCCGGTGGCCCTAGTCGGTGGGGCCACAGGGCTCATAGGCGATCCACGCCAAACATCTGAACGAAGCCTTAATACCAGAGACATCGTGGAAAACTGGGTTGCATCACTTCGAAACCAAATAGAGCACTATCTCTCGTTCCAAGGCGATAATGGTGCCACGATGGTAAACAACCTCGATTGGACGGGTGGGCTCTCAGCCCTAGACTTCTTACGCGATATTGGGAAACACTTCAGAGTTGGCACCATGGTTCGTAAGGAGATTGTTGCGTCTCGCTTGGAGTCTGACGAAGGAATTTCCTACACGGAATTCTCGTACCAAGTCTTGCAAGGTATGGACTTTATGGAGCTCTACCGACGGCATAACGTGACGTTACAGACCGGTGGCTCGGACCAATGGGGGAATCTGACATCGGGTACCGAACTGGTGCGTAAAGTGGAGGGTGAACACGTTCATGCCTTCGGTACGCCGCTTATCACTAATGCTGATGGCACTAAGTTTGGTAAGTCCGAGGGCAACGCTATTTGGCTTAACCCCGAAATGTGTTCTCCGTACACTTTCTATCAATTCTGGCTCAATACCGCGGATGCTGATGTCATTGACCGATTAAAAGTTTTCACGTTTCTGTCACGTGCGGAGATCGCCGACTATGAACAAAAAGTTGCCGAAGAAGCATTTCGTCGTGAAGCTCAACGCCGGTTAGCTTGGGAAGTGACTTCGTTAGTCCACGGAGAAGATCAGACACAACGAGCAATTGATGCTTCAGCTGCACTATTTGGACGCGGCGAACTGAGCTCTATCGACGCCTACACTCTAAAAGCCGCTGGCGCTGAGCTTCCCTCAGCAGAAATGCCTTATCTTGAAACGAACGCTACAATTGTAGACTTGCTCGTTGCTGCTGGGCTGGAAAAATCAAAATCTGCGGCACGTCGCACAGTTAGTGATGGTGGAGCGTACCTGAATAACGCGAAAGTTCAGGACCCAGAACAGGTATTTACTGCTGAAGACGCCATCCACAACAAGTACTTTGTCGTACGCCGTGGACGGCGGAATCTTGGCTTTATCAACTTAGAATAAATCGGGAGATGAGATATACGTCTCACTCTGGACCGTGGCAGGCCAAATTTCAAACTTTGGTCCTGAAAATCGGCGGATTCATGCGCTACCAGACCCTGGTGAGCATCGAATCCGCCGATTTTGCGTTCGATAGCAACCTGTGTATAGTTATTTCTCGTGCTCAGGGCGTTCCGGAGACGGGGGCGTTGAGACATGGTTGTTGATTTTGTAAATTTTTTGATATTGCGGTTCCTGGTTCTGGGTTGACTTTTGTTGTCTGCTGTGTGTAGGCTGTTGATCCGGTTCAGTTACTGGACTTCGTGTTGTTGGGATTGTTGATCTGTTGGGTGGTTCTGGCTGTGTGGTTGGGATCACGGGTTGCGGATTTGACTTGCGGGTTTGCTTGTTGGTAGGCTCGGTTGGTGCTGCTTGATGCGTTTTGTTGTGTTGGGTGGTGCGTGTTGGTCTGTGATGGCTGATTTGCTTTCCTGGTTCATGATGGTTTAGTGTTGTGAATCGTGGTTTTTTGCTGCCTGATGGTGGTCCTGCTGGTTTGTGGGGTTGTTGTTGGGTGGGTGGTTGTTTGAGAACTCAATAGTGTGCCAAGTTTGTTTGATGCCATTTATTTTTTGAATGGTTGCCATGGCTGTCATGCCTCCGTGTGATGGTTGTGGTGGTGCCAGGGACTGGGCTTTTTCCGGTCTGGTCTGTTGGTTGAACTTTTTCATAGAGTTTTTGTATGGAGAGTTTGATCCTGGCTCAGGATGAACGCTGGCGGCGTGCTTAACACATGCAAGTCGA
>DEPX01000033.1:3994-4459 GCA_002358975.1 Micrococcaceae bacterium UBA3381 | reverse complement strand
GAACTGATGTCCCGTTTCAAGGGACTTTTTGACCCAGATGATCTACTAAACCCTGGCGTTGTCGTTCGGCCGCAACCCCTGGATGCAGATCTTCGCCGACCGGTTGCAGCAACTGAAATGGCCTCAGATGGTTTTGCTTTTGCAGCAGACGGCGGAAATTTCACTGACGCCATCCACCGGTGCGTTGGGATCGGAAAATGTCGAGCTGACGCACGTGATACCGGGGGATTTATGTGCCCGTCCTTCATTGCCACACGGGAAGAAAAAGACTCCACGCGTGGTCGGGCACGTGCGCTTCAGGACATGCTCAACGGTGGTGTGGTCACCGATGATTGGGCTTCGCCAGAAGTCCACGAGGCGTTAGACCTGTGTCTAAGCTGTAAGGCGTGTGCCAATGATTGTCCCACCGGCGTAGATATGGCCACCTATAAATCCGAAACGCTTCACCGCACGTATCAGGGTAAG
>DEPX01000033.1:0-3905 GCA_002358975.1 Micrococcaceae bacterium UBA3381 | reverse complement strand
GCGCCATTTGCCCGCATTGTGAATATGCTCGGCAAGATCAGTCCGCTACGCAAAGCGGCGCTATTTGCCATGGGTGCTGATGGCCGACGTTCCCTACCCGAGCTGGCAACCAAACCGTTTCGTCGTCTCCGTAACAAGCTCCGACTGGCTCCAAGATCTGGTGGGCCCAAGGTAGTTCTGTGGGTTGATTCCTTTACCGATAACCTCTCCCCCGAGATCGCCCTGGATGCCATCACCGTATTAGAAGCAGCTGGTTGTGAGGTCACGATTGCTGAACCCGGGGCCTGTTGTGGTCTGACCATGATCAGCACCGGCCAACTGACCGCTGCCAAGCGCCAACTGACCAATACCGTAAATATTCTGCACCCATATATTGCAGCCGGTTATCTGGTCGTTGGGCTGGAACCAAGTTGTATTGCCACGCTGCGCTCGGATTTGACCGAACTATTGCCGGACAATCGTGATGCTCATGCAGTAGCTGACCAGGTGAAAACCGTTGCCGAACTGCTGACCACAATTGATTGGGAACCACCACAGATCAAGCGCAAACTTTTGGTTCAACCACACTGTCATCAGTATTCGATCATGGGTTTTGAAACCGATCGAAAACTATTAGAAAAACTGGGTTGTGACGTCGAAATTTCTGCCGGCTGTTGTGGGTTGGCGGGTAATTTCGGCATGGAAAAGGGACACTACGATGTTTCGGTAAAAATCGCTGAAGACGGGATCCTACAAAAGATTGCTGATTCGCCGGACCGTGAAGTGTTGGCTGATGGCTTCTCATGCCAAACACAGATTACCGATCTTGATGGCAGCAGCAGCCGTCATCTGGTGCAGCTGATCTCCGACGGGTTGAAAAACTCATAATCTGCTCCGCTTTATTATCGAGTAAGTGCTCAAGCACGGGCAACTCGTTGGCCAAAAAGCCTAAGCCCACCGAACCCCGGAAGAAGCCGAAGACCGGGGGTTGCCCTGAGACTTTGTCGCTAAGCCCCTCGTCCCGATGAGACATGCCGGGCAGCATTGTGTAATACTCACCACCAAGAGTAAATACACTATGTAACTGTTAAACGCGTCACATACCGAGCAAGATAAAGGTACTGAAAGACCTGAAGTGCTTTAAATTCCAGCGAACTAAGCAGACTTGCAAAAATTCACATATGAAAGTTGCGTGATCAAGATGTTTGCATTACCGGCAGCAACTTGGATAATCATCACAGCCGTGCTGGGTTTCTGGATCGTTTACACGGGCGTGTTTTATGCGATCTCTAAAAACTGGGCAGTTGAGGATGTCGACTACGACAACACGAAGGAGACACCGTGAAGATTGAATTATTCTTCCTCGTTCTCTATTTTCTCGGGATGCTCGGTATCGGCGTCTGGGCTATGCGGCGAAGCAGTAAATCTTCCGAGGGTTTCTTGCTCGCAGATCGTAGCCTAGGGCCAGCTGTAACGGCTCTGCGTCTTCAAAGCTCTTCAATGTCTGGGTATATGTTCCTGGGGGCTGGCTCTTTGGGGTATACGCAGGGTTATTACAGTATGTGGTATGCACTAGGTGACGTTGGTGGCGGCGTACTAAACCTCTCTATTATCGGTCGCCGCATGCGCAAGCTGTCTCAAATGCTTGGTTCAATTACGTCGATAGGCTACCTTGAAAACCGCTACCCGTCCCGCTGGACTCGCGTGATTGCAGCCCCGATCGCACTGTTCTGCATGTTTTTCTATGTATTAGCCCAGTTTTTAGCAGGTGGGCAGGGACTGGCCATGGTGACTGGGCTCTCAGTAAACGTTGCCCTGCTCATTGCCGTCGGCATTATCGTTGGGTACACGTTCCTTGGTGGCTACTTGGCTGTTGCCTACACGGACTTCTTCCAAGCCATCATCATGGTCATCGGTATGCTCTGGATTTTAATTGGAAGTTTGCAATACGTAGGTGGTTTAACAGCAGCCAACGAACGTTTAGGCACGATTAACGAGAATCTCCTGACGATGTGGGGAGCGGAAGGGCAATACTTTGGCCAGTGGGGCATCATTATCGGCGCCCTGTTGGTCTTTTCAATCGGATATTTAGGGTGGCCACACGTCAACGTGAGTCATATGGCGATGCGCCGCCCATCAGTGGCCCGACAGGCTGGACTCTACGCAACAGTCTTTAATTTGTTATTTATCCCAGGGGCCTACATAGTAGGAATGATTGGCCTGCTCGTCGTGCCAGGTCTCGATAATCCGGAGCTGGCCATCTTCGAAGTCGCTGATACAGTACTACCCGCCTTCGCTGTCGGTATCGTCATGGCAGCAATTATGGGAGCAATCATGTCGACAGCTGATGCATTGCTTCTTCAGGCTGGCACTATTGCCTCCCAAGATCTTTGGGCTCGATTTGTCCAACGCAGGATGACCGAACGCACCTCAGTAAATGTCTCACGTGCGACCATTCTTCTACTTGCTGTAATCGCAGTGGTTCTGGCGATCACAGAACCTCCAGGAGTATTCGATGTGGTTGTTTTCGCTACATCAGTTCTCGGGTCGGCTTTTGTCCCTGCCTATATCTGCGCGGTGTGGTGGAAGAAAGCAAACACTGTTGGCGCCATTAGCTCAATGATCGTAGGGACCTTAGCCTCCGTTATCTCTGAGGTAGCTGGTTCAACTGACGGTATTGGGTACGATCCGATGCTCATCGGTATCGTCTGCTCTTCTATCACCATGATCGTCGCGTCGCTACTAACACAACAGTCCAATCCTGTTCCGGAAAACATTCGGCGGGCGGTCGAGGAGACTGCCCGGGTGGCCCCTGTGCCAGCACGAATGGCCGCCGGAGAGGACGCAACGTTAGCTAGCCAACGTCCTGTTACCGAGGACAAGCTATGACGACTGCTACCCTAAGTCTTCGGCCAGATTTGGCATGGCCTGTCAAATTCTCCGCTCAAGAGGCCAGAACGGTGGTGAACCGTCGTCTGAAAAAACGGGCTGACCTCAAGTCCACTCTGTACCACCACCCGTTCCTGGGTCTGGTGTTCCAAAGCGGCGAACGCCGTGCCAGTGGCTTTCCAAGTATCGGACGTCGACAAAAACCAGAACTCATCCAAGCGCATGTACTCGTTGATCTTGTCGGAGGACGCGCCTATCTCGCCGATGCTTGGGATCACCGTGAATTCGTAGCGATTAACCCAAAAGACCAGACCACTGGACTCCGAGACCCTGAGCCACTATTGGACGAGCCGACTGCTCTTGGCGCTGCTCGCGCCGTATTAGCCGGCGTCGTGTTGCGACAACGCAAGTTTGCCGCCCTGCCTGATCTGGAATTAGCGGAGACACCACTTCGCTTGGGCAAACCAAACTGGTGGGTGACAAGCCAGGACGCCAGTCAAGGTACCGAAGTTATTGTAGACGGCATTACCGGAAGACACTATGCGTTTTCTGTCTAGGTCCGCTTAATTGGTCCTTTGGGTTGACCTGCACGCTGCCGCAATTGCGCATACATTGCGTCAGGGTTCATTTTGTATCCCAACAACGCAAGGTGCGTTGCTGTTCGTTGCTCGGGATCGCCGTCCAAACTGTAGCCGAGGCGCTTCTCCAGTCTTTTGATACGAGAATACAGCGCTGGTCTCGAGAGATGCAGCGTGCGGGCTAAGGCTGCTTTACTAGCTGAAGTAACCACAGCTTCAACAAGTTGGAGCTGGTCATGAAATTCCTGTTGGGTCGGCGTTGACGCTATCAGTCCTTCAAATTCTGTTGCTATAAACGCCATCAGCTGCTCGTTATCCTGCAAAGTGGCCAGAAGCCCGCTCAGGCCCAGGTCTTTGGCCGCAAAATGTACTTGTCGACTTCCACTAACCGTCACATAAGCTTGCGCTGCTTGAGCAATCTGTGCAGAATTTACCAGCTTCTCTGCGGCTTCTTTGGCC
>DEPX01000179.1:35050-45554 GCA_002358975.1 Micrococcaceae bacterium UBA3381 | reverse complement strand
ACAGGTTCCCCTGTGCTATGGACGCTGATGTTCATCCCATTGGGTTTGCTCGCGGCTATTATCATTATGAATAAAAAAGCCGAGAAGGCGGCTTTCGCCCAGATTGACGGGCGCCCCGGTGCAGCTGGTGCCGCTTTGTCCCAGCTTGGACGCGGTTGGGTTGTAGAAGATGAGCCGATAGCAGTCAATCCACGAACCCAAGAAACGGTATTCCGGGCCACTGGAAAAGCCGGCGTGGTTCTGGTCGCTGATGGTGATTACAATCGGGCCAAGCGCTTAGTAGAAAAACAGCGCAAGCAGCTGCAGCGATTTTTACCTAATGTCGAGATTCGTGTCCTCCAGGTGGGCCATGGGCCCAACGAAATTGCTTTGCACCAGGTAAAGACCACAATCAAACGCATGCGCAAAACACTCAACCGTCACGAAGTACGCGCTGTAGAGCAGCGCATTTCGTCGATGCCGGTAAATAATTTGGGTATTCCGAAAGGTGTTGACCCCAATAAGATGCGTCCTGATCGTAAAGCCATGCGCGGCCGGTAAGAACCTTGCTTTACCAGCTGGCCGGTACACTATGGACTACATCTCGATTTCTACGGTGCCGGCCAGTTTGTCATGCAAACCACGCCCATCACGATCGACCACTAATACGGGGAGCACTACACAGAGCAGCAGTGCACGAATTATGGCTTGGTACAGTTTTATTGTTGCGCCTCCGATCTGCACCACTTGGATCCGGAATAAGCGTTTTCCTACGGTCGTGGCAAACAACCAGAGCAATATAAAATGCATCAAGCAAAACGTGCCAAGAACAACCCACTGGTTGCCAGGCTCTAAAATCATGCCGATCCCGCTGGCAATAAACCAATCAACAAAGATGGCACCGACTCGCCGCGGATACGAAGCCATCGAAGCAGCCCCTGACTCAGGTAGCCCTAAAAACTCGCCGGCCCAGCGGGGCTCTGAAGAAGAATTTGGTGTGTTATTCATCAGTTCTAGCCTAGTTGTTGTGCACGACTAACCTCTCCGGTTGTGCTCAATGTGTATTAGACCGCATTATCATTATCAAACAGGTCAGAACTTCAATGTGTTGTTAAAAATCGTTAAGCTTGAACCATCTTGTACGCAATGAAATGGAGTGACAATGTTCACCTCGCCCGAAGAAGTTCTCTCTTATATTCAGGACGAGGAAGTGGTCTTCGTAGACATACGGTTCACCGACCTGATCGGTGGACAACACCACTTCAACGTCCCAGCAAAATCTGTAGATAATGACTTCTTCACCACAGGACAGCTCTTTGATGGATCATCAATTCCGGGCTTTGCTGGAATCGCCGATTCTGATTTGCAGCTCATCCCTGATGTAGGTACTGCTTTCATAGATCCCTTCCGGAAACATAAAACCCTGTGCATGTCTTTTTCCATCTTGTCACCACGTACCGGTGAAGCTTATGTGCGAGACCCTCGCTCCGTAGCCCAGCGTGCAGAAGACTATGTAGCCTCAACCGGCATCGCCGATACTGCGATTTTTGCTGCCGAAGCTGAGTTTTATATCTTCGATGATGTACGATTCGAAACCCATCGTGCCAACCAGACATTCGTATCTGTTAATTCCGATGAGGCCTATTGGAACGATGCCACCGAAATCGAAGGCGGAAATCTTGGTCACCGAAATCTAACCATGAAAGGCTATTTCCCGGTGCCACCAGTTGATAAGCACGCCGATCTACGCGATGACATCTCCCTTCTGCTCGACGAGGTTGGCCTAAAAGTCGAACGCTCCCACCATGAAGTTGGTGCCGGAGGACAGGGCGAGATCAACTACGAATTCGACACTTTGATGCGGGCCGCTGATGACGTCCAACTATTCAAATACATTGTCAAAGGTGCAGCAGAACAAGCAGGTAAAACAGCGACTTTCATGCCAAAACCGGTCTTTGGCGACGGCGGATCGGGCATGCACTGCCATCAGTCGTTGTGGATGGATGACCAGCCACTGTTCTATGACGAAACCGGCTACGCCAACCTATCTGATACCGCCCGTTGGTATATTGGTGGCCTGCTCAAACATGCCTCTGCGGTGCTAGCTTTTACCAACCCCACGGTGAACTCATATAAACGCCTTGTCAAAGGCTTTGAAGCACCGGTCAATATGCTCTATTCGCAGGGTAACCGTTCTGCTGCTGTCCGCATCCCAGTAACGGGCTCCAACCCGAAGGCAAAACGTCTTGAATTTCGGGCACCGGATCCTTCTGGCAACCCATACTTAGGCTTCGCTGCACAACTTATGGCAGGGTTGGACGGTATCCGAAATCGCATCGAACCGGCAGAACCTATCGACAAGGATCTCTATGAGCTGCCGCCCGAAGAGGCCAAAAATATCCAACAAGCTCCGCGCACTCTGGAAGAAGCCATCGACGCACTGGAAGAAGATCACGATTTCTTACTTGCCGGGGATGTTTTCACTCAAGACATCATCGAGACATGGATTGAACTAAAACGCGAAACTGAGATATTGCCCATGCAGGCCACGGTCACCCCTAAAGAATTCGAATTGTATTATTCAGTCTGATAATTCGCGCTATTGCAGCAACTTATAAGCGCCCCCGGTTCGCTCAACTTCTGTGCGGATCGGGGCGTTTATGTTGGGTTGGAAACACTGTTGTACACGCTCCAGCACAGATTTAACGCCACATGACGAACAAAGCTGCCCTATATGCCTAACACGGTGTACAGTAGTCGTTGTGTTCCGGGGTCGGTGAGAATCCGAACCGGCGGTGAAAGTCCGCGACCCCCGCGCCTGCGGGGCTGAACCAGTGTCATTCTGGTACCGACGGTGATAAGCAAAAGCTTTAGTCCGGATGAGAGGAACGCGTTGCCATAGTCTTGGCAACATTTCCCGGCGCACCTGTATCTAGGAGTCAGACGCCGGATGTTATCCCACAGCCAGCTTACTACTATGATGCAGCGTGCCATCACACTCGCACGACTCGGGCCGTCCGATGATCTCAACCCCCAGGTTGGATGCGTAATCGTTGACGACAGCGGTCGCGTCGTCGCTGAAGGCTTTCATGCCGGTTCTGGTACCGACCATGCAGAAGTTGTTGCGCTAGCAAAACTTGACCCGGCCTTGAACCCATCAAGGCTGACGGCGGTCGTCACTCTCGAGCCTTGCAACCACACCGGTAAAACTCCCCCATGTGTCGAAGCCCTCCACGCTTCAGGGATCGGGACAATTGTGTTTGGCCAACCTGATGTCGGGCATCACTCCGCGGGCGGTGGCACTGAGCTCTTTGCCCGCGGGCACCGCGTGGTCGGCGGAATCGCCTCAACAGCAACCGCCGAGCTCCTGGCTGATTGGCGTCAGCGCACCGGGCAATCACGGGGCCGAGTGATCGCAAAATGGGCTCAGTCCCTGGACGGGCGACTAGCCGCTGCAGACGGCACTAACCAGTGGATCACATCGGCCAAGGCACGAAGCCATGTTCACATTCAGCGGGCTCTAGCCGATGTCATAATAACAACCACTGCAACTGTTACAGCCGATAATCCGGCCTTAACCGCTAGGGACCAAGCCCGAGACCTACTCGTGCCGTCCTGTGACCAACCGTTGCCAGTTATTTTTGGTACCACAAACATCGATCCGAGAGCCGCGATCCATAGCCATCCGGCTCTAGTGCATCGCGGGCTTAGCACCGCACCGCAATTCTCTGGTGAAAATCTTATTGACGCCATCGCCCAGCTAAAAAAACTGGTAGGTCCTACGCCGCGCATCCTCATAGAGGCCGGGCCAGCGTTCATCACCGGAATCCTGGCCC
Source organism: Micrococcaceae bacterium UBA3381 (assembly GCA_002358975.1). Classification (GTDB taxonomy): domain Bacteria; phylum Actinomycetota; class Actinomycetes; order Actinomycetales; family Micrococcaceae; genus Yaniella. Next base: position 41,739 of record DEPX01000179.1, on the reverse strand, counting down.
AACAACTCGTTGATGAGCTACTGGTTTATACCGCCCCGATACTTTTAGGCGGACCACATCACGCCGTCGCTGAGCTGGGCATTACAACACTGACAGAAAGCCAGCAGTTCCAATTTTCAAGTATCCACCCTCTGGATACCGATATTGTTTCTACCCTATACAAGGAGCACTAGTGTTTACCGGTATCATCCAAAGTCGCGGTCGCATTACCGACCTCACTGAAACAGGCCCCGATACCCTGGCAATGACGATCTACGCCCCGAAAGTGCTCAAAGACGCGCGCCGCGGCGATTCGATCGCCATCGACGGTGTCTGCCTAACCATCACAGCGTTCTCGGCTGACACGTTTACCGCAGATGTCATGGTGCAAACTTTGCGGCTGACCTCGTTAGGTACCAAAAATATCGGCGATGAGGTCAACGTCGAACCTGCCATGGCGGCAACCGATCGGTTCGGCGGCCACATTGTCCAAGGCCATGTGGAGGCCACCGGGATTATTCAGCAGATCGAACCCACTGAGCAATGGACTCGGATGCGCATCGGCTTGCCAGCACATCTAGCACCGTTTCTCATAGATCAGGGGTCTATCACTGCCAATGGTATCTCGCTAACCGTCGCCGAAGTATCGCAACCTGAAACAACTGGACACTGGTTCGAGATCTTCCTGATCCCTGAAACCTTAGAAGCCACCACCATGGGCGATGCATCAGTCGGCGATGTTATTAATTTGGAAACCGATCTGTTGGCTCGGCATATTGCCCGCTTGATTCAGTTCGACACAAAAGAGGAAAAATGAAACTTGCAGATATTCATGAAGCTATCGATGCCATCGCAAATGGTCAGCCAGTCATCGTTGCCGACGACGAAGATCGCGAAAACGAAGGGGACTTGATCGTCTCCGCCCAACTAGCCACCGCAGAAACCATCGCTTTTATGGTCGAGCACTCCTCCGGGTTACTGTGCGCACCAATGTCGGATGAAATAGCTGATCGGCTTGAGTTGCCAATGATGGTCTCCCATAATCAGGATGTGCGCCAAACCGCATATACCGTCACCGTTGATGCTGCCCAAGGAGTCACCACCGGGATCTCTGCTGCAGACCGTGCACACACCGTTAACCTGCTAGCCGGTGCCGATACGTTGCCGTCACAGCTGAACCGGCCAGGCCATATCTTACCGCTGCGTGCCGTTGCTGGTGGGGTTCGTCAGCGCCCCGGACATACAGAAGCCGCCGTCGAGCTAATGTCCTTGGCCGGACTGTCACCGGTGGGAGTGATAGCCGAAATCGTTGCCGAAGACGGCGACATGATGCGTCTACCTGGGCTCATCGACATGGGGGCCAAACATCAGATCCCGGTGATCACTATCGAAGCACTAATCCACTATCTAAATGCACAGCACCCCGAAACCGCACCGGGCAAAACCATGCACCGGCACGTATCGCAGCGCGCTGAGGCACTGGTACCAACTCGTTTCGGTGAGCTAACTATGAAAGTTTACCGTGACCGTAAAGCCGGGGTCGAACATCTGGCCCTAATCGGCCCAAATACGCTGCTGGACGTCAACGAGCCCACAGTGGTCCGGGTGCATTCGGAATGTCTGACCGGTGAGGCATTCGGTTCGCTGAAATGTGAGTGTGGCGCCCAACTCGATGCTGCCTTAGAACATATTGGTGCCCACGGCGGTGTGGTCATCTACCTGCGCGGCCACGAAGGACGCGGTATCGGTTTAGGCAATAAAATTCGCGCCTACCAGCTGCAATCCACCGGCCTTGACACCATTGAGGCGAATGAACATCTAGGGCTACCCGTGGATGCACGCAGTTATGCAGCGGCTGCTGAAATCTTGGATACTTTGGGGATCAGCACCGTGCGACTGCTAACGAATAATCCCGATAAGGTTACCCAGCTGCAAGCCGCAGGCATTGACGTGCTGGAACGTCTGGGCCTGGTAGTTGGTCGCCATCCAGAAAATGCTGACTATCTCACCACCAAAGCCACCAAACTCGACCACTTCATCCCAACAGAATAGGAATACATCATGGCCAAACATGGCGCACCCAAGTTAAACGTCGATGCCACCGGATATCGTGTGGCCGTCGTCGCTGGCTCATGGCACACCACTGTGATGCAGGGGCTTATTGACGGAGCCACCACCACCCTGGAAGCCTCCGGGGCTACTCATCAGCTGATCCGGGTAGCTGGTTCTTTCGAGATACCACTGGCAGCCCAGACCGCACTAGCCAACGGATATGACGCCGCAGTGTGCCTGGGGGTCATCATCCGCGGGGACACCCCACATTTTGATTTCGTCGCTGAGGCCGTCACATCGGGGCTTACCCGGGTCCAACTCGATGCGGGTAAACCCGTTGGTTTTGGGATTCTTACCGTCGACAACGACACCCAAGCCCTCGATCGTGCTGGGCTTGCGGATTCCCAGGAATCGAAGGGACAAGAAGCCGCCGAAGCCGCTTTACAACTCGCGCTCACCGTGGCACAACTAACGGAATAAACCCGGGCCCACTTGGTGCTGTACCCGGTAGACTAAACGTATCTGGAGGTACCTTTGTCCGTTCCTTACCCTGTGTCTATCTTGGATTTGGCAACCGTATCCCACGGTCAACCAATCGCCGAATCCCTACAAGAATCAACGGAACTAGCTGTACTGGCTGACCAGCTGGGGTTTAAGCGACTGTGGTTCGCCGAACATCACAACATGAAAACCATCGCATCGTCTGCCACCTCGGTGCTCTTGGCACATATTGGTGCTCACACCAGCAATATCCGTCTCGGTGCCGGTGGCATCATGCTGCCGAACCATGCGCCGCTGGTGATCGCAGAACAGTTCGGAACGCTCAAGGAACTGTACGGCGATCGCATAGATCTTGGGCTAGGCCGTGCACCCGGTACCGATCAGAAAACGTTGATGGCATTGCGCCGCACTAACCAATCCGCTGAGCGCTTTCCATCGGATGTGTTAGAACTACAAAGTTATCTTCAAGGCGAATCGAGGATCCCCGGGATCAACGCCTACCCGGGTTCTGAAACAAATGTGCCACTGGTCATTTTGGGCTCGTCACATTTCGGGGCACAGCTGGCAGCACAGCTGGGACTGACCTATAGTTTTGCTTCGCATTTCGCGCCACAGATGCTGGAATCTGCTGCTGCTATGTACCGCAGCGAGTTCAAAGCGTCACAAGATTTACCGGAACCATATTTTATAGCGGCCGCCAATGTCATCGTCGCAGATACAGAAGAGCGCGCGCAGCAACTATGGGACCGTGCGCAACGTTCTCGCATCCGTAGCATGTTGGGACGTGGCAGAAATCTTTCCGATGACGACGTCGAACAGCTTATGCATTCAGCTCCCGGTCAACAAGTACTTCAAATGTTAGAAATGAGCGCTGTAGGTACACCGGATACGGTCCGGGAATGGCTGGATGACTTTGCTTCGCGTGTAAACGCTGATGAAGTGATTATCACAAACATGGCCGGACCACTTGATGATCGGAAACGAGCATTGCAGCTTATCTCGGACCATATAATTCAGCGGTGATTTCGCCCTCTGCGCGACGCCAGGTTAGTTAGAGACACCATAAAATACCCGTTCAAATACTGCTCTAGCATGACGGCTAATACGCAGATAGTCATCTTCAAACTCACCGACCTCACCTGCGTCATAACCGGTCCAACGCGCCAGAGCTTCCAACTGATCCCGATTTGTTGGTAGCACATCAGAGGATTTGGCTGAGGCAATAACGATACCCGACCGGATCTTGGTGGCCATTTGCCACGACTGCATTAAAATATCAGCGTCATCGGCCGCTAACAGATGCGCTTCTTTCGCTGCGCTTAGGGCTTCCATGGTGTTAGTCGTTCGCAGACCGGGATAGTCGGGGGCATATTTTAATTGCAGGGTTTGGGTGAGCCATTCGACATCGGTAAGTCCACCTCTGCCGAGTTTTAAATGTCTGGCTGGGTCTGCACCACGAGGTAGCCGTTCGGCTTCCACTCGGGCCTTCATCCGTTGAATCGCTTGTGTCTGTTCTTCGGTAAGCCCATGGCTATAACGTACCGAATCGGCCCACTGCATAAAATCACTGGTCAGTGGTTTCGTGCCGGCCACAATCCGTGCTTTCAACAAGGCTTGGATTTCCCAGACCTCTGCCCACTGGGCGAAGTATGCCTTGTATGAGGCAAGTGAACGCACCAGCGGGCCGCGGCGTCCTTCTGGACGCAGATCGGCATCGATTTCTAATACCGGCTCCAAAACAATAGGTGGCCGGGTTGACATTTTCATGAAACTAATCAGGGCTTTAGCCACTTCCACAGCGAAACGTGTCGCCTCATCAGGCGCGACGTTCTGGGCGGCCTGGTGTACGAACATAACGTCTAGGTCCGAACCGTAACCGGCCTCAAAGCCTCCTTGGCGGCCCATGGCGATCACAGCTATTTGAGCAGGTGCTTCATTGCGATCCCATTTGCGCTCAACATGGCTGTGAACAAGGTCGAGCAGTGCTTCTACCGCCGCCTGATCTGCGTGGGCCAATGCGGTAGAAACTTGTTGTTGGTCCACCAGGCCACAGGCATCAGCCAAACCAATCCGCAGTATTTCACGACGTCTGACCAATCGAATATACCGCGCAGCATCTGGCAGGTATGGGTGACGGCGTAACAACGCAGCCATTTCGGTTTGGATAGTCGCCAAGTCTAAGGGCATCAGATCTTGGTCCCGGTCCATCCAGGCCGCCGCCTGCGGGGTGTGTTCAAGCATGTCGGCAATATAGCGCGACGAAGAGAGCACATGGGCCAGCCGTTCTCCGGCCGCTGATGAGTCACGCAGCATATGCAAATACCAATGCGAGCCACCTACTGATTCGCTCAGCTTGCGAAAACCCAGCAGTCCACCGTCGGGGTCTGGACCAGAACCAAGCCACCCCAGCATGGCCGGCAAAATTTGGCGTTGCAGTTTTGCTTGACGGGACACTCCCGAGGTTAAAGACTCAATATGCCGGACAGCACCCGTTGGATCTCGATAGCCTAGGGCTGCCAATCTGGCCGTGGCCGCATCTGGGGTCAGACGGGCGTCGTCAGCAGATAGTGCTGCAGTGGAAGGCAATAAGGGCCGATAAAAGATCTGCTCAAACAAGGTCCGGTTAGACCGCACCGTGGCTTGCCAGGCCTTAACTAGTTGCTCATGGTCTTTGGGCCAACCGCCTGTCATGGGCCGTACCCCACGTGCCAAGTGCCGCAATTCTTGCTCATCATCGGGCATCATATGCGTGCGCCGCATCTGCACAAGTTGAACGCGATGCTCAATCAAACGCAAAAACCGGTAGTTGTTCACCATTACCTGAGCATCGCTGGGACCGATGTAGCTACCGGCCTGCAGCGCATCTAAAGCATCCTCGGTGGCTCGTACTCGTAACTCAGAATCGGTTTTCCCATGCACTAGCTGTAGCAATTGTGCCGGGAATTCAACGTCACGTAACCCACCGGGGCCTAGTTTGATTTCACGTTGGCGTTGTTCTTGCTCGATATGGTCAATGACTCTATTGCGCATGCGTTGAACTTGTCGCACGAAACCAGGTCGGGTTGAAGCTTGCCAAATGAGTGGAGCAAGCGTATCAACATAACGGTGACCTAGGTCTTTGCTGCCAGCAACAGGGCGAGCTTTCAGCAGTGCCTGGAATTCCCAGGTGTGTGCCCAGCGCTGGTAGTACTCTAAATGAGAGGCGATTGTGCGGGACAGTACCCCATCCTGTCCTTCCGGCCGTAAATTGGTATCGACTTCCCACAGCGCCGCCTCGCGTGCCGGTTGGCTAATCACCGTTGAGACTCCGGCGGCCAGTTCTACAGCAATGTCAGCGGCTTCGTCTGCTGACAGCTGCGAATCGTCGGCAACATCGTGGACGAAAATTACGTCCACATCCGATAGATAGTTCAATTCACGAGCGCCGCATTTTCCCATGGCAATAATACTGAGCGCCACATCACCGGTGTGTTCGTGGCGGTTTGTGGTTTCTGCACGTGATACGGCAAGTGCAGCTTCTAGGGTTGCCGTTGCAACATCGGATAACCACATCGATACTTTCGGTTGTAACGCTACCGGATCGGTGGACGTCAGATCTTGTAGTGCGATAGCTACTAATTGACGGCGGTACTCAATACGTAACGTGACCGCCGCGTCTTTACCCGTAACCGTGGCAATAGGAACTTCAACGCTGGGGTCAGCTCCAACAGCATGTAGTAGTGCGGCACGCAATTGGTTTCTGGCATCGATGAGGTTGCCTTGATGATCCACCAGTCCCCCACTAGCCGCAGTTGAATCGCTATCGGGCGTACGAAAGACATCCAGGTGCTCCGGACGGCGAATAAGAAACTCTCCCAGAGCTTCAGAAGCCCCCAAAACGCGGAGCAGACCGTTAGCTTGGCCGTTATCAACGAATTGGCTTACCGAGGGGTCACGCTCGATCAAGCGGATTAATAGCAACAAGGCTTGATCAGGGTCCGGGGCAACAGACAGCTGGTCGAGCAGGGTGTCTATCCCGACTTCGGCTAGCTCAGCGGATTGCAGCAAAGACTCGGCACGGGCAGTATCGCGCAGTCCCGTAGACAACAGCCGTAGCTGACTAACTGTGTTGGTCATATGGCATCAATGTAACGGCGAATTTCAAACGGTGACACGTT
>DEPX01000179.1:25804-34923 GCA_002358975.1 Micrococcaceae bacterium UBA3381 | reverse complement strand
CGTCGTAGGAAGTGGACTGTGGCCCATAAGGCTTCGTTCACGTGCGGTGAGCTCGCCGATATCATCGTCTGCGGGCTCGGGCAATTCGTACTCTTCTTCAATGCCTTTTAGCCCGGCAGAAATCAGCAACGCATAAGCCAGGTACGGATTAGCCGCCGCGTCAATACCCCGATATTCGATTCGTGCCGAACCGGCCTTATTCGGCTTGTGTAGAGGTATCCGTACCAATGCAGAACGGTTGTTGTGACCCCAAGAAACATACGATGGTGCTTCACGACCACCCCATAACCGTTTATAGGAGTTAACAAATTGGTGCGTGACAGCGGTGATTTCTGGGGAGTGTTTTAGCATGCCGGCGATAAACCGCCGGGCCGTGGTCGATAACTGATATTGTGCCCCAGCTTCATAAAAAGCGTTCGCATCCGATTCAAATAACGAAAAATGTGTATGCAACGCTGAGCCGGGTTGGGCACCCAGTGGTTTGGGCATAAAAGTAGCATGCAGGTTTTGCAGCGTAGCGACCTCTTTGATCACGGTACGGGCCGTCATGATGTTATCGGCTGTAGACATGGCATCGGTAGCCCGTAGATCGATTTCATTTTGTCCGGAGCCGGCCTCGTGGTGAGAAAATTCCACCGAAATCCCAACGGCCTCGAGCATCGAGACGGCTTCACGGCGAAAGTCTTGGGCCACACCACCGGGGACATGGTCAAAATAGCCGGCTTGGTCAACCGGAACCGGTGCACCCTGCTCGTCTCGTTGTCCACCCTTAAATAGATAGAATTCAACTTCCGGATGCAAATAGCAGCTAAAGCCCATGTCAGCGGCGTGGTCTAAGGTGCGCCGGAGTATATGTCGCGGATCCGCCATAGATGGTTCCCCATCGGGCATTTTGACATCACAAAACATACGCGAGGTTTGCTCGTCATCGCCACGCCAAGGCAAGATCTGAAACGACGTCGGATCAGGTTGCAATAACATGTCGGACTCAAAAATACGGGTAAACCCATCAATCGAGGAACCGTCGAAACCTAGCCCCTCAGAAAAAGCGTATTCTACTTCGGCTGGAGCCAGCGCTACCGATTTTAGGGCCCCCACCACATCGGTGAACCACAGCCGGATGAACCGAACATCCCGGTCCTCCAGAGTACGTAAGACATATTCTTGCTGGCGATCCATGCTTTGAGATCTCTTCCATTATTGACGGATTCTTAGGTCTGCCTACCAGGATAGCAATCTGACGTTAGACTATTGCCATGGTTGATAACCCGTATTCTGTTTTGAAAAAGACTCCTGCTCGCTACCGAACCGTACACTTTCAGCAGATTAAGGATGCAGGTGGCAAATTTGCGATGCTTACTTGCTACGATGCGATGACGGCAAATATCTTCGATGACGCCGGGATCGAGACGCTATTGATCGGAGATTCCTTGGGCAACGTTGTGCAAGGCCAAAATTCTACGCTGAGCGTCACTATGGAAGACATGATTACGTTTTCCAAGGCTGTTGTTGCCGGCACTAAGCGGGCACTTGTGCTTGCGGATCTACCGTTTGGTTCGTATGAGGAATCTGTGGAACAAGCTGTCCGTTCAGGTGTTCGTCTCGTCAAAGAGACCGGCATCTCTGCGATTAAGATGGAAGGCGGCATTGAATATGTGCCGCATATTCAGGCGCTTACCGCCGCCGGGGTTGCAGTGGTAGCTCACACCGGTTTTACGCCCCAATCGGAGCATGTTTTGGGTGGCTTTCGGGTCCAAGGCCGCGAAGACGATGCTGCCCAGCAGATGGTAAGTGAAGCCCTGGCCTTACAAGAAGCCGGGGCCACGATGTTATTAATGGAGCTTGTACCCGCAGATGTCGCTGCAGCAGTCGACGCCGCTCTAACCATCCCCACAGTTGGCATCGGGGCTGGCGCTGGTACGACCGGTCAGGTACTGGTTTGGCAGGATGCCTTCGGGCTCAACCAACAACGGGTGCCATCATTTGTAAAGCAATACGCTGATATGCGCCAGGTCTTGTCAGATGCGGCCCACGCATATCGCGATGATGTTCTTCAGATGACTTTCCCTGATGATGGACACAGCTTTTAGAGTATTCCCCAGTCCTCGTCTTCTTCATCAGCTTCGTCCCAAGCTCGATTGCGTTGCTCATAGATGGATAGCGCATTTGCTGCTTCCTCGCGAGAAGCAAACGGGCCGATCCGGTCTTTCCACATCGACTGTGGTCCATCCTCAACTTCGCCAGTTTTGACGTTGTACCAATAGTGTTTTTCTTCGGTCATAGTTCTTTCATACCAGACCGCGACCAACGAGAGATAGACTCTAACTATGACTTTTACACCACCGAACCTCACTACCTACGAGCCGGTTGAGCCTGGCTCTGCCGCTTCTCATAATCATCCAGTAGCTGCACCATTACACACTAAGGCTGGTTCTACAGCACCAAAAGGCCGTTTAACTCCGGGCTATATTGCACCCCAGCTCCCGGTACCGGCACACATTGCGCGACCAGATTATGTAGGAAAGAAGGACCCCGTTGAAGGGTTACACGGTGATGTATATGATGCGGAGGGGATACGGAAGATTCGCGCTGCCGGTCGGCTTGCTGCACAGGCGATGGACCTAGTCGAACAATACGTTCGTCCAGGGGTGACCACAGCGCAATTAGACCAGATCGGTCACGAGTACATCGTCTCGCAGGATGCCTGGCCTTCGACCCTAGGATATCGAGGGTATCCCAAATCCATGACTACATCCATCAACGAAGTTATCTGCCACGGCATCCCTGATGACACCGTCCTAGAGGACGGCGACATCGTCAATGTCGACATTACGGTATATAAAGATGGCCACCACGGGGATCATAATAAGACCTTCCTGGTGGGTGACGTCGACGAAGAATCCCGTCTGCTGGTCGCTCGAACCGAAAAAGCGTTAGAACGGGCGATAAAAGCGGTCAAACCAGGCCGTGCGATTAATGTTATCGGCCGAGTGATCGAAACGTACGCCAAACGGTTTGGGTATGGTGTGGTCGAAGATTTCGTGGGGCACGGAGTGGGCCGGGAATTCCATTCTGGCCTCGTTGTTCCTCATTATGATACGGCTCCGCGTCACAACGAAACGATGATCCCCGGTATGGTCTTCACAATTGAACCTATGTTGACCTTAGGCGGCATCAGCTGGGATATGTGGGATGACGGCTGGACAGTTACCACTAAGGATAAACAACGCACAGCTCAGTTTGAACATACGTTGGTAGTGACTCAAACCGGCGCCGAGGTATTAACACTGGCCGACTAGCAAATACCGGTGGTGGTCCTGGCTTCCCCTCCAGGACCACCACGGGAAGTTTCTACCGAGTAAATAATTTGGCTTGCAATGGTTCTTGAACGGTCGGACGCTGACGCAAGTCATTGATTGCTTTGTCAAAATCATCCAGATTATCAAAGTCCTGATAGACCGAAGCAAAGCGCAAATATGCTACCTGGTCGAGACGACGCAACGGCCCTAAGATAGCCAATCCTACATCGTGTGCATCAATCTCGGCGTGGCCAGTAGCACGAATGCTCTCTTCAACTTCTTGTGCAAGCTTGGCCAGATCATCGCTATCTACCGGTCGTCCCTGGCATGCTTTGCGAACACCATTGATTACCTTGGCACGATTGAAAGGCTCGGCCACACCGGAACGTTTAATGACACTGAGCGAAGTGGTTTCTAACGTAGTGAACCGTTTGTCACACGAACGGCATTCCCGCCGTCGGCGAATTGCCGAACCGTCATCAAGCGAACGGGAATCAACAACACGGGATTCTTCATGTCGACAAAACGGACAGTGCATAGTGGGAAGAAAACCTCTCTACAATATAGGCCTACGCGAAATTGTACCCCTACATATTGTTGCTCTTCAACCCGTGGCCCTACTACATATAGTGAACAACTACGGTTTGTATCATTGTGAATCTAGTCGGTCGGCGCCTTATTCGAGACAAGAGGGCCCAAGCAGTACCTTTAGATCACCAAAAAGCGCCGGATTTGGATTGACCTTATACTGGGGACCGACACGCAGTATTTCCATACTGAGGTTTCCCACGAGTTTAATGTTAACGTCAGTTGTGCCTGAGTGTGAACGTAGCACATCGCCCAACTGCCGAATCAATGGCTCCGTTGCTTTAAATGATGGGATAGTCAGGTGCAAAGGCCCGTCCGCACCCATGTCGCTGGTATCGATAATGGTCATTTCTTGGGCAGAAATCACTACGGAACCATCGTCGCGGCGTTGGACTCTGCCCTTAATTGACACAACTAGATCTTCGGCAATGACACTGGAGATTGGCTCGTAAACGCGGCCAAAAAACATAACGTCGATAGACGCGCCGAGATCTTCGACTTCGGCTCGAGCATACGGGTTGCCCGAAGTCTTAGCTACCCGACGTTCCAATGAGGTAATTAATCCTGAAATCGTCACAAATGACCCATCCGCTGGGCCTTCATCGTCTAGTACCTGAGTGACACTATGGTCCGCGTGCTGCTCCAACACTTGAGTCAGCCCCTGCAGCGGATGGTCGGAAACGTAGAGTCCTATCATCTCGCGTTCAAACGATAGTTTAGTTTTCTTATCCCATTCCGGCAGGTCTGGAACTGTGACACCAAACCCGGTATCTAGACCGCTATCGTCGTCCTGATCAAGGAGCGAAAAGAAATCGAACTGGTTATTGGCTTCTTGCCGCTTTTGTACCACAGAAGCATCGACAGCTTCTTCGTGGACGGCAAGTAACGAGCGTCTGGTATAGCCCAAAGAGTCAAAGCCACCGGCTTTGATAATAGATTCGATGGTGCGTTTATTGCAGACTTCTTGTGGGACCTTTTTGAAAAAGTCCTGAAACGTTGTGAAGGCGTCTTGTTCTTCTCGAGCCTTGACCATCCCAGAAACCACATGAGCACCCACATTTCGCACCGCTCCCATGCCAAAGCGGATATCATTGCCTACCGGTGTGAAGTTCTGGGTCGATTCATTTATATCTGGTGGCAATACAGTGATATTCATATGGCGGCATTCGTTGAGATACAACGCCAGTTTGTCTTTATCATGCGAAACCGAAGTCAGTAGTGCTGCCATATATTCGGCTGGATAATGGGCTTTAAGATATGCCGTCCAATACGACACCAGACCATAGGCCGCCGAATGCGCCTTGTTGAAAGCGTAGTCAGAGAAAGGCAACAGGATATCCCACAGTGCAGTAATAGCTTCTTGGGAGTAACCGTTATCCAACATGCCTTGTTGAAAGCTAACGTACTGTTTGTCCAGTTCGGCTTTTTTCTTCTTACCCATCGCCCGACGTAAAATATCGGCTTGGCCAAGTGAATAGCCCGCGACCTTTTGAGCGATGGACATGACCTGTTCCTGATACACGATCAGTCCGTAAGTCACGCCAAGAATCTCTTGTAATGGTTCTTCCAATTCCGGATGAATTGGCGTAACTTCTTGAAGCCCATTCTTCCGCAGGGCATAGTTGTTGTGGGAGTTAGCACCCATCGGTCCAGGACGGTATAACGCCAGAGTTGCCGAAATATCTTCATAGTTGTCTGGACGCATCAACTTGAGCAAGGCACGCATTGGTCCGCCATCGAGCTGAAATACACCCAGCGTGTCACCTCGAGCCAATAACTCGTAGGACTCGCTATCATCCAACTCCAACGCTTCAAGATCCAATGTGAAATCACGGTTAAGTTGAATGTTTTCTACCGCATCCGATATCACGGTGAGGTTACGCAGCCCCAGAAAGTCCATTTTGATTAACCCCAGGGTTTCAGCTGTAGGGTAATCAAACTGGGTAATGACCTGACCATCGACAAGGCGCCGCATTAATGGGATCACATCGATAATTGGTTCTGAGGACATGATCACGCCGGCTGCGTGGACACCCCACTGCCGGATCAGCCCTTCGATTCCCTTGGCAGTTTCAAAAACCTCTTGGGTCTCTTGATCAGTTTGCAATAACTCGCGGAATTCGCCAGCTTCGGAGTACCGAGGTGCTTCGGGGTTTTCGATGTCGGCAAGTGGGATATCTTTTGCCATAACAGCTGGAGGTAAGGCTTTAGTAAGTTGCTCACCCATTGAAAAAGGCTTGCCCATCACACGTGCTGAGTCTTTAAGGGCCTGTTTGGTTTTGATGGTGCCATAAGTAACAATCATCGCCACCCGCTCGTCACCGTACTTCTCAGTGACGTATTCGATGACTTCGTTTCGACGCCGATCGTCAAAATCCACATCGAAGTCCGGCATCGAAACACGGTCAGGATTTAAAAACCGTTCAAAAATAAGGCCGTGTTCCAGCGGGTCTAATTCGGTAATACGTAAGGCGTAAGCAACCATAGAGCCAGCTCCAGAACCTCGCCCGGGACCTACTCGAATCCCCTGGTTCTTTGCCCAGTTGATAAAGTCGGCAACTACCAGAAAGTATCCCGGGAAACCCATGTTGATGATGACATCGAGTTCATAATCGGCCTGCTTTTGTACGTGTGCGGGTACACCGCGAGGGTATCGAGCACGTAGCCCCTTGTTGACTTCTTTAATCAGCCAACTCGTTTCGTCTTCTCCCGCTGGAGTCGGGAACCGGGGCATGTAGTTAGCCTCTGTGTCAAAGCTGACTTCGCACTGTTCGGCAATAAGCAGTGTGTTGTCGGCAGCTTCGGGAAGTTCTGGAAACAATGCACGCATTTCCGCGGCCGATTTTAAATAATAATCGTTGCCTGAAAAGGCGAACCGTGAACCACCTTCGTCATAGGTAGGTTCACTCAGTTTCGACCCTGACTGAAGTGCTAATAACGCTTCGTGATGCTTGGAATCATGCTGGTGTGTGTAGTGTAAATCATTGGTTGCAACCAACGGTAGATTAAGGTCTTTGGAAATCTGAAGCAGGTCCCCAATGACGCGGCGTTCCAGCGACAGGCCGTGCTGCATAATTTCCACATAGAAGTTATCTTTACCGAAGATATCGCGGAACTCTGCTGCTGCTTCTAGCGCTTCATTATACTGACCCAAGCGCAGTCGAACTTGCACCTCACCAGAAGGACAGCCAGTGGTGGCAATAATACCTTCGGAATAGTCATTAAGTAACTCACGGTCAATACGTGGCCACTTGGCATAAACCGAATCTAGAGAGGCATGAGTACCCATCCGAAAAAGGTTATGCATACCCGTGTTATTTTTAGACAACAGGGTCATATGGGTATACGCTCCGCTACCTGAAACATCATCGGAACGCTGGTCAGGCTCACCCCACCGGATACGTGTCTTATCTGTCCGATGTTGTTGGCCTGGAGCTAAATACGCTTCCATCCCGATGATAGGTTTAATGCCGTGTTGTTGTGCCCTGTTCCAAAAGTCGTAGGCTCCAAACAGGTACCCGTGATCGGTAATAGCTAGTGCTTCTTGGCCTAGCCTGTTTGCTTCGGCAAACAGTTCGTCAAGTTTGGCGGCACCGTCCAGCATGGAGTATTCGGTATGCGTATGAAGGTGCACAAAACCATCACGTTTCGCTGTTGAACTACCGGCCATGGAACTGTCGACCTCCAGGAAAATGTTGCTCTAGCGTCTGTCAGTCTAGCCTTAGTATCGTAAACGTTCCAAAGCATACTCGAGGTCAGCTGGATACTGGGATCTATAGCTCATGTACTGTCCGGTCACCGGATGGATAAACCCGAGCCCGACAGCATGCAGCCATTGTCGTGTCAACCCTAAATCTGCAGCGAACTGTGTATCAGCTCCATAGGTAAGGTCCCCCACCAATGGGTGATGAAGAGCCGAGAAGTGCACTCTGATTTGGTGGGTTCTACCGGTATGTAACTGCACATCAACCAGCGTTGCTGGACCGAACGCCTCTAAGGTTTCGTATTGGGTGATGGCTTCTTTACCACCTTCGACCACTCCGAAACGCCACTCGTAACCGGGTTGTCTGTCAATCGGAGCATTGATGGTGCCATCTGTAGGATCAGGGATACCTTGAACAAGTGCATGATAGTTACGATCTGGTGTCCGGTCACGGAATGCTTGTTTAAGACGGCTATAGGCAATTTCGGTCTTTGCCACAACCATCAACCCCGATGTGCCAACATCGAGACGTTGCACTATACCGGGCCGTTCCGGAGGTCCAGCGGTGGCGGTCCGAATTCCTATAGCTGCCAGGCCACCAACCACAGTAGGTCCACGCCAGCCTTGCGATGGGTGTGCCGCCACTCCTACAGGTTTATCTACCACAACATAGTCTGTCTCATCAGCAATGACAGTTAGGTCTTGCACGACTTCAGCTTTCACCTCTAACGGGTCAGGATCATTGGGCACAGTGACGACAATTGTCTCGCCGACCGCAAGTTTGGTGGATTTTCGCGCAGTTGCACTACCAACCGTTACCAAATCCCGTTCGATCCATTGGACAGCTTTCGTACGTGAGATACCCACGGCATGCGCGACTGCAGCATCGACACGAGTCGAGGCCGTGATAGTAAAGGAGTAGCTGCCGGGCTCAAGTGTTGTCATGAGACGACGATTTAGCAGTCTTTTCTGGCATACCATCCATTGTTTTACCTACCATGACCAAAAGGACTATGACGATAATGGACACCACAATAAAAGAATCCGCTACGTTAAATATTGCGAAATTCGGGACGGATATAAAATCAATGACGTGACCAACACCAAAGCCTGGTTCCCGGAAGAGACGGTCCGTCAGGTTTCCGGCTATTCCCCCAGCTAGTGCACCCAGTGCTATCAGCCAGGTCGTAGTTCGGGCGCGTCGCAAAATCAGATACGTAACAACAATGAGACCGACAGCTTGGATAATGGTAAAAATCCAGGTGTACTCAACACCTATAGAAAAGGCGGCACCCGGGTTTCGGATAAAACGCCAGTACAGTAGGGGTTCAAAGACAGCTCTGCTCTCGCCCTGTTCCATGGTCGACAGCACTGCTTCTTTTGACCACAGATCAGCGCCGTAAGCCACGACCATAGGGAGCAGTGCGATCCACCAAGACCGTTGTAGGACTCGCTGTCCGGTATTGACCACAATTGCTCCTTTGGCCTGGACTTTCTGCTGTCTTACGCACTGATGGTCGGCTATTTAC
>DEPX01000179.1:21833-25650 GCA_002358975.1 Micrococcaceae bacterium UBA3381 | reverse complement strand
TAGTCCCGTTCGAAGCCCCGTAGTTCTTCGACTTCGCGTTCCAAAACTGTCTTGCGTTGTTCAAAGTCAGCAAGGGTCTTACGAGATGTCTCTTCCGCCTCGGTGACGAGACGGTTTGCTTCACGCTCAGCTTCTGAGACTATTTCATCGCGCTTGCGTTCACCGTCAGAAACGTATTCGTCATGCAGGCGTTGTGCCATGGCTAACACACCGGCAGCCGACTCTGCGCTGGTCTCCTGTCCGGGAGCTGTTGGTGCAGCGGCAGCAGCTGGTTCTGGAGCTTCAGGTTCAGGTGCCGGCGGAGTTTCGTCTTCCGCTTCAGGCTCTGCTTCCACGACAGGCAAATCAACGGCCGAAGTAGTGGTGTCGTCGTCTGTATCGCCCGCTGGAACGGGGGCAGGTACAGGTGCTTCTTCGCCGGTTTGAGCTTCTAGCTCTGTCACCTGACGACGCAGATCGTCGTTTTCCTGATTTAGACGGCGCAATTCCTCAACGATCTCGTCGAGGAAATCGTCTACTTCGTCTTGGTCGTAGCCTTCACGAAATTTCGTGACTTGGAATTTTTTGTTGACTACAACTTCCGGCGTGAGAGCCATGTGGTCACCCCAATTACTTGGTCATGTACAAATTTAGAAAACCATCGTTTTCTCATGAGTAGTTCAAGTCAAAACTCTAGTCTACTTATGCATCTGACGATTACATTATCACCGTGACTCGATAAACGAGTAGTTTACGCGGCGATTCCGTATAAATATCTTATGGTTTGAGTAATTTCGCTTTATTTGTGTCATTGGGTTGCGGCTTGTAACGCGACAAACCGGATGATCATCACAATGAAAAACACCACGATAAAAGAGAGATCCAGCGAAACCGGTCCGAGGCGTAGTGGTGGGATAAACCGGCGGAAAAAGCGTAGCGGCGGGTCTGTTGCCGTCATAACGATCTCGGCAATAATGAGGTTTACTCCGCGAGGTCTCCAGTCACGAACGAAAGCGTTCACCAAAGAATAGAGGATGCGCACAACGAGGATAAAAAAGTATATGGTGGCAACCAGATACAAGGTGGTCCAAACTACTTGCACGGGTCCTCAGGTTCCTTTTTCTGGTGATTCGGTTTGTTTGCTTGTCTATGCCTGATCGAAGAAATCTTCGTCTTGTGATGTTGAGGAATGGCCTTCAACTACGTTTTCAACGTCGGTAGGAGTCAATAAGAAGACCTTATTCGTTACCCGCTCAATGGAACCGTGCAGTCCGAATGCAAGCCCAGCAGAAAAGTCAACTAATCGTTTAGCTTCAGACTCGGACATATCCGTTACATTGATAATTACCGGAATACCGGACCGAATCGCCTCACCGATGAGTTTCGCATCGTTATACGAGCGCGGATGGATGGTACGCAGTTTGTGCACTTCAGCGTTTTCCTCTCGGGTCTGGACCACACGTTTGATCGGTGTGACCGGAGCCCGGTAGTCATCATCTTCGTCTGGTACTGGTCGTGGACCACGCGTTGGTGTATCCATGGGCTTGATGGGTTCTTCAGCAGGTTCAGCCACCGTCGGTTCTGGGACCGCCTGGGCTGATGAAGAACCTATTTTACGATCTTCTTCTATCAGCTCTTGCTCATAAGCTTCATCGCTATCGGCCAGACCCATTCGGATCATGGCTTTCCTTAATCCGCTAACCATGCGCACCTCAAATCCTTGATGGTTCTAGGACACTATCGACCCTAGTGGATAAGGAACTAAAAGCTCGGGAAATACGTGGTTTTGTGCGGTGTGTCGTACTCTCTCAGCACGAATCAGCCGATTTCCATACAATACCAGCTATTCGTCCGCTACCTGGTTGGCGGCGGTGAGAATATAGCGTTGGCTCTGTTCGTGTACACACGTCTACTCGCTGCGCTATGACTCCAGTTTGAGCCAAGATAGCTTCTGCAGCTGCCGGTAGGTCAAGAGCTGGTGTACCCCAAGTGGTCTCGGCATAGATGTTCGGATGTTGTTGAGCTGCTTGCTCCCGCATATCAGCTGGAACTTCATAACACTGGCCACATATCCCCGGGCCAATAGTAGCCTCTATGGTGCCTGTCCCATCGGCGTCCAAAGCTTTGAGCCGCTGGACGGTATTTTCTAATATGCCCGCTAAAAGGCCAACGCGACCTGCGTGCGCAATTGCTGTCGGACCGTAATTTGTTGTGAAGGCTACCGGCAAACAGTCTGCCACCAGGATGGCAATGGGATCAGTTCCATCTGGTGACACAACCGCATCACCTTCGCCTACTGTTGTTTGTTCGGCCCAGCCACAGGTTCCGGTTTCCAGCACCACTGCAGAGTGTGTCTGGGTTAAAAACCTAGTGCTTCCGGTCTGGATGCCAAGCTCGTTTTCTAATAAACGACGGTTGGTGACAGTATTTTGGGCTGTTTGTCCTTCATCCAAAACAGTCAAAGACATGTTTCCGGCATGGACCGAAGTAAATCCTACGTTGTGGCCAGTCTTTGTCTGATGCTGGTAAAACAGCGACTTACTTGAGGAAATCTGGGACATCCAGGTCGTCGTTACCCTTATTAGAAGACTCTACAACCGTCGGAAGTGGTTCAACATTACGCTTATCTTGGTCCTCTTCAGTATCCTGGGTTGCTTCTTCTCCTGAGGTCTCAGGTTCAGACGATTCAGGAGCGCTGACCGGACTGATGGATGCCACAGGTGCTACCGGGGCTGTTACCTGCCCGGCACCATTGTTTTGAGCCCCCTTGACGGGATCATCAAACCCTGCAGCGATTACTGTAACGCGTACCTCATCACCAAGGTTGTCGGAGATGACTGCACCGAAGATAATATTCGCCTCTGGGTGGGCTACTTCTTGCACCATACGGGCAGCTTCGTTAATTTCGAATAGACCCATATCGGTCCCGCCCTGGATGGATAGCAGCACACCGTGAGCTCCATCGATTGAGGCTTCCAGCAGTGGCGACGCGATGGCTGCTTCAGTGGCTTCTACGGCACGGTTTTCGCCCTGGGCTGCACCTAGCCCCATTAAGGCCGATCCAGCACCTTGCATCACAGACTTCACGTCGGCAAAGTCAAGGTTAATCAGCCCTGCGGTAGTGATTAGATCGGTTATACCCTGAACACCCGATAACAGCACCTTATCTGCTTCTTCGAACGCCTCCATAATAGAGATAGAGCGATCCGATATCGATAGCAGTCGGTCGTTTGGAATAACAATGAGCGTGTCAACTTCATCGCGTAGCGTTTCAATACCGGTTTCGGCATTAGTGGCACGACGACGACCCTCGAAGGTGAACGGACGGGTCACCACACCGATGGTGAGAGCACCCAGCGAGCGGGCCACACGAGCAACGACGGGCGCTGCACCGGTGCCGGTGCCGCCTCCTTCACCGGCAGTTACGAACACCATATCGGCGCCTTTAAGGGCCGCTTCAATCTCTTCTACGTGGTCTTCTGCCGCTTGTCGGCCTACTTCTGGGTCTGCTCCAGCTCCCAGGCCACGAGTCAATTCCCGACCAACATCGAGTTTGACTTCCGCGGAGGACATTAGCAGCGCTTGGGCGTCGGTGTTTATGGCAATGAACTCAACGCCGCGTAGTCCGACATCGATCATTCGGTTGACGGCGTTGACGCCGCCGCCGCCGACACCAACAACTTTGATGACGGCCAGGTAGTTCTGGGGTGAGCTCACGATATGATCCCTATTCTGCGTTCGTGGGTGGGACGAAGTTCAAGCTGCGTCCAAGTTTCCTTCACTAGCACACAATATGCCCACACTATCAGCTGGGCAATGACCATGATCAGTGTGTCGG
>DEPX01000179.1:13136-21726 GCA_002358975.1 Micrococcaceae bacterium UBA3381 | reverse complement strand
GTCTTCATCGATCCCCAGTAACGCTTCTAAGACTTTGACTTTCTTAGCAGTTTCGTCATTACTACCCCACATCACGGTTTTACCCGAGTTTAATTCCAATTCGATCGAATCGATGGATGAACCTGATGCTGCACGAACGTTGTCTCGTATATTGTCGGGTAGCGAGCCCAGAACCTCTGTAATGGTTTGGAAAACGTCTTCGTCCTCCACATCCGCTGCTGAAGCGACTACAGGCAAGTCGAATTCTTGGGCTTTTTTCGACGTGATCGTCGCAAGCTCTGTACCGTCGTCAGAGAAGACGACATATTCCTTATCGCGAGGGCTCATCGCGATGGGTTGATACTCATTAACGGTGACTACCAGCCCATGAGGTGGCTCGGCTCGCAAGGTTATGTCTTCAACGGCCGGGTTAGACTCGAATAACTTTGTAACACTACGATCAGTTACCTGTGGCAATGGTTTGCCTTGCAGTGCAGCTGTGCGTTCTTGGGCATTCGACTCAGTTACTAGGTCCAGGCCTTCATAACTGATATCTTCTATCGCCAAAACAGGTGAAAAAAACAGCACTGCCCAGCCACCGATGGCTAGCACAACCGCCACAATGACGCTTAACAGAATAGTTCGACGTCTTTTGTTTCTACGTTGAACCGGACTTGGGGGTAACTCCAAGAGGTTGTCGTCACCGGAGGTCGTGGAGACCTCATTGGGCTCAGCTACCTCAACAACGGTGCCGTCGAGGCCTGTTTCGGTGACGGTTTTTTCGTCTGAATCCACTGGCCGTTGAACTGAGATAGATTTTTTAGGCTTGTTGGCTGCAAGCCCAGGGAATTTTTCGGTGACCTTGTCAGTAGGGTTGGCGTTGTTACGTGAGTTGTCAGACATAGGTACTAACGATGATACTGGTTGAGTCCGGCTAGAATGTCGTCAATCAGTTGATTAACGTCGCCGGCGCCCAAAGTCAATATAATATCGCCTGGTGTGGCAGCTTGGACGACTGATGCTACAGCAGCATTCCGCGTGGCAACTTCACGCGCCTGAGGGTAGCGGGAGGTCAGCGTTCCGGATAGTTGTTGCGTAATGAGTTGTGCACTGACTC
The DNA here is from genome assembly GCA_002358975.1 of Micrococcaceae bacterium UBA3381. GTDB lineage: Bacteria > Actinomycetota > Actinomycetes > Actinomycetales > Micrococcaceae > Yaniella. Next base: position 20,630 of record DEPX01000179.1, on the reverse strand, counting down.
CGTCAATTGGCGTTTCTCGTGCTCGGTAAATTTCTAGTACGCGAACGGTCGACGCCAGCGACAACGCTGCCGCGAACTCTGTCCCGAAATCGCGGGTGCGTGAATACAGGTGTGGCTGAAAGATAACATGGACTCTATTGCCTGCGGCCATGATATTAGCCGCAGAAATTGCAGCTTCCACTTCAGTGGGATGATGCGCGTAATCATCGTAGACGCGGATGTCGTTGACAGTGCCGTGATGTTCAAAACGTCGAGCCGAACCACTAAAGCTGGCTAGACCTTGGGCAGCCACGCTGGCGGGAATATCTGCCAACACTGCAGCTAATAAAACTCCCGCGGCATTGAGTGCGTTATGGATGCCCGGTGTAGTCAGCTGGACGACCTGGTGGGTGCCATCGCTAAAGCGGTAGGTCACCTGTTGACCAGTGCCGGTGGAGTCCGGCTGGATATCTGTAATAGCAAGATCCAAGGGTCGACCATGGGTTGTTACATCGCCCTGGGGGTTCATACTGGTGGCCAGCCCGTAAGTGTAAACCGCCGCCCGTGGTGTCTGGTCTGTGTGAGCATCGCGATGGCGTTGGGCAAGGGCCGCTGCCCCTTCATCTTCAGCACAAACTACTAATGCACCGTCAGGTTGTATTTGGGCCGCAAAATCTGTGAATACTTGGTGAACTGCGGCTTCGGTACCGTAATAGTCCAGGTGGTCGGCTTCAATATTAGTGATGATTGAAATATCCGGCGTGTAATTCAGTAATGAGCCGTCTGACTCATCAGCCTCTGCAATAAACCAGTCCCCCGCCCCGTGATCGGCATTAGTTCCAAGATTCGCAATTGCGGCGCCCACTGCGAAAGATGGTTGTGTGCCGGCATGATCAAAAACGACGGTCGCCATCGACGATGTTGTAGTTTTGCCGTGGGTACCAGCCACGGTGAACACTTGTTTACCTTCCATTGCTGCAGCAAGGCCCTGAGAACGGTGGTACACCGGGATACCTGCGGCTTCAGCCGCTTGACGCTCAGGATTGTCTGCTCCGGCCACAGTGGAGGCAATAATCACATCGATGGGTTTGCCAGTATCGGTGCCGGCACGGACAATGTTTTCCGCTTCATAGCCAACATAAACAGTAGCGCCTCGTGCACGCAGTTTTTCTATGACGGGAATATCTTTTGCATCAGTGCCGGTCACAGTGATACCCCGAGCGGCAAAGATGCGGGCAATGCCTGATACCCCTACCCCACCGATGCCCAAAAAATGAGCATGATAAATTTCTTGTAAGGCGGGAATTTCGCTGTTGGTCATCGGGCGACTTTCGTTTCGGTGATGATGGTGGCCATTGTTTCTGCGGCGTCAGTAATGCCAAGACTTTTTGCGGTTTGTGCCATGTATTCCAGACGCGGTTGGTCGGTCAGTAGATTTGGCAGTCGAGTGGTGACCCATTGGGCTGTGAAATCATCGTCGGTAACAACAACGGCGGCACCGGACTCCCTTAGACCCGCAGCATTAAGTTCCTGTTCGCCATTTCCAATGGGTAGTGGCACAAGCACTGAGGGCAGCCCAATGGCCGCAATCTCATGGACCGTTCCTGCCCCAGCGCGGGCAACAATGAGATCAGCCGTTTGATAAACCTTAGCTAGCCCATCAATATATTCCAACTGAGTGTACCCTGGACGGGTAACGGCTGTTCCGTCGTCGTTGGTGACGACTTTTTCACGACCGGTTAGATGCAGTATTTGAGCCCCAGTAGCTAACAATGCATCTAAGGCACCTGACACAGCGGTATTGATATTGAGGGCACCGGATGAACCGCCGGTGATTACTAGTGTGGTTTTTTCAGGGTCAAGGCCCAAGGCCCGCCGCGACTCAGCTTTCATCGTGGGCCCGACGGGTAAAGCAGTAACATCAGCCCGCATTGGCATGCCGACGTGGATGGCTCCGGGCAGGTCAGTGTCGGCAAAGGCACAGGCAACCACCGTGGCAAAGCGAGCGGCCAGTTTGTTAGCTAACCCCGGGCGTACATTTCCTTCATGCACAATAACCGGGATCTTTAGTGCCCGGGCTGCCAAATATACGGGTGTCGCGGCATAGCCTCCCACGCCTACGACCACCTGGGTTTTATGTTCGCGCAGAAGTCTTTTCGCCTGGTTAACTGCCTTGCGCAATCTGAAGGGTACCGAGAATAATTCCATGGAAACGGTACGTGGCATGGGTACTTTTTCCACTGTGGCAAAGGGATAGCCCGCGTCAGGGATAAGGGTGGCTTCCATCCCTTGGGCCGTTCCGATCATCAAAATATCGACGTCGACTGGCGCATCCTGGTGCCGGCGCACTAGGGCGTCGGCCATCGCCAACATGGGTGACACGTGTCCGGCTGTTCCTCCACCGGTAAAAACTACATTCATCATGGCATTCATTGTGTTGATTTTACGCTTTCTGTGGTGGCAAGCTGTCCATCGACATCACGCTGTGTTTCTTTGAGCTCTCGTGCTTGGTCTCTGGCAAAAGACAGTACGACTCCCACTGCCACTATGCTCATAAGTAGTGCGGAACCTCCCGCTGAAATAAATGGCAACGGCACACCGATGACTGGCAACACTCCGGTGACCATAGCGATATTCAGGAACGTTTGGCCCAGGAGCCATACCATGATCCCGCCGGTGGCTATCCGTACGAAGTTATCGTTAGTATTGTAAGCCACACGAAACATCCCGATGCCAAGGGTGATGAACAGCCCCAGGACAAGAAGAGCGCCCATCAGGCCGAGTTCTTCTCCGAGAATAGTAAAAATAAAGTCATTACCGGCTTCGGGTATATAAGACCATTTTTGCCGTGATTGGCCCAAGCCGACGCCAAACCAGCCGCCGGACGCCAATGCGAATACCCCTTGTTCATACTGATAACAAGGATCAGCTGGGTGACTGCAGTTACCTAACCATGCATCGATGCGCATCATGCGGTTATCCGACTGCATGGTTGCTAGTGTGACGCCAATTAACCCAACTACCGCTGTGATCAGCAAATAACTAGTGCGCATCCCGCCTAAGTATAAAATCACGGCGATGATCATCAGGATGATCAGCACTGTGCCTAGGTCTTTACCGCCCATAACAAGTAGGACAATCACTGCGCCAAAAGGAAAGACCACTGGAACCAGTAAGTCTTTGCCAAAGGCTCGCATCTTAAGCTTTTCCTTTAGCGCATAAGCTGCCCAAACACAGAATGCCAGTTTTGCTCCTTCAGCTGGTTGGAAGGAGAAACTACCGAAACGAAGCCAGTTTCGGTTACCGTTAACTTCAACACCCAAGGGTGTGAATACCAAAGCTAGCATCAGGATGCTGACCAGCAATATGATGACAGCAAGCTTATGATATGTCTCGCGACGCCACTTGCCCATCCAGAATAGCAATACGAGGCCAACCGCAGCATAAATCCCCTGGGAGCTAAGCGAGGCAAATGAGCCGGCGCCCCCAATGAATTCCACCGAGGATGCTGAAAGCACCATAACCACACCGAGAGCTGTGAGTGCGATCGTGGGCCCGAGGATGAGCCAGTAAGCGGATTTTTTTGAATATGCCCCGGTCAACCAATCCCACGCACGTGCCATCTGCGGTGTTGGACCCTTGGTCATATCGCACTCCTCGTGGGTCGGCTGGTTTAATGTCCTGGATAGTTAATGTCGGATAATAAGGAGGCAATTGCTTCCGTAAAGGCTTCACCACGGACCTTATAATTTGCAAACTGGTCCATGGACGCCGCTGCCGGAGATAACAATACGGTGTCGTCTGGTTCAGCTAAATGGTGGGCCAGATTCACTACTTCACGCATGACTGCCGGACCGTTTGTAACCTCAACTGTAGTGTCGTTGAGATAGTCGGTGTAGACCGGCACGTTGGGCGCGTGTCGTCGCAAAGCATCAACAAGTCCGGCGTGATCAGTACCAATTAGAATGACTGCTTTGAGATGCCCTTTATGGGTGCTGACCAACTTGTCATATGAGGCGCCTTTCGATATTCCTCCTGCAACCCAAATAATCGGGTTATAGGTGGCAAGAGCCGCATCTGTAGCATGCGGATTCGTACCTTTGGAATCATTGACCCACAGAACATCATGAAAGTGCGCTACCGCTTGTATTCTGTGGGGTTCAGGATCGTAGCTACGCAACCCTGCCTGGACTGCAGCAGGTTCTACACCGATTGCGCGGACAAGGGCGGCGGCAGCCAGGGCATTAAAGATCATATGTTTAGGTGCTGGGGTCCCCAGATCGGCAAACTCTGCCAGTTCCAATGCCTGCGTCTGCCGGTTTGCTAAAAAGGCTCGATCCACAAGGAAATCCTCAACAACACCTACCATTGAACGCTGCGGCGTATCCGTTGTGATTCCAATGGCCCTGCATCCTTCGATGACGTCAGCATTTTCTACCATACGTATGGTCTCGGGTTGCTCAGCGTTGAATACCGCAGCAAGCCGAGTATTTTCGTAGATCTTTGCTTTAGCGGCCTTATAGTTTTCGTAACCGCCATGCCAATCCAAGTGGTCTTCTGCCAAGTTCAATACGACTGAGGCTTCAGGTTGGATGTGTTGTATCCAGTGCAATTGGAATGAGGAGAGCTCTACGATTAATACATCGAAACCATCCGGGTACCGAATAGCGTCTAAAATTGGTGTCCCGACGTTACCAACGGCGACGGCGTCTAATCCTTGGGCACGGGCCATCGATTCGGCCATCGTTGCCACAGTAGTCTTGCCGTTGGTACCGGTCAGCACTAACCATTTGGCGGTACGTTTACCTTCGCGTTGCCGTACCCGCCAGGCGAACTCGACGTCGCCCCATATGGGGATGGCAGCGTTCCGGGCTGCTTCTAATACGGGATGTCTCGGACGCCAACCCGGCGAGGTAATGATCAGATCAATTTTGTTGCCAACTGCACTAGCATCTGGCAAGCCTGCAACCGCGGTGTCTCCAAGCAGGACGTCTTTGACGCCCACAATTTTAAGTGTATCTGCGGCCTGCCGATTTTCAGCTGTATCTTTACCATCAAGCACAAGCACAGCAGCGCCGAGTTCAGCCAGTGTATCGGCCACAGAAAATCCGGTAACCCCGATACCAGTTACTACTACTGACAGTTGTGACCAGTCGGCGTCCCAACTTGTGAGACTGTCAAGATCAATGCTCATCGAAGGATCACCCATTCGGTATAGAACAACGCCAGTGCGGAAATAACGAACGCCAGTCCAATAAGCCAGAACCGTACAACTACGGTAACTTCTGCCCAACCTTTTAGTTCAAAGTGGTGTTGTAGTGGGGCCATTAGGAAGACTCGTTTACCTCCGGACAGCTTGAAGTATCCGACTTGAATGATCACTGATGCAGCAATGAGCACCATAAGCCCGGCCAATATGACTAGCAGAAGTTGGGTTTTGGAAAAGATAGCAAAACCTGCCAGCGCACCCCCTAGAGCCAGCGAACCGGTGTCTCCCATAAAAATCTTGGCTGGGGAAGTGTTCCACCATAAAAACCCTAATAATACACCGGCAAGGATGGCTCCCAGCAGCGCAAGGTCCATGGCGTCACGGACTTCATAGCAACCTCCGGCATCCGTCGGCCCAGAACAGGCCTGGTTGCTCTGAAACAGGGTTATCAACATGTATCCGGCTGACACCATAGCCACAGCTCCGGTGGCTAATCCATCGAGCCCATCGGTGAGGTTCACGGCGTTGGTGGTGGCCGTTGTAATCAGGTTGGACCAGAGAACAAAAAGAATCGCTCCTATAATCGCACCGGCAAAAGCGAAGTCCAACGAGGTATCTCGGAATACTGAAATTGCCGTTGAAGCAGGCGTCAGCCCCTGGCCATTCGGGAAATTTAAAGCGAGAACAGCAAAAGCAACCCCTACGGCTCCTTGGCCGACAATTTTACCGGTGGGTGTAAGCCCCAGGGATCGCTGGTTAGAGATTTTTATGTAGTCATCCAAAAAACCGATCAGACCCATACCTGCTGTTAGAAATAACAACAGTAGCCCTGAGACGGTAATGCCGGAGTTTTCCAGTTCCAGCATCATCATAATCCAGTGCGTAACAAAGTACACGACTACGAAATTTAATACGATTACCACGCCGCCCATGGTTGGGGTTCCGCGCTTGGTGGCGTGGCTGGTTGGCCCGTCATCGCGGATGATCTGGCCGTATCCGCGCTTATGCAGCAACCGGATAAACAAGGGGGTCCCTACGACCGTGAGAAACGCGCCAAGTACAGCGCCTAACAGTAGTCCAATCACTTACGGCATCTCCTTGCGACCAACCAAATCATGGGTGGTCAGTCTGTCGGCGAGTTCCCATAGGCGGGCACCGTTAGAACCCTTGACGAAAATAATATCTCCGGGTTCAACGAGTTGAGATAGTAGCTCAAACGCTTCGTCATTTGTAAGTACATGATCGACTTCGTCACCCCAGGAGCCTTCATTCACCGCACCGGTATACAGGGCACGTGCCTCAGCTCCCACAACAACCAACTGATCAATATTTAATCGCACTACGGTTTCACCCAACAGGATGTGTTCTTTAGCGTGTTGGTTGCCAAGTTCAAGCATTGGGCCTAGCACAGCCCATGTACGACGTCCGGTATTTCGCCCCAACATGGCAAGTGTTTTAAGACCGGCACGCATTGATTCTGGGTTGGCGTTATAGGCGTCGTCAATAACGGTGATGCCATCTGGTCTATCAGTTCGAGCCATTCGATGGGCGGAAGTAGGACCAATAGTCGGTAGAACTTGGGCGATTCTGTTCAGACTCATACCTGCAGCAAATGCCGCAGCGCTAGCTGCTAGTAGGTTGGTGGTGTGGTGTTCACCAATCATGTTTGCTGTAACATCACGCCCCTCACAATCCTGCTGGTTTGCGGTATCGGATAGATACTGGAGCGTAAAACACGGGTTTTCGATATCCGTGGTTGAAGTGTTTGCCGCATAGATGAGGTGTTCGCGATTAGGGGGAGCAAATGCCGCAGAGAACCAGAGCGTGTTGGCTTCAACCGGGACCCGAGATGCCATATTAGCAACATTGATGTCGTCTGCATTCAGCACAGCGGTACCGCCTACACCAAGTGCTTCAACGATTTCACCCTTGGTTTTTGCAATATTTTCTATTGAACCAAAACTTTGTGCGTGCGCAGTACCAACAACGAGTGCAACAGAAATATCGGGGCGCACAATGTTGGTCAGTTGCTTGATGTTACCAATGCGATCTGCACCCATTTCCACTATCAGATAGCGCGTGTCCAGATCGGCATTGAAAATGGTGAGCGGCACTCCGGTCTCACCGTTGAAAGAACCTTGGGGAGCTACTGTGGGACCTTGTGTGGTTAATAATTGTGCTAGTGCATCCTTGGTAGATGTTTTGCCAACTGAACCAGTAATGCCGATGACGGTTGTTTCAGAGTGCTTACGGATTTTTTCTACGATGTAGTGGGCTAACGAGCCCATTGCCACGGTGGCATCATC
>DEPX01000179.1:11168-13047 GCA_002358975.1 Micrococcaceae bacterium UBA3381 | reverse complement strand
CCGGCCCGTCTTGCTGAGCTGATAAAATTATGGCCATCAGTGACTTCGCCACGCCGGGCAATATACAACGAGTCTTGTACAATCTGCCGTGAGTCAATATCTGCAGCGGTCACGGTTATTGTGTCATCAACGGTGGATGTCAGGCGTCCGCCGGTGGCTTCTGCAATCTGGTTCGCATTGAGTTCAATCATGTCGCAATTGACCTTACCGGTTTAGTATGTATCTTCCGGTGATACATACCGGTGTGTAATAAATCCGTGATCAACCAAACTTTGTCGCAGGACTTCACGATCATCGATTGCAATTACTTCACCGGCAAAATCTTGTTGTGTCTCGTGGCCTCTACCGGCAGCTAAGATTGTATCGTGCGGTCCGGCGACGCTTATGGCATGGTTCAACGCCGCTGCCCGTGGCGCTATTTCTACTACTTCTGGTCCATCGGTGCGGGTTGCCGAATACGCCCTCGCACCATCTACAACGGCTTTGCGTACCGTGGCAGGGTCCTCGCCGTGAGGGTCGTCGTCGGTAACGATCACGAGATCGGCGTGCTGGGCCGCAATGCGCCCCATAAGCGGGCGTTTTGCTGTGTCACGTTGGCCGGTGGCGCCAAAGACGATAATGGTACGACCGGTATCGTAGCGTTGCGCACTGGAATGGTTTACTGCTTTGAGCGCTTGGGTCAGTCCGTCAGGGTTGTGAGCAAAGTCTACGATCACCGTTGGTTGGTCAGCGATGACTTCCATGCGTCCAGGCACAGAGGAGTTGAACGGAGATGTTTCTGTGTTTCCCAGAGCTGCGGTGATGGTGTCCCATTCAGCGCGGTCGTGTCCGGTAAATACCATGGTTGCCGCCAAGGCTGCATTCGCTATGTTAAATTTGCCCGGCATGCCAACTCGTGTCGTCACGGTGTACCCGGATTCGTGTTCTAACGTGAACTGATGGCCCAGTCCTGTCTGGTGAATGGACTGAATTTTCCACGTAGGGTCTTGCACAGAAGACGGCGCAACAGCCGCCGGACCAAGATCGAGGGTTATCGCGTGTGGCACTTGGTTAGCCAGTTGTTGCCCCCATGCTGGTTCCGCTCCCCCATTGAGTGTGACGACTTGTCGTACGGAGTGTTCATCATTAAATAGCATTGCTTTGGCAGCAAAGTATTCTGCCATACTGCCATGCAAGTCGAGGTGATCTTGTGTTAGGTTGGTAAACCCTGCCACGGCATAGCGCAGTCCGAAGGTGCGTTTATAGGCCATGGCATGCGATGACACTTCCATAGCGGCTGCCGATACATTAATTTCCCTCATTCGTGCTATCAAACTGTGCAGGGCCGGAGCTTCGGGAGTGGTGAACTGGGATGGCACAGATTGCCCTGCAATGCGGGTTTCAATTGTGCCAATTAGTCCGGTGGTTTTTCCCACAGCTGCTAACAACGCTTCGAGGAAATAGGTAGTAGTGGTTTTGCCATTGGTGCCAGTCACGCCATAAACCTGCGGGTACTGGCTGTTGGTATTACCGTAAATCAATGCTGCGGCATCGGCCAGGGCGCCACGTACATCGTTAACAACAATCGCAGCGTATTGATCAGGCACGCGCAGTATTCCCGCTGCATCGGTGAGTACTGCAACGGCCCCGGCATCAATGGCCTGGTCGATGTAGTCAGCCCCGTGGTGCTGTGCACCAGCTACTGCAGCGTAGAGGTCGCCGGGTCGCACCACTTTAGAATTCATAGAAATCCCCGTTACTGAGATCTCTGTATTACCTGAGGTGATCGGGTGGTAGCTCCCAAGCTGATCTAAAATTTCGCTCAGATGCGTTTCGGGTTTGTGTGTGGGTCGCAGCATAATCTTTTACGGTAGTCCGCTCGGCGGGCTACCAGGGCCTT
>DEPX01000179.1:0-11160 GCA_002358975.1 Micrococcaceae bacterium UBA3381 | reverse complement strand
CCTGTGGGTCTTCGGTAAATACATCGTAATGCTGGGGTCCAGAGTCAGAGGGCGGCACAGAGTATTTACTCAAAAGATATTCCATCACATCTGCTGCTGTATCGGTAACTTGCCACGATTTCCAGTCACCTTGGGGGCGATGCACCGCCACAGAGACGACGAACTGTGGGTCGTCAAGCGGAACAATGCCCGTAAAAGATGTGGTGTATCCGTCATAACCAGTATCCCCGGCCGCCTCGCCAGTACCGGTTTTTCCGCCAACTCGATACCCATCGATTTGAGCTTGGGTAGCGGTACCTTCTTGGACTACTCCTTCCATAAATTTGAGCATATCCTCGGCGGTTTCTTTAGAGACCACCTGTTTAGGTTCCGTTGGTGCTTCCCACTCCGTTTCGATACCGTCTTCATCAATATAAGAATCAATAATTCGCGGCGGCATCATCTTTCCACCATTAGCTAAGGCCTGAAATATGCGTGTTGTATGTAAGGAGGTCAGCGAATAACCTTGCCCGAATGTTGTAGTGAAATGTTGACGACGGTCCCAATCCTCCCATGACGTAAATAAGCCGGGATTAACCGTTGTCATTCCAATATCGATGGGTTCGCCGATTCCGAAATCTTTCATATGCTGCCAGCGTTCCTCGGCGCTCAGCTGCGTAGCCACCTGTACTGTCCCAGTGTTGTAGGAGCGCGTAAAAATACCGGCCGTAGTCATGTCAAAGGTATCGTGCGGCATCGAGTCGTTAATTTCTTCTTTGTTGAAGGTTTCTTTATTGGGCACTGTCCACTTTTGTTCTGGTGTTACGGCCCCCTCATCAAGTGCCGAGGCAAATGTCACCGCTTTGCCTGTCGACCCCGGTTCAAACGCTTGCGACATGGCGGTCGGACGCCAGAATTCCGCATCCGTATCAGTAGGATTCGTAGGATCGACACTTTCCGAGTCGGCCATGGCCAATAATTCACCGGTTTTGGCATCCATCACTACGATGTTGCCCCATTTGGCGTTGTACTCATCCACTTTGTCAGCGATGGCTTCTTGGGCAAACCAGGATACGTCTTGATCGATTGTCAAACGCACATCGTTTCCGTTGACCGCAGGGGTTTCAGAAAAGGAGGCGTTAGGTATCCGTACCCCATCGGCAGAAATTTCAAAGATGCGCTCACCTGCTTGACCGCTGAGTCGCTCATCTTGTGATCGTTCGATACCTTCAAGACCGTGACCATCATGACCGGCAAAACCAATAATGGGACCCGCTACAGCACCGTTGGGATAGCTACGTTCTGCTACGGGTTCAGAAACCAGCCCCGGAATGTCGATGTCCAGCGCTTCTTCTTTGATTTCTGGTGTCACACCGCGGGACACGATGCGATACGGTCGTTCTCCCACCATGAGCTCTTTGAGCTCCGAATAGTCAATGTCTAACACTTCAGACAGTTCGTGAAGCTGTTCGTCGATATCCAGGTCCACATACCCTGATGTTTCGTCGTCCCAAACCCTGGAATCTCGTACTAGACGTTGATCAACGACCATGTCATAACGTTGCACAGATTCGGCCAGAACTTCATCGTCTCGGTCCAGAATGGAACCTCGTTCTGGAGCAAGAGTAACTGGTCTCGTTCTCCGGTCCATAGCCTGTTGGGCTTGGTCTTCAGCGTCAATCCCCTGGATAAAAAGGAGCCGGCCTCCCAGTACCAACAAGCAAACCATGAGCAAGACCATGGTTATTTTGAGTCTGGATTTTTGTGTTCCAGTACCTGGTGCTTGCGGCACGCGACTCACCTACCTTCAACATAGTCGTCTAACACGACGGAACTAGTTGTCGGCCGGAAGACGAACCTGGGGTCCTTGAAGACTACCTACCGAATCGTCTACCTCGTCGTTTGCCACGCCATCGTTTGATGGTGAATTCGTCACATCTGATCCTGGCGTTGCGGTTTGAGGCCCAGGTATTTTGACAGTATCTGACTCTGGGCCAGGAACTTTCTCGTTTGTAATGGTTACTGGGTCAGATTTTTCGTCCGTGGGGACGTCTACTTCAGCGGGAGTCCCCGTGCCAGATTCTACGGTGGGTTCTGCGACGAACTTGGTGGGAGTATTGTCATCCTTAGCGGCACTTGCTGAGCCCGAAATCTTTCCCGTGGCCAGGTCAATAGAAGCGGGCGTACCGGGTAGAACCATGCCGAGTTCGGCGGCTTGTTGTGCAACCGATTGTGGAGCAGATTTCTGTGCGAGCTCTTGTGCTAAAGCTTCATTACTTTGCGTAATATTTGTCAGTTCGCTGTTGAGCTCTACCATTTCGTATTGCCGATTAGATAGGACAATGTTTACGACCAGGACGATAAGCAGCGCGATGACCGGAATGCTCAATACAAAGATGCTATAGCCAATCGGGGCTCGCTTTAACTGTCCAGAGATGACCTTGAGCTGATCGCGGCGTCTTTCAGCTTCCGAACCCTTTTCGGCTGGCGCGCTATTGGGTTCTGCACCCAAGTTAGGCTCGTAATCCGCGTCCAGTTGTTTCGCTGTGGAATCCGGTGAGTAGTCGGGGTGCAATACGCGGATGTTTGAGGGGGAAGTTGTCATCCGTTGCTCCTGGTTATTCGAATTTTTTCTATCGCACGTACCTTGGCGGAAGCAGCGCGAGGGTTTTCAGCTATTTCTTGGTCGGTCGGCTTCTCTGTACCCCGTGTCAGCACCTTGACTACCGGTGCATTTTCTTCCACCTCTACGGGGAAATTGGGCGGAGTTAGACTTGTGGCTTGTGCTTGAAAAAACTTCTTGGTGATGCGGTCTTCTAGGGAGTGGTAACTCATAACCACAATTCGTCCGCCGACACACAAGGCTTGTAGCGCTGCTGGAAGTGCTTCCCGCAAAATATTAAGTTCTTCGTTAACTTCGATCCGTAATGCTTGAAAGGTGCGTTTAGCGGGGTGGCCTCCAGAACGCCCGGCTGCCGCAGGTACGGCGTGGCGAATAACTTCGACGAGATCCTCTGTACGAGAAAACGCCCGAACACTACGTCGCTCCACAATCGCGGTAGCAATCCTGCGGGCGAATTTCTCTTCACCAAATCGTCGGATAAGTTGCTCAAGGTCGCTTTGTGCGTAGTCGTTCACAACATCGGCAGCACTAAACCGTGCCGTGGTGTCCATTCGCATATCCAGCGGCGCATCATATGAATAAGCGAATCCACGTTCACGCTCATCGAGTTGATACGAGGAGACGCCAAGATCGAATAGGACGCCATCGATGGTTTCGGCGCCAACAGCGCCTAATGCCCTCGGTATCTCATCATAGGTACCGTGGAACCCTGCATAACGCCTGCCGTAGTTACCAAGGCGCTGCTGTGCCAGGTCCAAAGCCTGGGTGTCTCGATCAATACCGATCACCATGGCGTCTGAATACCGTTGCAGTATTAGTTCAGCATGGCCGCCCATTCCCAGTGTTGCGTCCACGAGGGTTGGCTGGCGCTGTTGCAGGCGGGCGGATTCTACGGCAGGGGCTAAGAGATCGACGACGCGGTCAGCCATCACAGGCACATGACGTTGGGCAGCGCTTGGAACGTTTCGGCCAGTATTTCGACCGTTTTGGTCAAAGGCTGCCATTACGCTCCTTCGCTGTATACCGACAGGGTCTAATCAATTTGATGGCTCTTACCTCAGATCCCCATCCGTGCACCTGGCCCAGGGGAAGGCAGGCCAGCTGTCCGGATAGAGGTCTGAAATAAGAGCTCTCGTCGCAATTTAGTTATGTCTCGAAGCTACCTAGAACTAGAACAACCCGGGGATGACTTCCTCATCAGTGTCGGAAAATGCCGACTCTTGCTCGTTGAGGTACTCGTCCCAGGCCGTCTGATCCCAGATTTCTGCACGCGTGCCAGCGCCAATAACGGCGAGATCCCGATCTAGCCCCGCGTACTCACGTAGCGGCGCAGGGATCGTAATCCTGCCTTGTTTATCCGGCTTTTCATCCGAAGCACCGGACAAAAAGACACGAATATAGTCTCTGGCCTGACGCGAAGAGAGCGGCGCTTCTCGCATCTGTGCATGGACTCGTTGGAATTCCTCCATTGAGAACACGTACACACAGCGTTCCTGACCCCTAGTAAGAACCAGTCCGTCAGATAGTTCATCTCTGAACTTCGCCGGCAAGATCAATCGAGATTTCTCATCCAAGCGCGGAGTGTATGTACCCAAAAACATGTGGCACAACCTCCAACGTTGTTTGATCTCGTTTTCTCAAGCTCTACGATCACCGTCCTCTTATCGCCCCACTTTACCCCACTTTGCTCCACACGCAAGATTTACGCTCCCATTATCAAGTATTTTTTCGAATTTAGCCACCACCCAAACAAATCGGCTGCTCCCCCGCTTCGCTGCATTTATAAGCTATAGACTGGGACAATCACGGAGTGGGGAGCTTCGGGGAGACCTGTGGAGGAAAAAACCTTCGTCATGTGAACAATGTGACAAAACAACAAAGACACTGCCGAATTAGGCCCTAAAAAACGGGATTGTCCTGCTCATGCCCCATCTTTTTCCGGCAGTGGAGGAAAGTGGGGTTAGATTGCAATGTGCTGGAATCTTATTTACGAGGCATAACCTTTAGTGCAACACGCCTAGGTGGCATAGCCGTATGCGTTAGTTAAGATAGTTGGGAGCAAAGCCGTTCGATTCCTCGGTTCGGCTACCACATGACTGAAAGTTCTTCTGTGCAATCCATTACAAACCAGCAGTGCCCTAAGCGAAGCAGTCGTTCAGCAGGGTTTCTGAAGCTGCTCGTTGCGCTTACGTCTGCCCTGCTTTTAGCCGCATGTGGCGCTGACGTTAATACACAATTAGAACTTGATAAGGGCTATTCAGGTGAACGTCAGTTTGTATTGACTATGGCAGAAAGCGATGCAGATACTCTGTCGGGAGGCCTAGATGCGGCCGAGCAATCGTTTCAATCTCATCTTCCCGATGCACTGACCTTTGAAGGTATTGAGCCAGTGGAAGATGGCTATAAAGCGACGTTCATTATGCAATTTGATGATGTAGACGACTATCGCAATAAAATCACATCTTTGCTGGACGCCTCTGACATTGCCGAGTCCGAGCGCGGTATGAACGTGCAAGTCGATGAGCAACAGCTGGTTACGTCAGTAGAATTCGAAGAAGATTTTTATAATGATGAGCTCATGCGTTGGGCATCGGACGCGCTTGTTGAAGACGAAGTTGTGCCAGGCAATACGCCGGTCCTAACTTCCAATGGCACTGCTTCGGTGATTTTCGATGGTGAAGAAGTAGATAATGCGACGTCGCTACCCCGTATTAATTTTAGTTTGACGGATGACCGTCGATTCGAAGAAATAGATTTAGATTTCGAAATTTTGGATTCAGGTGAGTTCAATGTCGCAATGGACTATCTTGTTTCTTCGGATGCAACTGCCATACAAAATGAGTTTGTAACCGAGCGCGTGGAACAACTCGAGGGCTTAGACGGAGTCACAGGTGCTGTCGAGGATTCCGGTCCCGTAGAAAACCATGAATCAGGCAATCCAGAACCTCGTGAAGTTAGTGTGAGGTTTTCTTCAGCAGAGTCGGTTCAAAACGGAATGCGAATATTGTTAGCAAATGAAGAGGCAACGTTTGCAACTACCGAAGTAACGCCAGAGGATAGCCCAGATGTAGTAACTGAATACGTAGGTTCCAATTGGAGCTGTGATGCTATTTGCGATCCAGAAAATGTCCGTCAGTTGAGTGGGGCCACCGACTATCCTGACCAGTGGCAAGTTGTCGACCAGCAACGTAGTAATGGCGAGCTATATATAAAACTCAACCGTGGCATGCCCTTAGACTCTCTAACTTCTACGACGCAGTTAGATATAGACGGCACGATGGTGCAAACCTTTGAGTTCGCGGTAGATAACGAAACCCAGAGCGGCCACGAAGATACCGTCGCTGAGTTGTTTCAACCCCCGGAGGGTTCCGGTACCTATGATATGGAACGCACTGCGGACACCACATTATATTCCACCACTTTCAAAGCCGATGATGCTCAAGAGCTCACCAATAAGATAAATGACTATCTTGAGGCTAAAGGAATCAGTGACACATCGACTATAGAGCATGAATCTTTAACAGGATTATGGTCTGAATATGATCTCAATGTGGACCTTTCCCCTGTTTGGAGCCTCGCTTCGGGCGGGGTTGAAGGTACTGCTGTATTTCAAGTCGACTTACCAGCCATGCACAAGGGTAAAAGTGAGGGCACATCGTCTAGTAATGGCACAATTGTTTTACAGAGTTCCAGTGGCGATTTTAATGTCAGTGCTAGTGGTCCGACAATTGTGACGATATGGGCTCTCGCAGCAGTGATCATGGTCCTGGTGCTTGGCCTAATCGTTCTTATCATTTGGCATAAAAGACGAGCGGTGCGATCGACAGCGGAATCAACAAATGACGATCATTCAACGAAACCATATTACGTGCAAGGCCCAGGAGATGATCTCACCGAAACAGAAATCTTTCGCTCGCCACTTGCGCCGAGTGCTCTAAGTGAGCAGACATTGCAGACCCCATCTCCAAATACACTCGAAACGCCACAGAACGTTCGATCAGATGAGCAACATGAAGCGTTCCCCGATACCGAATTACCTTTGGAGCCTGGCTCCTCAGCGTGGTCTTCTGCTCAGGAAAATGTCGGTACGGAAATATACGAATCTTTCGATACACAGAATCACGACCAAGACCAAGTCGAAGAGCCTACAACCCAACCAGATCGTGGTGTGTCTGGACCGTCAGAAAATGAAGTAGATGAAGAATGACGCGTTTTCTCAAGAGGAACTAAAAAACCCGCAACATGCGTTGCGGGTTTTTGTGTGGAAGGGCAATCGCCAGTGGAGTGGAAAAACACTTTACTGGCGCCGGCGTTCGTCCCAACGAGACTCCAGTCCTTCCATAAAACCGTGATTTGTTTTTGTTGTTTGCTGGCCGGATCCGCCTCGACCACCGGACTTACTTGGTGGCTTTGTAGTTCGTTTTGACGCCAAGTATATACCTGCGCCCATGACAACGAATCCGACAATACCCAACCAAATAGCATCGATTGTTACCCCTGTCAGCAGTACTGCAATACCGACTGTAGCGGTCAAGACACCCAAAACAATATTGCGTGTCGATAATCGACGTGCCGAGCTTTTCGCCCCCATTTGCATCTGAGATGCAAATTTAGGATCCTCGGAAATCAGTTGGGATTCGATTTCGGCAAATGCTTCTTGCTCTCTATCTGATAAACCCACTGTTGCCTCCACATGTGTTGTCAAAAGCTTCTCAAAGCCTAAATTGACTTTGCCTCTATTCTAAGGTTTTTATCTGACTGTTTGCTGAGATTGTCACACCGTGAAGTCTGAATTTCAGCTGCTAGCCGTCTGACATCCGTTCATGCCTTTCATGTCGTAAGAGTGTTGCGGGTTTAATCGCTGCACTCGGAAACTTCTTAGCTACATCATCTAAAATTTTGTCAGTAGAGTGCCAGTCCTGGCTTTCCTTCTGAGGTAATTCAGTTTCTTCAATCTCAAAAAGTGAATCTTGAGTCGGTACCGGCTCAGCAGGTTCAGCTACCTTATCGGCACGTACACCCAATAACCGCACTGGATGCTGACGTTGAGCAAGCAGGTTATTAAACAGCTGCCGTGCATGGTTGAAAAATACAGCGCCTGAAGTCGCTGGAGCCTTCAACGACAGTGATTTAGTTCTGGTCGTGAAGTCAGAGTCTTTAACTTTTACACTAAGCCCCCACGCAACAAAACCGTCATTACGTAACCGCCGCGAACACTCATAAGATAAATCTAATAAATATTTCTCCAGCTGCTGCGTACAAGAAATATCTTGTTCGAATGTGTGCTCCACCGATACAGATTTTGTTTCATGTTGAGTTTCCACGGTGCGCGGATCGTAACCGCGAGCTAGTTCAACAATATGAGGCCCGACTACACCTAACCAACGTCTCATGCGAGTCGGGTCCTGACCTGCCAAGTCCCCTACGGTATGTATATCTGCATTAGTGAGCCGTTTGTGCAACTTTGGGCCAACACCCCAAATCACGCTTACCGGTAACGGCGCTAGGTATCGTGCGGTCTGGTCTACAGGGACCACACCTATACCATCAGGTTTTGAGTGGTCTGAAGCGATTTTAGCCACCGACTTGGTAGCAGCAACACCGACCGTCGAGGGCAGTCCGGTTGCTTGACGCACCCTCTCCTTAATTAGCACAGCTATTTGTGCCGGAGTTCCGAGCCTACGCCGAGCCCCAGCCACGTCTAGAAAAGCCTCATCAATGGAAAGCTGTTCTACCAAGGGAGTGATACCGTGCAAAACATCCATTATCTTTTCGGATGCTTGACTGTACTTGGCTCTGGTGGGTTCAACAATAACCACTTGGGGGCATAACGCTAGAGCCTGTGAGACCGGCATAGCTGAATGAACCCCATACTTGCGTGCCTCGTAAGAAGCAGAGGTAACCACAGAACGGCCAGAGTTGCCAGCAACTACGGCAGCCTTACCAATCAGTTCTGGCCGATCCAGTAATTCCACAGATAAAAAGAACGCGTCCATATCAATATGAAGGACCGTTGCTTCCCATGAATCATCGGCCCACGACGGACGCGAAGCCTGGTTTCGACCCGGTAAGACCATATAGTAATCCTACGCCCCTAGGCCGGTAAGGTTGAAGAGCGTACGCATAGGGATGACTAGTTCAGCAGGCAGGAGAAACAAGACTGTGACGACTATGGATACGGCGTATTTCCGAACTGTTCTCCAGGAACGGATGCAAGACATGCTGGACAATTATCGATGTCGTGCCAGCAAAATCGCTAAATCGTCTGAACCACTTGTGGCTTCCATTGCAGAACTCGTGAAAGGCGGCAAACGTCTGCGAGCGTTGCTAGCTTGGTGGGGCTGGCGTGGAGCCGGAGGTGATGCACAGGATCCTCGAATTATTGATGCCGGTGTCGCATTAGAACTCTTCCAAGCTGCTGCGCTAATTCATGACGATATTCTAGACCGATCAGATACCCGTCGCGGCAGACCGGCTGTACACAAAAATTTTCAAGAGTTACATGAAAACAATGGTTGGGCACAAGATAGTGCCCACTTTGGTGTATCAGCTGGCATTCTGGCAGGCGATCTCGCATTAGGGCTTAGTGAAGAAATATTTTCAACCACAGCTGATGCAACCGCCTTTGCTGCCCCCGCTAGAGATGCTTTTCATGCTATGCGTTTTGAAGTCATGACGGGCCAATACCTCGATATACTCGCAGAGGCCGATATCCCCCACGATCCGACTGACGCATTGAGACAGGCCCGAACCGTGCTGCGTTATAAGTCGGCACACTATTCGGCAGTATGGCCATTTGAACTTGGCGGACTGTTAGCCGGTGCTGACGAAACAACCCTGAGCGGTTATCGTGATTTCTCCCTACCTCTAGGCATGGCGTTTCAACTAGGTGACGATCTGCTCGGTGTATTCGGAGATCCGGTATTGACCGGAAAACCCTCGGGGGACGACCTTGTTGAGGGAAAACGAACTGAACTTGTCGCTCATGCGTTGTACCGTCTGGATTCCGAAGACGCTAATGTGCTCAACAACTTCTTAAAACATCCTTCCACCAGCCAATACACGGTAGAGGACATTCAGCAGCTAATCGCTTCGTCGGGGGCCCGTGCAGTGGTGGAATCCGAGATACACCGGCTTTGGGATGATACGTCTCAGGCCTTAGATCAGCTGCCAGTGGTGGCTCCGGTCAAAGCCGGGCTGTCAGAGTTGGTCAGCCAGTTGTTAGAACGCACCAGCTAGTACCTACCAGCCCATAGCTTGCGCACGACGTCGAATTTCTGTTTTTCTTCCTGCGTGCAGGGCGTCAATGGGGCGCCCCGGCAGAGAGTCATCGTCGGTAAAAAGCCAGCGAATAATTTCTTCTCTGTCGAACCCTGCATCTTCAAGCACCATAATGGTGCCACGTAAGGGTTTCAGTGCTCCTTGTTCAGTCAAGAAAGCTGCCGGTACGTAACGAATATTTTCTTCGCCCAATCGCATATCGAGCAGATAGCGGTCCTTAATCATATTGTGAACTTTGGTCACAATTACATCAAGCTGGTCCGCTGTTTGAGGCAGCGTTAACCAGGTTCCAACCAATGTTTCTATGTCGCGTGTTTCAGTCACGTTTCCAGCGTATCGCAGTTTTTCAAGACTATGCGCTTGGATACCGACAAATTTGCCAGTTGAACGCTGACCTGGCAAGAAATCAATCGGCCCTCTTAACATTTGTCCTACGAGTAATGTATATTCACGTATGTAACATTTACATCACGTACACCTCGACGCTACTTTTGTCACATAAAGCACAAGAGAACTTCCCCTGGCTCAGGTGCCTGACGCAAGAGGATACGTTTAATGACAGACCGTACAACCGGCGCTTCCCGGTTTTATAAATCAGCAGTTGCCACATCGGCTCTGCCATTACTCGCTTTGGGCTCTGCTGCTGCAGCAACCCCGGCGGTGGCTGATGCATCAGGTACGGCGCTGACTCCCAAACCAGCATCAGATACAAACATCGCTGCAGCACAAGCAAAGTTGCAAGCTAGCCTCGTAACGCCGGAACAACTCGCAGCCGCACTCCCGGCGCGCTTTACCCAAAAGAACTTTCAAGCTGCCAACACCTCATCAGCAACTTATAAGGTCAAATCCGGTGACACTCTCAGCCAAATTGCACGCGACCACGACGTCTCGCTGTCAGACTTGCTGAACTGGAATAACCTCAAAGTCTCCTCAACTATTTATCCTGATGACGTGCTTTATCTTGGTTCAACTGGCAGTAATGGATCTTCCATTGCCCAAAGCTCTGGTTCGTCTGAAAGTTCTTACACAGTCAAGCGTGGCGACACCTTGTCCGCCATTGCAGCAAAACACGGCATGAGCCTCCCAACATTGCTAAGCGCTAACGGGTTATCGATGTCCTCGATTATTTATCCCGGTCAGAATCTGAAGCTTACCGGCAGTGCAGACACGGCTAGTGTTTCAACGGCTTCCGATTCGACGGCTAGCACACCAAAAAATACCTACAAGGTACAGTCTGGAGATACTCTCTCGGGCGTTGCGGCCAGTCAGAACGTCAG
>DEPX01000122.1:7664-8119 GCA_002358975.1 Micrococcaceae bacterium UBA3381 | reverse complement strand
GGTGCGTCAGGGTCGGCTTCAAGTACGAGTTCTTGACCTTCGTCTTCCCCTTCGTAGACCCACACGTCTTGGTCATCACGTACCTCGTGGGTTCCTTCATCCGAAATCTCGTCACGGTCAATTGGGCTTTCTGAAGAATCGCCTTCTGTCCAGCTGTCATGCAGGTCATCGAATAATCCGCCCATGTCGAAGGCGCCATCATCGCTGCTGGTTTGGAGTTCACTACCAAAGTCGATCCAGGAACCGGAGAGTTCCGCGCTGACTTCGCTGAGGATTTCGTCTGCTTCGGCGCCGAGTCCCATGTTTTGATTATCAAAGATACCGAACACAGCATCCGCAGAAAGGTATGCTTCATTTTTACCGAAAACCCGCATCAAGTCGTCGTCGCCAATGCTCATGCCGGTACCAGAACCGTCAAGCGCGCCGTAGATCTTTAGGTCAGAAACATCGTCGCC
>DEPX01000122.1:6626-7647 GCA_002358975.1 Micrococcaceae bacterium UBA3381 | reverse complement strand
AACATTTGTTCCATGGCTTGGGCACTTTGCGGCTCCATCTCTGCCAGGTCATCCAGATTTGTAACCAGTGTGACCGAGCCTGCTTCCTCCATGGATTCCCACATCTGATCATCAATCTCAGACAATGCCGGCGGATTTTCGATGTCCGGACCAAATAGGCCTGCACAGCCGGTCAGTGCTAGTAGTGACGCCGAAGCGGTACCCGTCAACGCGATTCGAATGCTTGTCTTCATGAACTTTTCTCCGTTATGTATTTATCTGTCATCGTGTTTTTGAGATATCGGCGCACTTCGAACGTCGTGGCCGCGTTGAGCGTACCACGGATATGTGAGATTTCGATTGCTTTAAAGGTCACTTTATGGAGTCTTTACATATTTTGAACAGTCAGAGCGGTAAGTGGAAGCATCAGTGCAAACACGATAAGACCGCAGCCGGCCAGCATATATGTGCGCCATTTGATGATGATCCCGGCGCGTACCAGCTGGTCATGCCACAGTAGCGTGGCCAGTGAGGCCCACGGGGTGATGATGGGGCCGGCGTTGGTACCGATCAGTAGCGCCAGGTAGCCGGTGGCAGAGTTAACTGCGGGCTCCAGTGCCAGAAATGCCGGGATGTTGTTGATGAGATTGCTCAGTCCAGCCCCGGCCCAGGCAAGCCCTAGCAGTCCGGTCGCAGTCTGTTCGAAATCGCCAAGCAATGCGATGACCAGTGTGGCTCCGCCGAGCGAATTTGCTGCGGTTGCCACGGTAGAAAAGACCGTTGCCAATAGTAGAGACTGCCAGGGTACCAGTCCGATGCCAAGCAAAGTTTTGCGAAGTAGCAAGGTCGCGACAACCACGAGTACGGCCGCAGCGGAGCTGGAGACCCAGTATGGGATTGGTGAGGCCAGCACTGGCAACAACACGGCAAGAAGGGCCAAGACAATGGTTCTCAATGGATCAGGCGCAAGTTGTTGACGTGGCTGGGTGACAAGGTCGAGCGTGTCCTGTCGTCTTCGTCGGTTTACCAACCATGAGGCTGC
>DEPX01000122.1:3111-6554 GCA_002358975.1 Micrococcaceae bacterium UBA3381 | reverse complement strand
AAAAGTGGAGGAAAACGCTGGACCGTTGAGTGCCAGCAGATTGGTGAGATTGGAGACCGGTAAAGGTAGGGACGCAATATTGGCGATCCAAACTACCGCCAGGGCAATCGCGACAAGGTGCAGGTTGTTTCTGCGCGCTACTGCTACGGCCAGTGGCGTGATCAGAATTGCTGTGGTGTCTAGGGACAGAAAAATTGTCGAGACAATACTGAGCACAATGAGCCCGCACCACAGTACACGCTGACGTGCAGCGCCTGATGCCGGTGCCATGGCTTCTAGTCCCGCAGTGATCGCTTCAAATGCTTGGACTTTGGCGGCAATGTTGACCACTACCGACATGCCGATAACAAAAATAAAGATCGGCAGCAGTCGAGCGGCAAGTGTGAATGCTTCGGCACGATCAGTGAAGAATAACAGTGCCCCACCTGCGATGGTGGCGGCAACTCCGATGGCATTCCACTTCACACACGGGCCTTTTCACGACTGAACTTACTAAGCGACTGTTGGTGAACTTAGGAACAACATACCGCAGGCCACAACGCATGGTGGCGATGCGCTGCGAGTGTCTGGCATTGAAAAACCTCGGTGGGCTGAAGTTTTGCCCACCGAGGTCGATGTATTGTTAGGCTCCAACAGGTGCGCGTTGCCCCTGCATGGGATCGGTTTGTTCAATATGGGAGCCAACACGAAGCACGGTGGCTTCATCAAAGGCTCTGCCGATGATTTGTAAACCAACCGGCAGACCATCTTCGAGTCCGACCGGAACGTTCAAGGCCGGTAAACCTGTCAGGTTACTGGGCCCGGTGAATCGGATGAAATTATCAATCAGGTCCACCTCGGTGCCGTTCAGGTTTGCCGTCGAAGAACCAATATCGGGTGCCATGACCGGCAAGCTTGGAGCAATTATCACGTCGACTTGCTGCATGGCAGCAGCGAATTCTTGTTTGAGTTGTCGACGGGCTTGTTGCGCCTGCAAGAAGTCCACCGATGAAAACAGTTCCCCGAGTTCGAAGAGGAATCGAATGTCATCGCCGAAATCATCGGGCCGGTTGAGCAGGTCGTTGTGGTGGATGGCTGAGGCTTCCGACAGGCTGGTAGCCAGTTCGGTCCACTCTGCATAGGCCAGGCTGGGGATCTTCACTTCTTTCAACACAGCGCCACGACTGACCAGGTCGTCGATTTGTTTGCGC
This sequence comes from Micrococcaceae bacterium UBA3381, assembly GCA_002358975.1. Taxonomy (GTDB): domain Bacteria; phylum Actinomycetota; class Actinomycetes; order Actinomycetales; family Micrococcaceae; genus Yaniella. Next base: position 5,364 of record DEPX01000122.1, on the reverse strand, counting down.
ACTAGCGTCTCGATTGGGGAATCAACGTCGCGGAAGAAGTAGTCTTCTTCTACCCCGATGACCAGCCCTTTGGGGTCACCACCCAAGCCGGATAGATAATCATCTACTGGAACGTTGACTGCTGTAGGGTCTCGAGGATCAAAGCCCGCTATGCCCTGAAGTGTTGCAGCAGCATCAGCAACGCTCTTGGACATTGGTCCAATGTGGTCCAGCGACCATGCCAGCGGGTAACAACCATATTTGGCTACGCGCCCGTGGGTTGGTTTCAGGCCTACCAGTCCGCAGACTGCTGAGGGAATACGAATCGATCCGGCGGTGTCAGTTCCCAGGGTTGTAAAGGAGGCGTCTGATGCGACGGCTGCGCCCGAGCCACCACTGGATCCACCGGGCACTTTGTCCAGATTCCAGGGGTTATGTACTGGCCCAAAGTGTGGCGAATTATTATCGATACCCCACGCATATTCATGCATGTTTAACTTCCCGGTGAGCACTGCGCCGGCTTCCCGCAGATTAACCACGACAGAGGCATCATCCTGGGAGACAAAATCACCATGGATTTTTGAGGCCATCGTGCTGACTTCGCCACCAATATAAATATTGTCTTTGATGGCCATCGGAATACCATGCAAGGGTCCCCGGTAGTTACCGGCGGCAATTTCTTCCTCAGCCTTTTTTGCGTCTGCTAGTGCTTGGTCGTCTCGGAAGCTGATGTAGGAATTTACCGTGTCGTTGAGCTCGTGTGCGTGGTCCAGCAGGCTCTGGGTCAGATCAACAGGCGACACTTCCCTACGCTCGATCAGATCGGCAACTTCAGTAGTGGTCTTGGTTAATAGCTCTTTAGCCAACGTGATCACCACCGGGAATGTTGCGCAGAGCAAGATCTGCGTCGTCGACCCGAATATCATTTAGGTCGCCTTTGAGCTCCTGGATTTGAGCCCACTTGGCTTCAAGTAGTTGCAAGTGCGCCTGACTAGGGTGGATCCCCTTGGCTGCGAGCGCGTCTTTCACTGAAATTGTCATTGACACTCCTGACTAGCTTCAAAAGGGCACGGGTTTTTGCTTCTGCTGATTGCAGAGTGTGCCCGAATCAATGAGTTCCACATGAACCAATCCCGAGCCTAGGTGACCTGCATCACACAAACAAGGGTTCGGTGGGCTGGGGCCGCGAAATTATGGCAGCTGATTGGGTCCCGCAGCGCATGCTCCGTAGCCAATATGTGCGATATCCATCATCGCATTTGACCCGGACCATTGGTAGCCGATGGCGCCGCGCACGAAAGGTTCGGTGGCATCTAGTTGCTCTTCGACCCGGTTTCGTGAGGTCGATTCTCTGGTGTCCGAACTGCCGCCACCGGGCCGCATGGCTTCTACGGTGACGTACAGGTGGTCAGGGTTAACTTCGTGTAAGGTTTCGAAGTAGTCCTCGACGGTAACCTGGTGATCTTCAGAGTCGTCTGTTTCTAAGGCGGTTGTTCCCACCCCGAGACCGTCTTGAGGTGAGACGAGCAGGTTGGTGCCATTGGCCAGACCCAGCAGCTTTTCATAGCCCAGCGCGGCGGTTTTCGGTGCGATGGTTTGACGGTCTTTGCGGCCTTCAAGATACGGCGAGACCAGTACTGTTGCCCCGTCGTCAATCGTGTTTATAAGTTGTGTTTGACGGTCATAGTATTCCGTAACCGGATCCCAGTGTGCTTCGTCGGTCAGTGGCATTTCCATGGCCAGATAGAAGCCGTCGGCACCGCGGTCAGCATAAGCACGCACAAACCGCTGCGAGAAACTATCCACGACATCGGCGTAGCTATTATCCGGCAACCAAGTTTCACCCGAGGTCCGCATGTTTGGTACCGGCAACCCGATATATGCTTTATTGCCGTTGGATGATGCGGCACGTAGCAGTGCATCGAATGGATCGGCGGCGTCAACGCTTTGGGTCACGACCACGCTATCGTCGTCGGCGGCGATGATCCCGTATGTCGTCTCGTCGACCTCAAGTTGCTCATCGGCAGAAGTCAGTTCCTTATCTTGCCAGGCCATTTCAACGGTGTATCGATAGGCTTGGCGGCTCCCAATTGCCTCGGCGACCGGGTCGGGATAGTTATCTGCTTTTACTGGTTCAATTCTCCCGCCGAAGGTTATCGCATCGGTGTTCATCCGTTCGAGCATGGCACCGGTTTGTTTTGCATCGGCCTGTGGGGATAAAAACCCGGCAATGAATTTACCTTCGGCTCTACAAACAGCGGATTGGTGCGACGG
>DEPX01000122.1:0-3038 GCA_002358975.1 Micrococcaceae bacterium UBA3381 | reverse complement strand
GCCAGTAGCAATAGACCAAAAACCACGATCGCGATGGTGATATTTCGTGTCCTGTGCGATCTGGTTGGACTGGGGGCTCTGGTCAACGCTGCTCCTATCCGGGTTTGGTTTACCAGACCTGATCTTATCTGCAGCGCACCGCCCCAATGACTATCTGATTGACCATTTGGTACCCGGTTTCCAAAAAGCAGAGACCCTGGGAACGGATTCCCAGGGTCTCGCACTCATCACTCACACCTTGAAGAGGTGACTATTAGTCTAAGAAACAGACCTGTTAAAGCACTAGGTTCTGCCGCAATATTTCGTGTTAGTTACCTGTGAGTAGGCTCAATGCATTACAGAGCTCAAAGATTCGTAGAACAACCGTTAGTCTGTTGATCGTCACCAGCGTAGCCATCGGCATGCCCAAAGCATCGAAGGATCACTCATGACCCAGGCTCCCCCGGTCACTTGGCAACCGGTCACCCCGAAAGATACTGAGCTTTTTCGGTTCGCACAGTGGTTAGTTAAAACCAGGGGCGTCCGACTGGCACCGTTGACTACCGCTGACAGCGTTGCCCCGGATCTTTACCGGCGCTTACATGCGTGGTCAATCACTGAGTTATCGGCTTTCTGGGATGCGGTGCGCGAATATTTCGGCGTCATCGGCACCGGTTTTGATACTGCCGCCCTGGTTGATTCCGCTATGCCCGGGGCGAGGTGGTATCCCAATGCTGAGCTGAACTTTGCTGAAAATCTTCTTGAGCGCACCCGAAACACTGTAGACCAAGAATCCACTGCCCTGTTGACGGTCAACGAAGACAACAGCACCGAAGCGCTATCTTGGCAGCAATTGCGAACTCGAGTACACGGACTGGCCGAACAACTGCGCAAACTTGGCATACAACCTGGCGACCGAGTGGCAGCAGTGCTGCCCAATATTGCCGAAGCGATAATAGGTTTATTAGCTGCGGCGACCATTGGCGCGGTGTGGACAATCAACTCACCGGATTTGACCTCCACGGCCACTCTGGCCCGGCTTCGCCATGTAGAACCAAAAGTGCTGATTACTACCGCGGGATACACATTCAATGAGCGCTGGTACGACCTGGCAGACTACAATGCTGAACTTATAGCCCAACTACCTAGCCTTGACCATCAGCTAGATATAGATGATTTCCACACCGCCCCCAAAGGTGGCGAATATGAGTATGCACGCTTAGGTTTTGATCATCCGTTATGGGTGCTATTTTCCTCGGGTACCACAGGCGACCCCAAGGGTATTATCCACGGTCATGGCGGTATGTTGCTGGAATCGCTAAAGGGTAAGGCGCTGAACCAGGATCTATCTAGCGATGATCGCTACTATGTGGCAGCCAATACGTCATGGATGGTGTGGAATACCTTAGTCCAAGCGCTATGTTGTGGATCCTCAATCGTCGTGTACGGTGGCTCGCCGAAGATCAACGCCGTCGACAGACAATTTGAAATTGTCGCCCGCACCAACGCCACACGATTTGCTGTTGGCGCTCCATATTTAACCCTTGTCGAACGGTCAGGGCTCTCCCCCGGGCAACGCTGGGATATGGCCAGGCTGAAATCTATTTTATCTACTGCTGCCCCGCTACCGGAATCCACCTGGCGTTGGGTGCATGACCATGTCAATCCTGGTGTGCGATTGGGTTCTGATTCCGGTGGGACCGACATTTGTTCAGGCTTCATTGGTACCAACCCGCTGGAGCCCATCCGCCTGGGTGAGATCCAGGGGCCGCTACTGGGCGTAGATGCACGGGCATTTAATGATCTAGGAGAGGAAGTTTGGGATCAGGTGGGCGAACTGGTCATCACCCAGCCGATGCCTTCCATGCCCATCGCACTCTGGAACGACCCCGATAAAACACGCTACCGCGAGACGTATTTTGAAAGATTTGCTGCCACTGCGAAGTGTCCGAATGGCGTCTGGGCACATGGCGACTGGGTACTCCAGACCCGTCGTGGCAGTTTCATTGTGGAAGGCCGCTCCGATGCAACACTGAACCGTCAGGGCGTCCGGTTGGGCACCGCCGAAATTTATGCTGCCTTGGGCCAGTTGGCTGAAGTTATGGAATCGACCATTATTGGCGTGGAACGCCCCGATAGTGGCTACTGGATGCCACTATTTGTCCAGCTAGCCGAAGACACTACACTCACCCCAGAACTAGCGGCACAAATCCAGGACACAATCCGAGACTACGCGTCTGCACGTCATGTGCCCGATGAAATTATTGCCGTGGAGGCCATACCGGTCACGCACACCGGTAAACGCATTGAAGTACCGTTGAAGAAACTTTTTACCGGGCGCAGCAACGCCATCAATGAAGATTCCATTGCCAATCCTCAAGCGCTGGCCGAATTTGTGCAGCTGGCCGAGCAACAGGCCACTAGATAGAGGAATGCGGTCCCGGAAACTGGAATCCGGGACCGCATACTCTCATCACTCATCACTCACACCTTGAAGAAGGAGTGACTCCTAGTCTAAGAGCCCTTCCTGTTCACCAGCTTGTATCACAGTCAAAATGTGGACAAAACTGGCTGGGAAAATGCTCCACGCACCGCCTACACCTCTGGGATATCACCAAATTCCAGTACCAGACGGCCACGGACACCACCGGCTTCAAGACGCCGATGAGCTTCTGCAGCTTGTTCTTTTGGTAGGACATCGGCAACTCGCAACGTAATCCGGCCATCCTCTACCAGCTGGCGCAAGGTATCGAGTTTTTCTTGTGCGCCGTCGTAGTTGACCACCCAAATATCTTGCAGCGTCACGCCCCGGTCGCGTTCGCCTCTGTCGCCACGAATCGTGATGATAGTGGCGCCGTCTTTGGCGGCAGGAACAATCTCATCAGTCTGCACTGCAGCATCAACGATGCCGTCAACACCGTCGGAGTATTGCTCTCGCACCGCCTCAGCAAACCCGGAGCCGCGCGGAAGGACAAGGTCTGCGCCTAACTCTTCGACCAGTTCTTCATCGGCTTCAGCGGCGTCGGCAACAACGGTTAGTCCGAATACTTTAGCAAGTT
>DEPX01000164.1:558-2706 GCA_002358975.1 Micrococcaceae bacterium UBA3381 | reverse complement strand
ATAACCATAACCTCGGCATAACAGCATTGCAATGCGACAAGTAGGATCATTGCGGTGCGATAGCTAGGATGTAACGAATGCTTGAATTCGTTCTACTTTGCGTTCCCTCAGTAATCTATGTTCTAGTGCAGTCCCGTCGCAGGGGCCGAACATTCCAATCTTCTCTTCAGCGCGTCGGAGCGTCCTGGGGAACGGCGGCGGCCTACGGGTGGGCAGGATTATGTCTGCTTCCGCTATTACTGGCCAGCTGGTTGCTGCTAGGGCTGGTTCCTGATGAGGTTCTTAATGCACCCGAGCTACTCTTCGCTCGCTACACCTCAGTTTTCTTAGTAATCGGTGCGATTCTTCGTGCAGTGGGTGAGGAAATCTTCTTCCGAGGTTTGCTTGCAGGTGTGCTGATCCGTCGGTTGGGATTTTGGTGGGGAAATCTCCTACAGACTCTGATCTTCCTGATTCCTCATCTGGGCCTGGTGTTCGTCGACATTCGCCTGTGGCCGTTTATTGTCATGCAGTTTATTGCCGGTTACTTGTTCGGTTATTTGCGTCACAGAAGCGGAACATTCGTTCCTATCGCGATCGTGCACGTCATTGTTAACCTCAGTGCAGGCCTCATGGTGTAATGAACGGGGTAACTTTGCCGGTTAGAGTTTGAAAGAAAACTATGCGCACTCCTAGGCAGGAACGTATACCTTGCCGTCCATAATCCGTCGGGCCGTCCGGGTAACACCCAACCGGCGGATAGCAGTACGCGCATAGTTGGCCTGCGTTTCGACCTCGACGGCGACCTGGCCCTTCGGGTGTTCAATAGTCACTTCAGCTGGGGCTGGCTCGGACAAGCTCTCAGCAACCAGGGTGCCCGGAGTATGAGCGGCAGCGGCTAAACATAGTGCCCCGGTCATCGGTAGGGCTCGATGGAATTTGCCCATCATCACCGCACGAGCACGAATCAACGTTTCGTCCGTACCCGGTTCGAATAACATAATCCGCGGTACGGTAGCCGATTCGGTAGCCGCAAGCGCTGGGTCATTTACCCGGCCCAGGGTGACAGCTAACTGCGATCTAATATATTCGATCAGCTCCAACAACTTGTCGTCGGCATTCAGAGCTGCCGTATCACTTTGGGATAACTGAAGGTTCAGATCACTTGCCCGGATAAAAGCAAAGACCGAAGCGGCATCCACCACCGAGACTTGCAATAACTGCCCCGAAGATAAATGCACATCGGTTACCGGGCGACTGGTCGGTAGCAGTGCGCCGGTTGTTGTTCCCGCCGGATCCACATACTGGGTAGTTATCGGTGCACCGGTGCCGGGCACGCCATCAACCGCATGATCACCTTCGACTTTGAAGGTCCCGTTTTTTACCGGTACTGATGTCTCAATTTTGGTATCGGTATTGCCATTATGAAGTGTAAAAGTGGTGACCGGTTCGTGGGCTGGTACCAGTCCTTCTTCTACGGCAAACGGGCCGACGGCGGTTGTCAGATTTCCGCAATTGCCATGCCAATCTATATAGGCCTCATCGACACTGACCTGGCCGAACCAGTAGGTGACCTCATTATTTCGGACCTCATCGACCACCACAACCTTACTGGTGGAGGAGTAGGTTCCGCCCATACCGTCAATTTGCAACGGATCCGGAGAACCCATAATGCGTAACAGCAGTTCATCGCGTTCTGTGCCGGCCGGTGGCAAGTCTCGAGAATGAAAGAATACGCCTTTACTAGTGCCACCGCGCATATAGGTGGCGGTGATGGCTCGCTGGTTAGTGGTCACACGTGGCCTTTCGACTTCATCTAGGTTCTCCACGATTATGCCAATTCTCAGCGCGTATCGCGATCATGCCTAAAGAACATTAACGTTTCACCTGAGCGTGCGAGATGCATAAAACTGTTTTACACGTTTCCTGACGTGTAAAAAAATCGCCATATTTTTTACATTTCCAAGGAATGCGTAAAAATTTTTGGCTATTCTCTACCTGACTGAGGACTCATGTATTCGCTTGATCCGCATCATTGCACGCCATGACCTAGATGACCCAGCCAACGGTCAGAGAGTTCAGCGAGATTTTTGACCCGAGTTCAAGCTTGTTAACTGAATCGATCTTTAGACTAGAAGCTCGCTCCTTCTTCAAGGTGTGAGTGATGAG
>DEPX01000164.1:172-414 GCA_002358975.1 Micrococcaceae bacterium UBA3381 | reverse complement strand
GTTCTTGAAGTCGTTGAATTGCCTGATCCGACCCCTGGCGATGGTCAAATACTCATTCGTGTTCAAGCGGTTACAGTCAACCCCACTGATACTGCGCTCCGCGCTGGCCAACAGCCCAAATCCGATCCGGTGGTACCCGGTATGGACGCTGCAGGTGTAGTTGAAGCCATGGATGCCGATGCCGATACTGATCTGCAGGTCGGTGATAATGTTATGGCGTTTGTGGTGCCCAGTGGATCGCA
>DEPX01000164.1:0-152 GCA_002358975.1 Micrococcaceae bacterium UBA3381 | reverse complement strand
GGCGCATATGCTGAACGGATTGTAGTACCGGCGGATTCAGTGGCCCGTATCCCAACGGGTTCCACATTGGTGGAAGCTGCAACCCTACCGATGAACGGTCTGACCGCTCGGCTGGCATTAGATACCCTGAATCTGCCAGCCGGGGCGACCAT
>DEPX01000151.1:9688-12248 GCA_002358975.1 Micrococcaceae bacterium UBA3381 | reverse complement strand
CCTCTTAGGCTTTACCCTGCTGGGCGGCTCCATCGCCATCAAACCACTGACCGTGCTGGTGTTACCCTTCGCCGGGCTGTTGTTGGTGTGGCAGCCCGGTCAGCACATTGCCTATCGTGCCCGGATGAAAGTCTGGGCGGCTTCCTTGGTCATCGTCGGAGCGGTATTGACGATCTTCGGTGCCGCCTCCGGTCTGTGGTTTGGTTGGATTCAAGCCATGACGACCTCCGGGCAGGCTGCCTTTCCTTACGCTCCCTTTGGCCTGTTGGGGCTCGGCATTGGTTGGATCGTTGATGCCGTATTGCACACCGGTATCGAACCGGTAGCCCAACTGTTCTACTCGCTGGGCACCCTGGCTATCGCAGCCATCACCGCATGGTTGGCCCTACTATCGCGACCACCACATCCCGTGTTCCTAGCCGGTATCGCCCTGTCCGCAGCCGTCGTCGTCGCCCCGGTATTTCAACCCTGGTATGTCCTGTGGGTGTTACCCTTTTTCGTCATCGTCGGCGCATGGCGTAGTTGGTTTTCGGCGCTGTTATACCTCGTGGTTGCCGTGCTCATCGTTGCCGGCGTTGTCGACCAACTGGCCGTAGCCCAATGGATCCCCATCCTGCCACTACGTATCTTCACCGCCGCCCTCGGATTGGCCGGCATTGCAGCACTGGTTTTTGTTGACCCCGAGACCCGTGGCGCTTTCTCCCGATTCAACAGGACCTAACCGGCTATAAGGGCCGCGTCGCTGCACTGCATGAAAAACGGCACCCGGAGAAGCATAACGCCTAGCCAAGTGCCGTTTTATTGCGCCCCAGGAGGGACTCGAACCCCCGACCTACGGATTAGAAGGCCGTTGCTCTATCCAGCTGAGCTACTGAGGCAACATCGAATAGTCTACCCAAAATGCTATCCACATCCCCAATTGGGCACAGGTGTTATACACAATTCTAGGCTCTGCACGCCGATGACCGCCATATGGCCGTTGACTGGTCACTATTCGAAGCGTATTTCGAATAGCCCATCAATGAAAGGTATACAGATGAAAACCCAACTGACCGTTCGAGGAAATGTCGCCACCGCCCCACGCCGAGTAGTCACCGACTCCGGTACCGTCATCGTAGAATTTCGTCTTGCTGCCACCGAGCGGATACTCAACCGCCAAACCCAAGAATGGGAGGACGGCAACACTTCCTGGTATTCGGTCACAGCGTTCCGTCGTCTAGCAGAAAATATTTTTCGCTCATTTTCACTAGGGGATCCGGTTACGGTGGCCGGCAAAATTGCCATCAAGCAATGGGTTTCCAAAGATGAGTCCAAACGGGGCACAACCGCCGAAATAATTGCCGAAACTGCCGGACACGACCTCATGCTTGGTTTTACCGAATTCACCCGGTTTACCAAATCCAAAGCGCAACAATCCGAAGGTTCCTTGGACGACAATCGGTTAGTGAATCACGGTTGGGAGGATCCCGAACCTATGACCGCCTAGTGTTCGCTAAACAGTATAAGCGGTGCGGTGGCAGGATTACGTTCTGCTGCCGCAACCGACTACTGTAGTGTGCATGGCCGAATTTATTTATCAAATGATCAAAGCACGCAAAAAAGTGGGCGACAAGGTCATTCTTGACGACGTAACCATGTCCTTTTTCCCCGGCGCCAAGATCGGTATGGTCGGACCAAACGGTGCCGGGAAGTCCACGATCCTGAAAATTATGGCGGGCCTGGATGAGCCCTCCAATGGTGACGCCTGGTTGGCCCCCGGCTACTCGGTGGGCATCCTGTTGCAGGAACCACCACTATCCGAGGATAAAACGGTTCTAGAAAACGTGCAGGAAGGTGTTGGTGAGCTCTACCAGCAGCTGCAGCGTTTCAACCAAATTTCGGCTGAAATGGCTGACCCGGATGCCGATTTTGATGCCCTGATGGAAGAAATGGGCAAACTGCAAGAAGCCATTGACGCCGCCGACGGCTGGGATATTGACTCGCAGATCGGCCAGGCCATGGAAGCCCTGCAGCTACCCCCTGGTGACGAACCAGTTACACATCTTTCCGGTGGTGAACGCCGTCGGGTTGCCCTGGTAAAACTCTTATTAGAAAAGCCAGACCTGTTGTTACTGGACGAGCCGACAAACCACTTGGACGCCGAATCTGTCGCCTGGCTTGAAGGCCACTTGGCCAACTACCCGGGTGCAGTTATCGCTATCACTCACGACCGGTACTTCCTGGATCATGTTGCTGAATGGATCGCCGAAGTCGACCGCGGCCGCCTATACCCATACGAAGGTAACTACACCACTTACCTGGAAAAGAAACAGGAACGCCTGGAAGTTCAGGGCAAAAAAGATGCCAAACTTGCTCGCCGTCTTAAAGACGAACTCGACTGGGTACGTACCAACGCCAAAGGCCGTCAGGCCAAGCAGAAAGCCCGTCTGGAACGCTACGAAGAAATGGCCGCAGAAGCCGAGAAAACACGGGTGCTGGACTTTGAAGAAATCCAGATTCCACCCGGACCACGGCTTGGTAGCCAGGTCATCGAGGCCGACAACATTACCAAGGGTTTCGA
>DEPX01000151.1:6812-9540 GCA_002358975.1 Micrococcaceae bacterium UBA3381 | reverse complement strand
GTAAAAATCTCCTATGTCGACCAAAACCGTGCCAACATTGACCCCGAAAAATCCCTATGGGAAGTGGTCTCTGACGGTTTGGACTACATCCACGTCGGCAACGTTGAGATGCCATCGCGCGCCTACGTGTCAGCCTTTGGGTTCAAAGGTCCGGACCAGCAAAAGAAAGCCGGGGTGCTCTCCGGTGGTGAACGCAACCGGTTGAACCTTGCCCTGACCCTTAAAGAGGGCGGCAACCTGTTGCTGCTTGACGAACCGACCAACGACCTGGATGTGGAAACTCTAACCTCGCTGGAAAATGCGCTACTAGATTTCCCAGGATGCGCCGTCGTCATTTCTCACGACCGCTGGTTCCTAGACCGCGTGGCCACCCACATTCTTGCCTGGGAAGGCACCGAGGACGACCCGGCAAACTGGTACTGGTTTGAGGGCAACTTCGAAACATATGAAGAAAATAAGATCGAACGTCTCGGCCCCGAGGCTATCCGTGAAGGACGAGCAACCCACCGCCGTCTGACACGTAACTAACCTTCGATCTCTGCAACGCCCGCATACCTGAGGTGTGCGGGCGTTGTTGGTTAACTAAACTGTGGCAGCCGGAGCATGCCTTCTTGTGCAACGGTGGCAACCAATTCCCCGTCGATGGTATAAATCCGGCCCAAACCCAAACCGCGCGCTGATTGCGCAGACGGTGACTCCTGGACAAATAATAACCAATCATCCAAATTGAATGGCCGATGAAACCACATGGCATGATCCAGTGAGGCAATGGACTTATTGGGATCCACCCAGGCGACCCCATGATTACGCAAGATCGGCTCCAACAGTGTGTAATCCGAGCCATAGGCCAAGCCCGCCGCAGCAATATTGCGTGATGTTTTCACCGGTGTGAATGTTTTCATCCACACAATATTTCGGTTGACCTTCTCGGATCCCGGGCGAAGAAAAATCGGTTCATAAGCATAACGAATATCAAAGGGCCGGTTATACGCTAAATCCTGGGCAGCCGGATCATCAATCATGCCCACCAAAGACGATATCGGTGGCAGATCGTCGGGAAGCGGGATTCCTTCGGGCATCGGTTCTTGATGTTCCACGCCACTATCCGAGGTCTGAAAGGAACACGTCAACGACAAAATCACTTTATTGTGTTGCGATACTTCCACGTGGCGCACCGAAAATGACCGGCCATCCCGATGATGATCAACAGTGAAATGCAACGGTTGGGTAGCATCACCAGCACGAATGAAATAACAGTGCATAGAATGCACAAACCGGTCAGCATCAACAGTATGACTAGCCGCAACTAACGATTGGGCCATCACCTGGCCGCCAAACACTTGGCCACGGGTTTGTGGTGGCGTGCAACCGGTAAACGTGCTGGCAGTTTCGTCAGCATCTGTGCGATCAAGCTTCAACACATCACGCAAAATGTCGGTGGGGTCATCCGGATAAGTCATAGGTACCTTTCATCAGAGCTGAGTCATACTCTAGCGCTGTCAGCTCAAATCCGGGCAGCCCTGATGAACCACTGGCAAAGTGTAGGCATAATTGGGGCCATGGAACATGTCATGGCCTTTGCGACCCTGAACGCAGTAAAAGACTTACAAAGTTTCGTCACCAGGGCTAAAGCGCTCGACACCACCGGTGTACGCCTGCAAATTGTTGGCGACGTGTTGGCCGCATCCGTCTCGGTTATGCACCCTGGTGGGCTGGGCGACAAGGTTCCCATGGTAGTTGGCATGCGAACCTTCGCGTTGGATTTTTCTGCCACCCCACGATTTGAGATGGACTCGGTATTCGAAATGGATGCCATCACCGATCGTACTCACCGCATGATCACCCAAGGCTCCACCGAACTTGCGCTGCCACCGGTAGAGATTTCGGTGATGTGGTCGGCAATGAAAGCGCCACGATCCGGTTGGGCTGCCAAAGCCATCGTCGACGACGTCGATATCCGTAAAGTTGCCCGCGATGGCATCAGCCGCGTGGGAGAGTCGTTGCCTGAAGACGCTGGGGCACCAGTCTTAGCCAAAGTTCGTGCCGATATTTGGTCAGAAACCATCGGGGACCCCGGCCAAGTCGAATTTCCTGCCGGTGCAACCCTGGGTGCCCACAGTTTGGGTTTCTTAGCTCCGCGCGGTGAAACCACCGTGTCTACCTCGGGCAACTGGATCCGCTTATCCAGTGCCGGCGGGCATGTGTTGGTGCGCCCAGCCGTAGCTATCTAGGCCTGATTTTGCATGGCTCGTGCGGCCCGCTGAAAATAATCCCACATGGTGTCATAGTGCAACGGCGCCAAACCCAGCGTATCCATGGCATTGCCCATATAGGTTAACCAGGTCTCCCGGGCCTTAGAATCTATGTGGAACGGCATATGCCGTGCGCGCAACCGCGGATGGCCGCGCAACTGCGAGTAGTCTGTCGGCCCACCCCAATATTGGATCAAAAATAGCCGTAACCGTTCTTCGGCCGGGCCTAAATCCGTCTCCGGATACATGGCCTTGAATTCTGGGTCTGCCTCAACCTGTCGATAAAACTCGTAGGCGAGTTTGCGAAATGTTGGTTCACCGCCCACCTGATCATAAAAGGAGGTCTGCTCGGCTGGCGCATTGGCCTGCTGAGCTTCGGTGGCCTGTTGACGACGTTGGTGCTCGGCGGCATGCTCGGCCTTAATGGCATCCAAACGTGCCTCGTCGTTACCGGAAACCTGCGAGGGTTTTTTCGA
>DEPX01000151.1:3899-6734 GCA_002358975.1 Micrococcaceae bacterium UBA3381 | reverse complement strand
TGATCGGGCAGCTCTAAGGTGATCGGAAAGTTCATGCTCCGGGCAATAAAGCATTGCCGATGGGCTTCGTCATGCAGTTCACGAGCACGCGGCAATTGCATGGTGTCAGCCACCCACACCTCCGGGTAAAGCGTGGCTGCACGAATTTGGCCACCTTCAGCGTCGGCCTGCAACGTGAGCTCGCCCCGAACCGAAACTTTTTCAACCTCGATCTGGGCCTGTCCCGCCACATAAAGGTACGACAAGATGTGGCACTCCACCAGCGCCGCTAACACCAATTCTTCAGGATTCCACCGGGTGGCATCACCGTGGAAGGCCTTAGCCGCCGAACCCTGCAACTCGCCGGGGCCATCAGATTGAATGACCACATCGCGACTAAACCCGCGTTGCGGGTGGGGATGCTCGTCAGCATTATTCCATTCGGCGCGTAAAGAAAACTCATGTTGCACAGCCACCAGTCTAATCCAGCAGCCCCGGTGAACCGCTGCATTGCACCGGGTGGCGAACACGTAGACTAGTGGCCATGGATTTGGTTGAACTTTCCGTTGTAACGCCCACCCGGCTGGATCCCNNGGCCAGCTTGAAGCCGCCGTAGCAGCTGCCGATGCCGGGGCCACCGTCGTCTTTCAGGGTGTGGTGCGCGATCACGACCCGCAAGCTACCGGTACGGTTACCGGCCTGGAATATTCTGCGCATCCGGATGCCACCAGCTTTTTGCGCGGTGTCGTTGCCGAGGCCAATACCTCAGTTCACAACCCGCAGGACACCGAACCACTACCGGTCCGGGTGGCCGCCGCCCACCGGATTGGCCCACTCAACGTGGGCGAAACAGCCCTGGTGGTGGCCGTTTCTGCGGCGCATCGTCAAGAAGCGTTCAGCGTGTGCAGCGCCGTCGTGGAAAATATAAAATCCCGGGTCCCCATTTGGAAGCAACAATTTGGGCCCGACGGTAGCCACTGGGTGGGGATTTAACCGCCGGCAAATGGTGGTAACACATCGACAGTTGACCCCTCTGATAACGGGGTGTCTGGTTGTGCTGTGGCACCGTTGACAAGAAAAGAGCACCGCGAAATGACCTGCGTGGTGGTTTTCGAATCGGAGAGCCGGGTGATCACGTCTTGGACGGTTTCGGCAGCGAGTTGCATGTGTTTGGTGCCGACGACGTCAGCGGCCGCGGCAAAAAGACGAACGGTAATCATAGGGAAATATAATCGACAATCTGTTGGGCTTCGATGCTTTGGACTTCTGCGGGCACATGGATGAGGCCGGTGGCTTGGGCCATTTTCACGGCCAAATGTGAATTCGATGGTAACGCGGTGACACTATCGCCGTGACGGGTTGCCAAAATATAGTAATTGAGGTCTTTGGGCGTGGACAAGGATTCGGTGGTGTACACCCGATGTTTATGCGGGTGTGGTGCCTGACGTTGCATTTTGGCCAGCCCCGGGGCCACAAACACATGCAACGACACCAACACGGCCACCGGATTACCCGGCAGCGACCACATTGGTGTCCCGGCGGGCGAGAGCCCAAACCCTTGGGGCTTCCCGGGTCGCATATTGATCTCGTGAAAGGTGATGGCCTTTGCTGGGTCTTCGTGCTGCCAGGCACTAAGCACATAATTGGAAATATCGTGGGCACCTACCGAGGCCCCACCGGTCAAAATCATCGCATCGACGGTGTGTTCCAACTGGGCAATGGTGTGTTCCAAACTGGCCGCCGAATCACGAATGCGCAGCTGATGGGTCGGCTCAGCACCCAATTGGCGCAGCGTGGCGGCAATCAGTGGTGCATTGGAATCCGGGATTTGCCCGTATTCCGGCGGGCTACCCGGGGCGATAAGTTCATCACCGGTTGAAATAATCGCCACCCGAGGACGACGTGCAGTAAATACCGTGTCAACACCGGTAGCTGCGATGGCCCCAATATGTTGTGGCCCTAAAACGGTTCCTGCCACAGCCACGATGGCCCCGGCAAGGGTATCCTCGGCTCGACGTCGAATATTTTTATCGGGCACGGGCACCGCGTCGAAGGTAATCTGGCTGGGCAGCTGTTGAGTGGGTTCGTGAAATTGTTCTAAGGGCACGATCGTATCGGCACCAGCTGGCACCGGTGCACCGGTCATGATCGCCGCGGCTTCTCCGGGAACAATGCGCTCCGGGGTGGTATGCCCGGCCGGTAGCACTTTGGTAACCGGCAGCGTGCCAGGTTGAAAGCCTTCCAAGGCCACCGCATATCCGTCCATGGCCGCAGCATCCCAGGGCGGTAAATCCATTTTCGCCGTCACATTGGCAGCTAAGGTGTGCCCCAGTGCCTCATGCAATGGTACTTCTTCCACCGGTAGGGGCGCGGTTAAGTCCAGGATCCTGGCCAGGTGGTCTTGTTGGGTGATCATTACACATTCGCCTCGCTTTGCAGGGCTTGTAGCCCACCATCAAGATACCCCACCACATTATGCCCGGCAGCAGCCAGCTGTTGTGCGGCCCGAATAGAGCGCGGGCCGGTACGACACAACGTCACAATGGGCCGACCCGGTTCTAGCAGAGCCAACTGTGTTGGATCGCCCAGTTGGTCAAACGGAATATCCACGGTGTCCAAGTCCACTGGTTCTTCAGCAATTTCTTCAGCACGACGAACATCCAATACCACTGGTGGATCTTCCTGGGCCAGGATCTCGGCGGTAATTGCCGGAATATTCACGCGTTGAGACTGTGCGGGCCGACTCAACGCAATTTCGGTAACCTGCATATCCAAGGCATCGACCACCAACATCCGACCCACCAGGTTTTTGCCGGCACCAACGATAAGTTTGATGGCCTCAGTGGCCAACATCGT
>DEPX01000151.1:0-3788 GCA_002358975.1 Micrococcaceae bacterium UBA3381 | reverse complement strand
TGGTCAGCCGTACCGCTGGCCCGTACCGGCCGGCGGCATCAAACACGGTTACCTGGGCCGACCACTGCATTAACGCCCCAAAAACTACCGGCACACCAAGTTTGGCTGCCCCGTCATCCACCACAAACCGGGTATCGAAGGAGTCTGACCCATCAATAACCACATCGGGTTGCAATGGGCCGACGACGTCGGCAAAATCCGTGCCCAATCGCATTTGGTGGCCCACCACTTGCACCTCCGGGGCAATGCGCTCACCGGCGGCTATGGCCGAAGCAACTTTCGGCTGGCCCAGCGTGTCCACAGAGTGTAAAACTTGCCGGTTCAGATTCGAAACCTCGACCACGTCATCATCAAACACATCGATGCGGCCCACTCCGGCGGCGGCCAAGTACGGAATGACTGTCGACCCCAGCCCACCGGCACCAACCACAACAACGCGTGCACCGGCAAGCCGGTCAGCACCGCCGTCACCAATTTCAGCTAATCGGCGATGTCGTGCGGTGCGTGCGCGAATAAAATCTGGGCTCATGTGCATGCCACTAGCCTAACCAATCACCCTGCCATTAAGGCAGTACCCTGATTAGACTAATGTTATGCGATCTTCCCAAGCTCGAGTCCGTGTAGCCCGCGTCCATGCAGACACCGGGCGCAGCCACCGTGCCGATACACTCGCCGTCGAAGAACCGTTGGAGATCCGAGTTAACGGCACGCGCTTAGCCGTCACCATGCGCACTCCCGTCCACGATTTTTCGTTGGCGGTAGGTTTTGCCTTATCGGAAGGTATCATTCATGACGCCGACGATGTGGTCAGTGTCCGATATTGCCAAAAAGATCAGGGCCCCAAAGGTTTGAATTCAAGCTTGCCTTTAGGGGCGTTTTCCGGTGCGGAGACGGCGGCTGACAACATGTCAGACAACGTTGTGGATATTACGTTGGCCTCGCATGTTCCACCACCGGACGCTATTGTGCAGCGACAGCTGATCGTAAACTCCTCGTGCGGGCTGTGCGGACGCCAGTCTTTGGACGAAGTCCATCAGAATGGCTGTTATCCCATCGACGAAACCTCGGTTTTCACGCTCGATGAGCCCACGGTTATGGGGCTGCCCGACCTACTACGTGAAGAACAAAAAGTTTTCGCCAAAACCGGCGGACTTCACGGGGCTGGACTCTACGACATCGAGTCCGGCAAATTATTGGCGGTTCATGAAGATGTGGGCCGCCATAATGCGGTCGATAAAGTGCTCGGGTGGGCCTTATTGGAGGGATTACTGCCCTTAAGCCGTACCGTACTAGTCACCTCGTCGCGCGCAAGTTTTGAGCTGGTACAAAAGGCAGCAATGGCGGGCGTTCCGATGTTGGTGGCGGTATCGGCGCCCTCGTCCTTGGCCGTGGAACTCGCCAAGGAATCCGACATGACCTTAGTGGGCTTTACCCGTGGCCACCGTTGCGTTATCTACGCCGGTGAAGAGCGTATCGTGCCTTATGCAGTAGACATAGAAGCTGACACAAAACCCGACACAGACATATCTTCGGCCGTTGACGTCGACACCGTCTCGTAAATTAGTCATACGGCGCTCGTCCTTAAAGGGCGCGCTAAGTTATGCCGCCACCTTGCTAAATTGTCACCAAGTTTTAGTTTTGCCAGAAGTAATTTTTTCGAGCTTCTTGGGCAGGGTCAATCATCGGGTGGAGCTTGAATCGGATTTCCCCGTTCACGCGTTCGATCTGCAGCATTTTTGCATGTAACGCTTGGTGATGGTGTCCACACATCATGACGCCGTTTTCAATGCTGGTTTTCCCGTTTTTAGACCAGTATTTGATGTGGTGCAGTTCACACCATGCCGCCGGCCAGTGACATCCGGGCACAACACACCCTCGATCTCGGGCTAGAATAGCTCGGCGCAGGGATTCGCTAAATTGTCGTTTTTTTCGTCCAGTTGACAGTACTTGTCGATTTCCGGTCAATGTTACTGGTGACACGCTGACATCACAGAGTAAACGCAACAGCACGTTTGGTGGAATATACGGTGTATAAATGCCCTGTGAAATTCTGGACTGTAGCCGGTCCAGATTTCCGTCCTGCAAAATCTCATCGGCATTGTCAGTTTTGGGCGCCGGTAACGTCCCTATGTCATGAGAAGGAACCGACGACGCAATTTCTGAGCTATTGGACCCAATCTCTGTTTCAGTGTCGGCCTCCGCACTCTGCGCTTCAGCGAGTAATGCCAAGAGTTTTTCGCGCTTATTGGCCTGAATTTCGGGCAGCAAGTCTGCCATTTCGGTACGCAGCCCCTGCAGAAGTGTTGGATAATCACCAACAATAACCATCTGGGTGTGGGCACCATTGGCGCCACGAAGCCCGGAATGCTCTAGGTTAGCCAGCGTGAATTTTAATGCATCGCGGAAGGCGTGCATGGAGCGTTGACCGCGGGTGCGCGAATCGAAGTCCTCGTCGTCTTTGGCCCTTGGATTGTTGACCATGGCCTCGATGGTCCTAAAAGTTTCGTTGCCTTCCGCATCAGTTATGATCGACCATTTGAAGGCATTCGGGTTGCCCCGTACCGGCCCCTCGCACCAAACATTATGCATCGCATCGGTCTGATGTTTCGTAAATTGTCTGTCTTCCGGGTCAAGCGAGGCCAGGAGATCTTTCTTTCGCCGGCCCACATAGCGACTAAATTCTTCGGGCGTAGTGTGCTCGATTTTTCCAACCAGGTCTTTTTCAATGACCGACTGCAACTGGTCTCTGTAGTTTTGGTCCTTACCGGCGGTTTCGGCGGCTTGATCAATGTCATCAATCAGGTTGACTGCCGAAGCAAGTTTCGTCGGATGCAGTCGCCCTTGGCTTTGCAGAGCACCAAGCAATGGTAAACGGGTTCGGCCAACCGGAACATCCTCGTCACGGTTAGGATCAGATTCTCGCGCTGGTGTCATTGCCGCAGCAATCTTTGTTCTGCCCGAGGCTTCGTATGCCCTGATCCCGTGAGTTTTAGCGATCAGATCGTTACCATCCCGAAACGGGGTTTTGCCTTTCGGCAAGCCGATCGTGGCGCGTAGCTCTGGCGAGTTATATGCATCTTGTAGTAATCCGGCGTATCGGTGTTGTAGTGCCGTAGCTGTCCGCCAGGTTTCTTCTAACTGCAACGAACGTTGTAACACCCCGTCGGTGGGTTTATCCGGCTCACGAGTGTCTAACACTCGATAAATATTCCGGACGACGCCGAATAGCTCATCGGAGGTTAAACTATCCCAATCTACGCGCCCATCAACGCACGGTAAATCCAAGTCATCGAGCAAATCGGTTGCAGTCGTCATCGGGACATCACCTCCTTTCACTTGGGCCCATCATGCTAAATATTTGTCACCGTGTTCACCGAGTCGTCGTCGATGTGGATAACTACAAGGATCTCGAGACATCGTGGAACTTTTCCCCAACCTGCAAGTGAGATATGGATTACACTGCTCCGACAGGCTATTTTGTTTGGATAGCTCTAAATCTTCACTCATTGAAAGCGCCTTGATGTCCTTATCGAAGCAGCCTGCCTCGGCACGTATATTCGCCTGTCTGGCGGCACTGTCCATAACTGTGTGCCTCGCCGGGTGTACCAACGACGACGACGTTCAGCTTGACGACACCACTGATGCATCCGAAGTCGACCCCACCGAGTACATCCCGGCATCCGCTGAAGGGCCTGCCCAAAACGTCCCCGAACCCAATTTGCCGGCCGTGGCCACCGAAAATACTGAAGAAGGTGCCAAAGCCACGCTCGAATATTTTTGGGAAGCTG
>DEPX01000134.1 GCA_002358975.1 Micrococcaceae bacterium UBA3381 | reverse complement strand
GGCTAATCCGGGCCCTTCAATAACCTGGTCGCCTACCGTGGTTAGCACCGGGACAAGATGCAAATCAGCTTGGTCACCAGTCTTGGACAGCAGGGCAATTTCGGCTGGATAGCGTGCTCCATTTTCGTTGCGGTGTAAGTGGATGACAACGTCAATCGCCGAACGAATTTGCAGCGCAGCGGTGGTAGGATCGAGGCCGGCAAGTGCGGCCATGGCGTGAAGTCTGGCGGGAACATCTGCTGCCGAATTCGCATGGACTGTGCCGATGGCACCACGGTGGCCCGTATTCATAGCCGCTAAAAAATCGGCAACTTCAGCTCCTCGACACTCCCCGACGATTACTCGGTCAGGACGCATACGAAGCGCCTGCCGGATGAGCACTGGTAGGTTAATGCCACCTTGGCCTTCGGTGTTCGCATCCCGGGTGGCAAGACCCACCACGTGTGGATGTTTGATAGCTAGTTCGGGAGTATCTTCGATCGTCAGGATGCGTTGGCTTGATTCCACCGTTGCCAATAATGCCGCTAATAACGTGGTTTTGCCCGATCCTGTGGCGCCAGAGATAAGCATATTGGTTCGGTTGGTCATCAGATGTGCAATGACGTGCAGCCATATTTGGGCATTGGGCCAATCACCGCTGAGTGCTTCTAATGTGGGCTGGCCTTGTGACGGTAAACGGATAGAAAGCTGGGGACCGGCTGTGGCAATGGGTGGCAATACCGCGTGAACCCTGGCTTTACCAATCTGCACATCGCCAAAGGGCATGCCCTCGTCAAGGCGTTTCCCACCTTGACCTAGCAGTCGGACCGCGAGCGCTTTGGTTTCTGCAGCCTCTAGAATGGTATCGGTTCGGCTTAGTCCAGCACCTGTATCTGTCCAAATGCGGCCGTGTCCGTCCACGATGACGTCAGTGATTTCTGGATCTTGAGCAAACTTAGCTAACGGGCCCAGACCCAATAGGTCATCAACGAGTCGCTGCATTGTGTTTGTGGCGTCATCGACGGAAGTTACCGGAACGTGTTGGGACACAGCCTGCGCTACAACGGCAGTATTTGGCTTGGTTTGTTGTTCTGCTGGGGTTAAACGCGCCGCTAACCACTGTTTAGCGGCCGCGAATCCACCCGTTTTCTGTGGACGTTCGGGAACCCATCCGCGCGTCATGATAGATCACCTCGCTGCATCCAGCGGCGTAGCATTTTGCGATTTCTAGTGGTCTTGGCTAGGACCCCGAAATCATCATGTCTGCCATAGGTCGGAATTCGATGCCTGTGATAATCCACCTTCTTGTGCGGTTGAAAATTGGCGTACAGTGGCCGGGAGCAATCATCTACGTGAATGACGCGCACACCTTTGGCAGCCAACAGTTGGGCTCTGAAAACATCTGCCCCGCAATTGATAATGACGTGTGCAAAATGTTGATGCGCGGCAGCAAGCGTATCCGGCAGCATCTTCGAGCTCAATGGGTTGACTCCATCGGCTTGAAGCAACATGGTTAGACCTGCCCAATACGGTGCGTTGAGCAGGCAAATATGCGGCGATGGCGTCCGCTCATCGATATCTAACACCGCTAGGTCATTGTCAGTAGCTGACAGAATCGTCTGGCTAAGGCTTCCACTGGTATCAGCGTCGATTAATAGCGTCGCATCGTTACAGACGGCATAAGCCATCGCAGCGCTTAGCAGTGGGTAGGTATCAGCCCCGGTTTGTACAACGGCCCAGTCGGTACTGTGTTGTGGCCGCGGAAAGTATGTATGGCTAAGCCATCGTTGGAAGCTGGTGGCTTCTTCTGGGTAACGCCACTGATGATCTTCGGAATGCAGCATAGTGCCAGCCACACGAATTTTGACTACTGGCTGCTCATTGGCTGTTTCAGGGCACTTCCGTGGAACCAGTCCGAGCGCTGCTGCTACCGTATATACAAAGTCGGCGGCTTCCACGGTGCCATCCTGGTCGTCCACCAGGATGCTGCACGGGGTGGCTTGCTTTGGCTTCTTGCCCCATCTGAGTCTGCGTTGTGTGGTTGTCATGTACCAACCATGAAGCAACTGGCCGCCGAACCTGCCAGCTCTAATAGTTTTGGGGATAACTAACTGTTGCCGTCAACCTTGTGGATGGTACGTTAGGTGGCTAGCTACGGCCTGTAAGGTCAGTGTCAATATGGTCTGGTTCGAAAACAGCTGCAGGAACCGGTTGAGTCGCATTCCAGTCGGTGATGTCAATGATGTAGCGCGGATCCCAGGGTTCTGCCCATCCCAGCAGCTCTAGCACTCGGTCCAGGACCATGGCGGTAAATCCCCACACCAATGTGCCGCCTACGGTAAATGCCGGAGTGCCGTAGCGGTATTTTGTACTGCGGTCGGTAGCTACAGCAGTAACGCGTAATGTGGGGTTTACCAAGTCCCCCACGGGCACGCGAAATACTCGAGTGGCCTCTGCAGTGGTACGCATTTCATCGGGGTGCTGCCACCAGCCAACCACGGGGGTGACACGGAAATTCGAGATGGCCAATGGCAACGAGGGTAATTGTCCAATGGGAATGATACCGGCGGGATCTACGCCCGTTTCTTCATGGGTTTCCCGAATGGCGCAGGCTGTCGCATCGAGGTCTTGAGTTTCTAGGCCACCACCTGGAAACGAAACTTGGCCCGGGTGGTTTCGTAACTCCAGCGAACGTTGGGTCAGTAGCACGTCGAGTTCTTTAGGCACAATTGTCCGTTTGAAACTTGCCGGACGGTCATCCATCGACCCAAATAGCAGCAGCACTGAGGCGTCTTTGGGGTTGTCCATCGCCGGTAGCCTGTAAGGCCACGTAGATTGATATTCAGGCAGGGCTGCTGTCGGAGATACGGTGACACTCTGGACAATATCGGGGTCAACCTCACCGTGGGTGTGCACAAGCGCTAGCAGATCAGATAAGGCACCATCGAGCTGCATTAGGCCTCCCACTGATAGCCGGCTGCGCGCAATTCAGTCCGGGTTGCACCTTCGAGTAATGCTTGGTGAAGTTGTTCACGTCCGGGCGCTAGCTCATAGGCGAGCAGTTGTTCGGCAGCCTGCGGATTGATTTCACCGATCCCAGCAGAAGGACACCAGTGAGCTACAGGACAAGCGCCACAGGCGGGACGCTTAGCGTGACAGACCCTGCGCCCAAGAAAGATCACACGGTTCGACAGTTCGGTGTAATCTTTGGGTTCAAATAATGCAGCGATATCTCGTTCCACGACCTGAGCGTTTGTTGACTCGGTCCACCCGAACCGATTTGCCAGCCGTATCACATGTGTGTCGGTGGTAATACCCGGTACACCAAAGGCGTTGCCCAGTACGACAAAGGCTGTCTTGCGGCCTACCCCGGGCAGCTTGACTAATTCGTTGAGGGTACCGGGGACCTTTCCGTCATGGTCTTGCATTATCGCTTGAGATAAGCCCAGCAGAGCACGGGTTTTATTTTTATAAAAACCGGTTGGACGGATAAGGGCTTGCAGGTATGTTTCTTCGGCCTGGGCCATGGCAGCAGCATCGGGATATTGCGCAAAGAGTTGGGGCGTTACCGAGTTGACCCGGATGTCTGTGGTTTGGGCGCTCAGTACGGTAGCCACGAGCAATTCGAATGGGTTACGAAAATCTAGCTCGGCGTGCGCATACGGGAAAACTTCGCCCAGGACCCGGTATATCTTGCGCGCCCGGCGTTTCTTCGCCAATGGGGTTTCCTGCTTCATCGTCGTCCCTTTCCTTCTGGCTACCAGTCTCATCTTAGGTGGCCCACTACTGGATGTGGTGTGCGTTGCTTCAACGAAGCTATAACCGCTCGTCGCATCCTAGGTAACCGTTCAACGCAGGCGAGGTTTGATCAGCTGGAAAAAACGCTCTACCATAACCCTAGATGTGACTACGATCACGAATTTAAGGAGCCTCATGGTCACCACACATGAACACGAAACCCTGCAGCGGGCCCGCGAGTTATATGCCCAAGCTGAAGATAGCCAGCTTGAATACTGGGCTTCCCGCGCCCGCGACGAGGTGCATTGGGATACACCGTTTACCGAAGTGCTGGACTGGTCGAATCCACCGTTTGCTCGCTGGTTTGCTGATGGCACGACCAATGCCTGCTATAACGCGGTGGACCGCCACGTAGCAGCAGGAAATGGCGATCGCGTTGCCCTGTACTTCGAAGGTGAACCCGGTGATACCGACGCCGTCACCTATGCTGACTTGCAGGCACGTGTCTCCCAGACGGCCAATGCCCTGGAATCACTAGGTGTGGCCAAAGGCGATCGCGTGGCTATCTATTTGCCCATGTTGGTCGAGGCCGTCGTAGCCATTCTGGCCTGCGCCCGCATCGGCGCGGTGCACTCAGTAGTCTTTGGCGGTTTTTCGGCTGAAGCGTTGCGTTCGCGCATCGATGACGCCGAAGCTAAGGTGGTCATCACCGCTGATGGGTCCTACCGTCGTGGTAAACCTAATATGCTCAAACCAATCGTTGATGATGCCTTAGCCACTGAGGGGCACACGGTGGAACACGTGCTGGTGGTTGCACGCAACAATGAATCCATCGACTGGGTTGAGGGCCGGGATAAATGGTTCCACGAGGTAGTAGCAGCTCAGCCAATCAGCCACCCTATTGTCTGGCACGAGGCGGAACATCCGCTCTTTATCCTGTACACCTCAGGAACTACTGGCCAACCCAAGGGCATTTTGCACACTACTGGCGGTTATCTAACTCAGGTGACTGCAACGGCTCGAGATACCTTCGATTTGCAGCCTGAAACCGACGTTTTCTGGTGCACCGCTGATATCGGTTGGGTCACCGGCCACTCTTATATTGTCTACGGACCATTGTCTAATGGCGCCACTCAGGTGCTTTATGAAGGCACGCCAGATACCCCGCACCGCGGCCGCTGGTGGGAGATCGTAGAAAAATACGGTGTCACTATCCTCTATACTGCTCCGACGGCCATCCGCAGTGCGATGAAATGGGGCCGTGATATTGCGGACCGCCATGATTTATCCTCCATCCGCCTATTAGGTTCGGTTGGCGAAGCAATCAACCCGGAAGCTTGGGATTGGTACCGCGAGGTAATTGGCGATAATAATGGTGCCGGCACGGTCAGTGAAGACGGAGCTGTCATCCCAGGTCCGCGAAAGTTTGAGCACGTACCAATCGCCGATACTTGGTGGCAGACAGAAACCGGGGCCCATATTCTTACTCCCCTACCTGCTTTGACGGCTGATGAACTCAAACCTGGTTCGGCCCAGCGTGCTGTTCCGGGTGTATCAGTTGATGTTGTCGATGACTACGGCAATACTATGCAAGACACTACGCAAGGGTTTTTGGTTATTCGCGACCCTTGGCCTGCGATGGCACGGACTATTTGGGGCGATGACCAGCGGTTCGTGGATACCTATTGGTCCCGGTTCGACGGCATGTATTTCGCCGGCGATGGCGCACGGTTTGATGACGATGGCGACATTTGGTTATTGGGTCGTGTCGATGACGTCATGAATGTTTCTGGGCATCGGCTCTCGACCACTGAAATCGAGTCATCGCTGGTCGCCCACGAGCTNNAGCTAGTTGCAGAGGCTGCCGTTGTTGGGGCCGCCGACGCTACCACCGGTCAGGCCGTGTACGCGTTTGTGATTCTGACCGAGGACGCCGAAGGTGCTGACCAAGATACAGCCGAAGCGACACTGCGTGAGCACGTTGGTGCCCAGATTGGTCCAATTGCCAAGCCGAAACGCATTCTAGTAACAGCTGATCTACCGAAAACCCGTTCGGGCAAGATTATGCGCCGGTTGCTCAAAGATGCGGCGGAGGGTCAAACGCAGGCCGACCCCACAGCTTTGGCCACACTGGCAGACCCTGCTGTGATGGAAGAGATCATGTCAGGAATGCGCCAGTAATCCTCATAAAGACAAATGGCTCGGCCATCACCATTTTGGTGATGGCCGAGCCATTTCAATGCGTTCTAGAGCCCGCGGCTTGCGGATGCTTCATCGGCAAACTCGCCTGAGTCTTCATCCGCGTTGCGTTGCAAGTGGATCATCGCTGCGATGAGTCCACCGAAAATGGTTACGCATGCAATGATAAGCATGATAATCGCGATACCGGTCATGACCCGACCTCCTGTCCTGTTTCGTGATGAGCGACGTGCTTGCCTTCAACATGATCGGCGTCATCCAGCGGGTATTCGTTTTCAGAATGTTCGACATAAAGCGCTGACTTCTTGTTCCATGGCACCAGCGAGAGAATGATACCAATCACAATCAAGCTAACAACCATACCCCAACCGAAAGTGTTGATATACCAGTTTGGTAAACCACCATATGGTTCGGCGGCGCTGACTTGGTCGATAAACTCTGCAATCAGTGTGTAACCCAGTACAACGGGCAACAAGATGCCAATCAGGAATTTGTAGATAGTGCCCAGCCGGAATGAAGAGACCTTATTGAGATGTCTGACCATCCGATCCAGACGACGCAGCAGCCAGGCTACAGCGACGACAGCGACAAATGCGGCAGCAACAATACCGAACTGGTTCACGAAGTAATCCGAGACATCCAACAAGTGAAGTCCCGAGGTCGTACCAAAACCGACCAGGGACAGCAGCGCGATGAGCACACCGAAGGTAGAAACCACCGTCACCCGTGACCAACCGGTTTTATCTTTGACTGCCGATAGGGTCACTTCAAGAATCGAAACCATAGAAGTGAATCCGGCAAATAGCAATGACCCAAAGAACAACACCCCAATGATGGGGCCCAATCCCAGTGGTGCTTGAGAAATAATTTCAGGAAACGCTACAAATGCCAGCCCGATTCCGGAAGTCACGACTTCTTCAATATGTACTCCGGCAGCCTGAGCCATAAAGCCCAATGCGGAAAACACGCCAATGCCGGCCAGAATTTCAAACCCTGAGTTCGAGAACCCTACGACCAAGCCCGAACCAGTCAGGTTGGTGCGCTTTTTCAAATACGATGAATAGGTGATCATGATGCCAAAGCCCACTGACAGCGAGAAAAAGATTTGGCCATAGGCCGCAATCCAAACCCCAGGGTTTAACAGGGCACCCCAGTCCGGGGTGAATAATGCATCTAGACCACCGCCGGCGCCCGGTAGGGATAAGGCAATGCCCACCAAAACCAAGAACATCACCACCAGGATAGGAATCCCGATGGCCGAAGCCATGCCAATTCCGCGACGGACCCCCAGCCCTAGAACAACCAGGACGGCGATCCATACCGCCAGCATCGGCCAAAAGACCCCTGGCACAATGGTGAAATCCATGGCGGGTGTCTCGGACATATGCAAGTAATCTTCAAAGAAGAAGGTGTCTGCATCGTCGCCCCAGGCTTCAGTCGAAGAAAAGAATATATAGCTAGCCGACCAGCCCAGAATCGCGGCATAATAGACGCCGATAACCACGCAAATCATAGCCTGCCACCAACCGATGCTTTCGGTCCATTTCGCCAGGCGACGGAAAGCCAACGGCGGAGAGCCCTTGAATCGGTGTCCGATGGAATAATCGAAAAATAGCAATGGAATACCGGCGGATAACAGCGCGACCAGATACGGGATGATAAAGGCGCCACCGCCGTTTTCATATGCGATGTATGGGAAACGCCATATATTCCCCAAGCCGACCGCAGAGCCCATTGCCGCCAAGATAAATACCCAGCGACCGCCAAAATCTTCGCGATCGTGAGTCTTAGTTGGCATTGATGTTGTTTGAGAGGACATGTTTACCCCTTTGTGCAAGTGAATATGAGTCAAAATGACTTATATCACCTAAGAATACGCGGTAGGCGACAGGAGAACAATGGGGACAGGACGCCCACAGCTCAGGTGACCTGCGAAAATCATTCTTCGAGACAGTGGCCAGTGGCTACCGAGTCAGATAAACCTGACGCCTCGGTAACGACCTGGGCGATTTCGTCTCGGGTCAAGGCGTAACCTATTTGCGCATCAGAGGCACGAGCAAAAATGACCCCGGCAACTGAGCCGTCTTCAGCCACCAGGGCTCCACCGGAATTGCCCTGACGTACATCGGCTGCTACCTGGTACACATCACGAAGCTGCGGGTTTTCATCATAAATATTAGCAACCGTGGCTGGACCGCGGGCTTGTACCTGTGCGCCGGTAATTTGATGTGGCCCGCCCGAGGGATAACCTAATACAAAAGCTTCTGTGCCCGGATCAATCGGATCACCAAATTCCACCGTGGGTAATTGCGCCCCAGGTAACGCAATAACAGCGACGTCGACGTCGGGGTCAAATGCCACTACTTCACCAGTAAATAGCTGGCCATCGTGGCTTTCTACCTGGGGGGCTTCTACCCCGGCAACCACGTGTGCGTTCGTCAAAACCCGGTCAGGTGTCAGCGCAAACCCAGATCCCGTCTGACTTTGTCCGCACTCATATGCGCTACCGGTTATACGTACGGAAGATGCGCTAACGTTTTCTACGGCCGTGCTGGGCTCAGCAGAAGGCTCTTCGGTATCAGGGGTGTCGTCGTCTGCCAGTTCGAGTTCCGGCAATTCTGATGAATCCAGTACATCAGCACGCACATGTGCGATCCATGATCGGGCACTTTCTGGGGTCAGTTGGGTTGCCACGGAAACAATCCGAGAATGTTTCAGCACGCTGGTAACCCCGGGCACCCCGACCGAAGAAATCGAAAAGGCGATCAGCGAGATTAGCACTCCGGCAATGGCGGTGTTGCCGATTGCGCCTAGGAATTTATCGATAGCACGCATGGTGGGGTGGCTGATCTGTAGCCGTAACCGGCGACCGATCTTATGCCCCAACC
>DEPX01000191.1:18959-21206 GCA_002358975.1 Micrococcaceae bacterium UBA3381 | reverse complement strand
TATACAGCCCATAACCATTTGGCACATAGGCTGTAACAGGTACAGTGCCCACCGGGACTTCCGGTGCATCAGGAAATTGGCCGACAAATGTATTCATCCGGGCCACCCCGTCGGGTTCACGGATACTACCCCAAGGAAACGGTTGCTGTTGTAAACCGCCGCGTGCAGCGAACTCCCACTCGGTTTCGGTGAGCAACCGGGCACCGGCCCAGTCGGCGTAGGCGGTGGCATCCGAGCGCGAAACATGCGTTACAGGATGCTGTGGCAGCTCAACTGCACTGAAACTATCACCATATGGGAACAACCAGTTCGCCCCGGAAACCTGCCGCCACCACGGGGTGGCCTGCACCGCCCGAGCAGTACCCCGTAACCGATTGGGTAACAGTCCGGCGAAGACCAGTGAATCGCCATGCACCTCAGCATCAGTGGTATAGCCGGTTTCATGGACAAACGCAGCAAAATCAGCGTTGGTCACCGTCGTGGCCCCAATGGCGAAGGGTGCCACGGTCGCTTCCCGCACCGGACCCTCATGGTCGTCGGCATAAGCATAGGGTGCATCGCTGCCCATCAAAAACTTCCCGCCGGCAAGGCCCACCATGGACAATTGGCCCGAAGCCAACCCTGCTAAACGTTCAAGTGCCTCACCAAAGTGCGATACGTTGTTGGTAGTTTGGTTCGGCGTGGCAATACTGCGTTGTGGATTGCAGCAAGTCCCCATTCGTTGAATTCTCCGATCACATGAAAGGTGGTTCTACCATGAAACCTAACATCGTGGTTGTGCAAGCCGATCAAATGGCAGCACAAGCCTTAGGTGCCTACGGCGACGAAGCCGCCAAAACACCCCATATTGATGCTCTTGCTGAAGACGGCGCCATCTTTGATCGCGCATACTGCAACACACCACTATGCGCCCCCTCGAGGGCGTCAATGATGACCGGACAAATGCCCTCACAAGTCGGCTGCTACGATAACGGCGACGATTTTGCCGCCTCGATGCCAACCTTTGCCCACCATCTGCGCGCCCAGGGTTACCATACCGCGCTGATCGGGCGGATGCATTTTATTGGTCCCGACCAAGAACATGGTTTTGAACAACGACTCACCACCGATGTGTACCCGGCCGACCTGGATATGGTCCCCGAGTGGGAGCGCCCCTTAGATCAACGCTTACAGTGGTACCACGATGCGGATGCAGTATTTACTGCCGGGCCGTCACAGGCCACGGTGCAACAAGACTTCGACGACGAAGTTGGTTTCCGCAGTCTGCGCCACCTCAACGACCGGGTGCGAACCAATCAGGCCAGCGAACATGACGTCCCATTTTTGATGGTCACCAGCTTTATCCACCCACATGACCCTTACGAACCACCACAAGAACACTGGGACCGGTTTAGCCAAACTGAGATCCCGGACCCACAGTTTCCGCAAAACCCCGACCCGGGGCAAGACCCACATAGCCACCGACTACGCATGATGAGCGGATTTGACCAGCAATACCCGAATATTGACCAAGTGCGCAGAGCCCGTCGGTCATATTATGCGGCGGTAAGCTATATTGACGATCATATTGGCCGCATTCGGAAACGGCTTGAACAGCTCAACCTCGCCGACAACACCGTCATCATTGTGACCAGTGACCACGGCGATATGCTCGGGGAAAAGGGGTTGTGGTATAAGATGTCGCCCTATGAACAATCGGCTCGTGTGCCCTTGATTGTCTACGGACCGGAACATTTGGTGCCCAAAGGCCGTTTCGCCAACCCCGTATCGTTGATCGATTTGATGCCCACCCTGCTGGAACTCTCTGGCGCACCACAACCCGAACTTCCGGGCAAGTCGCTATTGGAATCGGCACGCGAAGAACAAGGGGGCAAAACTGCACCAGCCGACCGGGACGTCTATATCGAATACATGGCAGAAGGCACACATGCACCGCAGGTGACACTGGTGCGTGGCCAATATAAATATGTGGTCTGCCCCGGCGACCCCGACCAACTCTTCGACCTGGAATCCGACCCCAACGAACTGCGTAATGTTGCAGGTTCGCAGGATTATGCCGAGATTGTGGGGCAGCTCAGCGCCGAAATGACGTCGCAATATGACCTGCCACAACTCAAAACCGATGTACTTGACAGTCAAAAGCGTCGTCGTCTGGTGGCCCATGCGCTGCAACAAGGCAACATACGGCACTGGGATTTCAACCCGGACCCAGAACAACGCTACGTGCGTGGGGATTTTTGGGATGCC
>DEPX01000191.1:16648-18780 GCA_002358975.1 Micrococcaceae bacterium UBA3381 | reverse complement strand
TTTTCAATGGTCAAAATCAGCTGCCGGGTAATCATATTGCGTACTTCGGCACGCATCGTCAACGATGTGCGACCAAACCGTGTGGCCTTCAGTCCCATTTCGATCATGTCACCCTGCACCGCAGAGGATACGAAATTGATTTCCGACATCATCTTGGTCACCGCACGGTGATTGCCCATCTGCAACATCGCGTAAATGGCTGCCTCTTCATCAACCCAACGCAGCAGTGCGCCCCCAAATAGCGAACCATTGGCATTGAGGTCCTCGGGTTTAACCCATTTACGGGTATGGAAATTCATTCCGTCATCAAGGACACTAAAACGTTGGGTACGCGGGGAAAGTTCAGCTTCCGATTTCTTTGACATAGCTCCAGCATAAATGGCCGGGCAATAAACCACTGATAACGGCCATCACATTTGTTGTGGTAGCGAACAACTTATGCTGTGCGCTTTTGGTCGGCCACCAGGGCTTCGAGCCGCGCCCCCAGACGTAGCAATGTAGCTTCCGTACCGATACGGCCAATAGCCTGAACTGACCATGACATACCGTCGTCATCGGTTTTGATCGGCACCGAGATGGCAGGCAAACCCAGCACATTGATCATCGATGTATACGGGGTAAATTTGCACTGGTACTCATAATCATCCTGTGGCTCCATGGCCGAAAATGTGCCAACCTTTGGCGGGGTAAACGCCAAGACCGGGGTCACAACGACGTCATAGGCACCGAATATGCGGCGCGTATCCTCGGCCCACTGGCTCAACTCTTCAATAGCGCGCTGGTATTCTTCGTCACTGCGCGACCGCGCCTGGGTCAGAAAATCTCTGGTTAGGGCTTCGAGCTGATCTTCGGCACCCTCCGGTAATGGCACCTTGGATAGGGCAGTGGTCCACACCGTTTGGAAATTCTTGTGATATTCCGGCGGGTAGGAAAACTCCATTTCTTCTACGCTCAGACCATCACGGCTGAGCAGCGTGATCGCCAAGGTCAATGCCTGCACGGCCGACTGCGCAAGGGTAATATCCAAATCTGGTTGGAATGGTGCCGCAGTGGTATACCCAATCGTCAGCTGCCCGGCGGAGGATTTACCCTCCTGAGCAGCCGCCACGTACCGGCGGCGCTGCTGGGTAGGATCCACCAGAGTATCCATGAGCAGGGCCGTATCCTCAACGGTACGAGCTAAGGGACCGGTGACCGAAAGGTTTGTGACGTCGTCGCGCTGCTCATCGGTGGGAATAGTACCCCGCCCGGGTTTTAGCCCAATAATACCGGTGGCAGCAGCAGGAATACGGATCGATCCACCGCCGTCGGACCCCGGAGCAACCGGAAGCATACCGGCGGCCTCAGCAGTGGCAGCCCCACCGGACGAGCCCCCGGCCGTCAGTTCTGGGTTGAGCGGGTTGCGGGCCGGATCCGCAATACTACTATCCGAATGACACGGCAGCGCAAACTCCGGGATAGTGGTTTTACCCACCACCACGGCACCGGCCGTATTCGCATTCTGGACAACCGGGTCATCCTCGGTTTGTGCCGCAGAATCGACCAGAAGTTGCGAACCAAACGTGGTGACCATGCCGGAAATATTTACCGTATCTTTGAATGCGGTAGGCAACCCGTGCAACGGCCCGACTACCCCGGTGGAAACATAAGCGGCATCGAGCTCATCGGCCCGAGCCAACGCGGCCTCAGCATCCACCGCCATAAAAGCGCCCAGCTCATTCTGCTGGTCTATAACAGCCAAAAAATGTTCGGTAACTTGGCGTGCAGTATATGTTCCGGCGGCAATCGCATCGCGCAGCTGCACCGCGCTCAACGAGCCAATTGTGTGATTTTCCGTCATGGGTTAACCCTATACGTCTCTGAGCTCAATGGGATGGGTTTTGCTGGTAGCTCGGCGTTTTTATGTTTTACGATAGCCACATGAGTGACTTTGAAACCTTTACTGTCCAAGAAGTACCCGATGACGCACATATCCTGGATGTGCGCGACCCCTACGAATACGAAGCCGGACATATCCCCGGAGCCGTCAACATTCCGTTAGACCAGCTACCCATCCGCATCGATGAGCTCGACCCCGACACCGACTACTACGTAATCTGTCGGACCGGCGGCCGCTCAGCCCGTGCCACCCC
>DEPX01000191.1:14657-16605 GCA_002358975.1 Micrococcaceae bacterium UBA3381 | reverse complement strand
GTCGCTGGCGGCTGCGGGGCCTGGTTAGAAGCCGAAAAACCACTGATCTCCGAAAACGGCCAAGACCCTACCGTGCGCTAACCAAACATCCCCATGCCGAGCGTGCCGTAAGATAAGCAACCATGAAATCATTTGCGTATCTGGGCCCAGAAGGCACGTTCACCGAGGCCGCCTTGCAAAGAGTTCCCGAAGCTCGTCGGGCAACAACACTTGCCGCCGGCTCGGTTATCACCGCGCTCAACCATGTCCGGGCAGCTGAAGTCGACGCCGCCGTGGTACCGATTGAAAATTCGGTAGAAGGCGGCGTGTCGGCAACCCTCGATGAAATTGCCGACGGCGATGAACTGCACATCATCCGAGAAGTGCTAGTCCCCATCAGCTTTATGCTGGTGGGCCGTCCGAATGGACCAACCGAGCTTGGCCAACTACGCAGCGTAGCCACTCACACCCATGCCTGGGCGCAAGTCCGCGGCTGGGCGGAAGCCAATATTGCCCAAGCCAACTTCGTACAAGCCTCATCAACCGCCGCCGGGGCCCGTGGTTTGCTCGACGATACCACCGACTATGACGCCGCCGTATGCGCCCCACACCTGGCACGCAGCCTTGAGGTTCCCGTGCTGGCCGAAGGCATCGAAGATACCCTGGGTGCCGTTACCCGCTTCGTCGTCGTTGCTCGCCCTGGCAGCCTGCCGGAACGCACCGGTTCAGATAAAACCTCGGTGGTCGTGCCGCTACCCGATGATCACCCTGGCGCACTGGTACAAATCATGAACCAGTTTTCCACCCGCGGCATCAACCTCTCGCGCATCGAATCGCGGCCCACCGGCGAATATTTGGGCAAATACTTCTTCTCCATCGATATGGAAGGCCACCTAGGCGATGAACGTGTCAAAGCCGCCATCGCAGCCCTGCACCGCATGTTTCCGGGAGTGCGTTTCCTCGGATCCTATCCGCGCGCTGAACCCGTGCCCTACTCAATTCCGGCCTATACCACCGACGACGCCTATCAGCGCGGCCGCGCCTGGGTACAAAACATTCTCGACCGATAAATACCGAGAAACTACTCATCTTCAGTGGTGTCAGCAGGCACCCGAACTCTTAACGACAACGGAATAGTCTGGGCTTGAACCTCTTTGACCTTGGGGATCGGATCGCCATCGACCTGTGCCACCAGTGGTTCATCAAACACCAGTTTGCACGTTCTGGCCTGCACCGTGGTGACCCGGGGGCTCTTGCGTTTGGCCGTTAACGCCGCGCTGGCCACCTGAATCCAATCCACCAGATGGCGCGGATCCAATAAGGTCACATCCAACAGCCCATCATCCATGACCGCATCGGGCAACATATTCAGTCCGCCCGTCAAATACCCACAATTGGCCACCATGGCTGAACGCACCCGATAACGCTTCGGTTCGCCGCCATCCGTAGAAACCAGCACAGTGTGGCGTTTGCCCCGCAAATGTCGTACCCCGGCTTCGGTATAAGCCAACCAGCCTGCAGCAGCCTTTAACCGATCCGAGGCCGAATGCATAATCTGGGCATCATAGCCGGCACCGGCGATCACCACCGAAACCATATTGTCCAGGCTGCCATCTGCATGCACCACATCCAATGAGACCACATCCACCGGACGGACCCGACCGTTAAAAGCGATCGAAATACACGCGTGCACATCATTGAGCGGCAAATTCAGGTTGCGGGCCAATAAGTTGCCCGTACCGGTTGGAATAATACCCATGTGCACGTCGGTATTGACCAACATCTTTGCTGCCGCACGCACCGTACCATCACCGCCGGCCACCACGATCAGTTGAGCGCCGTCGTCAATTGCCTGCTGTGTGGCAGCCAACCCGGAATCCTTGGGGGCAGTCGAATAAAACTTTGGCTCAGCTAACCCAAAAATCGCACAGGCCTGAGCGACCAACGGGCAGGCTTGTTCGGCGGCAGG
>DEPX01000191.1:0-14620 GCA_002358975.1 Micrococcaceae bacterium UBA3381 | reverse complement strand
CCACTGCCACCCGGTTTAATACCCCGAGCGTCGAAGCCACCTGCGGTAGCTCGTAAGCCTGCGTTAGCTGATCGGAAAGCTCCAAATTCACTGCCCGAACCCGCTGTGCCCGACCCAAAGCTCGACGCCACGCAATCGTGGCGATAATAGCTACAACCAAGCCGCAAAATGCCACGACAAACAGCACAATCGTTAACGGATCCATGTCAACAAGTGTAGGTGACACCGGCCTCGGGTAGGCTGAAGGCTGTGATTGACATTAAGCATCTTGCCGAAAACCCTGAACTGTACCGCGCCTCGCAACGGGCGCGCGGAGACGACGAGTCCCTGGTAGACCAGATCATCGCCGTCGACAGTGAACGCCGTGCCGCACTGCAGGCTTTCGAAAATCTGCGGGCCGAACAAAACGCGCTGTCTAAAAAGATTGGCCCGGCATCCGATGAAGAAAAGCAAGCACTGCTAGCACAAGCCAAAGAGCTCTCCGCAAATGTCAAAGCTGCACAAGCACAGGCCGATGCCAAAGACCAACAGCTTGACGAACTCAACAACATCTTCCCGAACCTTATTATCGAAGGCATCCCATCCGGTGGAGAGGACAACTTCGCAGTCCTCAAAGAAGTCGGCCAGCTGCCCGCCTTCGATTTTACGCCCCGCGACCACCTGGAACTGGGCGAAATGCTCGGCGCTATCGATATGGAACGCGGCGCCAAGGTCTCAGGGTCGCGCTTCTACTTCCTCAAGGGGGTTGGCGCCCAACTAGAAATGGCCCTAACACAAATGGGTATGGACCAGGCCACCGAAGCCGGATTTACCCCCATCATCACCCCAACCCTGGTCCGCCCAGAAGTGATGAACGGCACCGGATTCAACGTCGAGCACGATGACGAAATCTACCGGATCGAAAAAGACGATCTCTACCTTGTAGGCACCTCCGAAGTCGCGTTAGCCGGTTACTATGCCGATGAAATTCTCGACTTCAATAATGGCCCGATCCGTTTTGCCGGCTACTCCACTTGCTATCGCCGAGAAGCCGGAGCCGCAGGTAAAGACACTCGTGGCATCATCCGGGTCCACCAGTTCAATAAACTAGAAATGTTTATCTACACCACGGTTGAAGAAGCCGCCGCCGAACATCAGCGACTACTGGCCTGGGAAGAAGACATGCTAGCCAAAATCGAAGTGCCCTACCGGGTTATCGATACCGCCGCCGGTGACCTCGGCCCATCGGCGGCACGAAAATTCGACTGCGAAGCATGGGTCCCAACCCAAAACGCCTACCGTGAGCTAACCTCAACATCCAACTGCACCACCTTCCAAGCCCGCCGGCATAACGTACGCGAACGCCTCTACAAAGACGACGGCACCCGCGCTGGAACCCGCACCGCGGCAACCCTCAACGGTACATTAGCCACCACCCGCTGGTTAGTTGCCATTTTGGAAAACCACCAGAACCCAGATGGTTCCGTCAATGTCCCCAAAGCGTTGCAACCATACATGGGTGGCAAAACTATATTGCAACCAGTGCACTAAACCGCCAGCAGAATACAATGACCGGCGTACGCCACGAAGCGTCACCATGGCCTGCAACATGATTGACTAGTAGTCATGAACAAAAAGATGGTGTGTTTAGACGTAGACGGCACGATTGTTGACTTCGACGGTCACATGTACCCGGAAGTGCGATCCGAAATCCTTAACGTCATGGATGCCGGACATCACGTACTCATCGCCACCGGAAGAGCCTTCCACGCCACACTGCCCGTCATGCGCGACATCGGGCTGCACTCCGGCTACTCGGTATGCTCCAACGGGGGAGTGTCCCTGCGGTTAGACCCAGAATTAGACGAAGGCTTCGAAATTGTTGCCCGCAGCACCTTCGACCCTTCCTCAGTGCTGGAATCCCTACGGGACCGCATCCCGACCGCTAAATTTGCCCTTGAAGACGTCGAAGGCCGGTACCTGTCCACCGAACGGTTCCAAGATTTCAGCTTCGGAGTCCGCGCAGCCGGTGTCACCTTCGAAGAATTACAAGAAACCACCGCGGTACGACTCGTCGTATTCTCGCAAGGATCCTCCACTCGGGAATTTGCCTCCGCCATCGAATCCCTCGGTTTGCAAGGCATCACCTATTCGGTTGGCTATAACGCCTGGCTCGACGTCGCCGGTGCCGGGGTAACAAAAGCATCCGGACTCGAAGCGCTACGTCAAATACTGCACGTGGACCAAGCAGATACCGTGGCCATCGGTGACGGATTCAACGACGTGGAAATGTTGCAGTGGGCCGGACGCGGAGTCGCCATGGGCCAGGCACCACGCGAAGTCAAACAAGTTGCCGATGAAATTACCGGAACCGTGCACGATGGCGGATTAGCCACCCTACTGCGAACCCTGCTCTAAACGGGTGCTAAAAGCGACGTCGTCGTCGGGACGATTATGATAATCCACTGTTGGATTGGATACTGACAGCTGCATCAGTTTGGTCCAGAAGTAGGCTCACGGCCGCGCGAACATCATGCTCGGTGTTATACAGCGACCGTTTAATTGCCTGCGAAACAGCCTGGACGGTCATATCTAGTTCTTGTGCCACATGACGCTGCTGGCCGCGCACCCCGGGAGCCAGCCGGTCCAACACGGCCCATTCCGCCGTCGACCGCCGCGACACGACGTGACCAAGCAACTGCAAAACGCTTTGGGCATGTTTGCTCAGCTGCGTCGGACTTACACCACGGGGCGGTTTGGCAGCCTCAATACGCAACGGCACCAATTGCCCCTGTTTCGACGCTAACGATACGGCAAGGTCGGCGGCCTTAACTCCTGGACCTTCAAGCACACCTTTCCCGTTTTCGGCGGCCCCACCAATACCGATACCGACATGCCAGCTCCCCAATCGCATGGCATGCAACGCCGTAGCGACGACTTGCTGAGAGGTTTCCACAGCGGAATGGTACACGGTAGGATCCGCCGAACGTGTCACCGGAAAATCAGCACCAAGGCGTTGTGCAAAGTCCTGCTGCAAGGCCTGCAAGTTTTGTTCAGTGGGCTCGGTGGCGCGCTGGGTCATTTTCACAACAAACATGCTTCTATCCTTGCACGTACCCAACCCATAGCGCGAGGGATTGGGAATAGTCAATGGGTACGCTGTTCAAGTTTAAAACAACTAAACGCCGCGAAAGCGTACTCTCACGGCGTTTAGCGGCAGAACAGATTGCTAGTTAACCCTTGAAACGCTGTATGGAAGCCTGCAGTTCAGCTTCGGCGGCTTTACGGTCCTTCCACCCTTCAGCCCGGACCCATTTACCAGGCTCCAAATCCTTATAACGGGTAAAGAAATGCTCAATCTCGCGGATAAGGAATTCGTTGATATCTTCGAGCTCTTGAATATTGTCGAAACGTGTATCGGTCGGCACACACAGCAATTTATCGTCGCCACCGCCGTCGTCGGTCATGGAAAAGATCGCAATCGGACGGGCTTCAACCACGACGTTGGGCACCAGATCAAAACCTGGCAAATACACCAGCGCATCCAACGGATCGCCGTCTTCACCTAGCGTATTATCAAAATAACCATAATTGGTCGGGTACTGCATAGCAGTAAACAGGATACGGTCCAGGTGTAAACGGCCAGTCTCTTCGTTAATCTCATACTTGACGCGTGATCCGGCTGGAATCTCAATGGTGACATCGTGGTGCATTATTTCTCCATCTGTTGGCGATATGGCTTGCCGCACCGAAAAGAACGGGCGCAAGCGTATGCTTGATCTAAGGTTATTACGTGCACGGGTTATTCACGAAAATGTGCCGAAGGGTGCAAAGACATTAAACAGGCTAACGCGAACACAGTTCGACAGGTGACACGATGATAGTGACCAAACTACCCGGTCGACGCGCAAACCACCCCCGAAATCAGCGCCGCTGGCCCAAGGTTTTGGTGCTCGGCGTGCTACTGGGGCTTATCGTTGGTGGCGGCACGGCTTGGCTCTATCCAGCCCCGAGCGTGGACATGATCAAAATTCAATCCGCCCAATGGTACGACAGCATGCGCGAGTTGGTGCCCTCCACTGAGGTCGGCACCAGTGCTGGCGGACATGAACCAAGCGTGTACGCCCAAGCGCCAGTCCAATCGCCACCCGAACCACATACCGACTCTCATGACGACGACGCGCTGGTCACCGATGATGTTGCCGAACTCGTTAACGTCAACGCACCACTGCCCGACGCCGACAAATTGGCCACCGTACTTGACGACGCCATCCACGACACTGAATACAAAAACCGTATGGTGGTGGCCGATGTCGCCACCGGAGAAACCCTCTACGACAACGGCGGCGACGACCCGATAGTCCCGGCCTCCACACTCAAACTTTTCACCGCCGTCAGCGCACTCGACCAGCTAGGAGCCGACCACCGGTTCACCACCTCCGCCGGCTACGACCCAGCACAGGGGGTGGTCCTGACCGGCGGGGGAGACGGTCTGCTGTCCGCTGGTGCAGGCACCGGCGAAACGGTGGGCTATGCCGGACTTACCGATCTCGCCCAAAAGACCTGGGACGAAATCTCCAACCAGCTCACCGCTGATCCACAACAAACAATCGAGGTGTGGGCCGACGTCTCACGCTATGACCAACCCTGGGCGCACTCCACTTGGAATGACGGCCTTATGACAGCCGGATGGGTTTCACCAATTTATCCGCTCAACACATACGGCGGTTTCTATTCCGACCCCAGTGACGATAACACGGCAGTCGAAGACGGCGCCGACTACGCCGGTGGGGCATTCGCCCAACGGCTCACCGACCTAGCAGCAGATGACGGACTCGACATCGAGTTCCGCTATACCGGTCAACTGGCACAGCCCAACGATGTGGAAACAGCCGCCGAAGTTCGTTCGGCACCACTTGGACAACAGCTGGAGTTTGCTATGAAACAGTCCAACAATATGCTATTAGAAATGTTCGGACGCGAAGCCGCCATAGCAGCCGATAACCCCCCAAACTTTGCAGGTTCCACCGAGACCACAATGGACACTTTGGATGGGCTGGGAGTTTCCACTGAATCTCTCGAATTCGTCGATAACAGTGGGCTATCGCCAAATAATCATGCCACCCTGAACTCAATGATGCAGCTCTACGAAGTGATTCTGGCCCAGGAACACCTGCGTCCCATCCTCCACTCGCTGACCACCGCAGGTTACGACGGGACTATGCGACACCGCATGGACCAAGCCCCCTACGCGGGAATCATACGATCCAAAACTGGCACTCTGGAAGTGGCAAATTCTAACGTAGGCTTAACCGTCACCGACAATGGGCGAACACTCTGGTTTGGCGTAAATACCACGGGCGCCGGACAAGATTACGCCGGTGCCCGTGAGGAGCAGGATAGCCTAATCGAAGCATTAACCGACTGTAACTGCAGTGGAAAGTAATCAACCCCGTCGTTGGTAAAAACGACTGAACGTGATGGGATGGACACATGCAAATTTTTAATCAGGACGTCGCTGCTGCTACCGGACGCAAGCTAACCCCGCCTGGACCACGCGTGCCGGCAACCGATGCCATCGTGGAAGCCGAAGGCTTGCGTGCTGCCGCATACGCCGCGGCTCAGCATGTGGCTAATCTCAGCAAGCTGCCCGCCGTGGCACACTGGGATGATACAACGGTCGCAGATGACGTCGACATCCTCGTAGTTGACCGGCCAGGGTGGATTACTGCCAACGCAGCCTCACTTCAGGTCATGTTAGAACCTGCATTCAACCGGTTGGCCGACAAGAACCCGGACCTTGTCAAAAGCATCGGTAAAACAGCGCCGGCAGCCTTTTCTGGTGCCCAGGTTGGGTCAGTACTCGCCTTTTTATCAACAAAGGTATTGGGCCAGTTTGAACCATATGAAGCCAAAGCCACTGGGACCAACCCACGGCTGATGTTAGTAGCCCCGAATGTGATGATGATTCGCGATGAGCTGGGACTGCCTGCCGAAGATTTTCGCTTTTGGGTCAGCCTGCACGAACTCACCCACGTGGCACAATTCGCTCAGGCCCCCTGGTTAGCCGACCACGTACTAGATGTCGCCACAGAATTCCTTTTGACTAACCTCATGCCTGAAGACGAAAGTGAGCTTACCGGTGACCAAAAAGCTGAACGCGTTAAAAGCTTAGAAGCCCAAATCACCGGGGTTATGTCGCTACTTGAAGGACACGCTAACGTCATTATGGATGCCGTGGATCCGGGCCTAGTGCCCAGCGTTAAAGAAATCCGGGAACGTTTTGATGCCCGCTCATCGAGATTCAAATGGTTTGGACAACTATTGCGCAAAATTTTTGGGCTCGATGCAAAAGCGAAACAATATAAAAAAGGCCAGTCCTTTGTTTCAGCTGTAGTAGACCAGGTTGGCATGGAACAATTCAATGTTGTGTGGAAATCTCCTGAGCACTTGCCGACTGCTGAAGAATTAAATGACGCCGACGCCTGGATTTCCCGCGTGTTGGGTTAAGCCTGCCCGCATTAGCACAGTGAACGTCCCGAACTCTCAGCCTGAAATGCCACAAGGCCCCTCACAATGGCCGCCCAAAAGCGCCTGGCCGGCAGCCGTACATAGCGGAATCGCCGCATTAAAAACCTTTGCAACACAGTGGCACAACGAGACAGATACCACGACGCATCCGATAGCAGTAGCTGTTTCTGGTGGTGCAGATTCTCTGGCACTTGCCGTTTTAGCTGCTGAAACTCAACGGGTCACGGGCGCGCCATTTGGTGCCATAGTGCTGGACCACCAACTGCAAGAAGTAACAGCTGAGGTCGCAAATGCCACCGCAACACTCTGCCGTGGTTTGGGGTTAGAACCTGTGGCCACACACGCTTTGGAAATCCGTGATCACGGCGAGGGCCTTGAGGCATCAGCAAGACGTGCCCGGTATGCTGCTTTCGTGGAATTAGCGGTCACAATGCAAGCAGCCGGTGTATTGACCGCTCACACGGCTAACGACCAAGCCGAACAGGTACTTTTAGGCTTAGCCCGGGGCTCAGGTTTACGTTCCATTGCTGGCATCAGAAAACAGCGAACCCACAAGATAGCGGGACATGCGCCTATCCGTATCGGCCGCCCACTTTTGGATTTAACACGTAAGGATACCGAAGCGATCTGCGCCTGGGCAGGCGTACGGTACTTTGAAGATCCGATGAATCAAGAACAATCCATAGCGCGTATCCGGGTGCGTCAAAATCTATTACCGGCCCTGATGGAGCCTGACACGGGTTTAGGCCCCGGGGTGTTTTCGGGATTGGTGACGACGGCCGCGCTAGCCGCTGATGATACCGCAGCGCTTGAACAGCTGGCCGAGCAAACCTACTATGCGTTGGGTACCGAAGGACAACAATGCCTCGAGTTCCCTTTGCGGCAACTTCAAAAGTTGCAACCAGCGATTCTGCGTCGTGTTATAGCCCTTGGAGCACAACATTTGGGTGCCCCAGTACCGTCGGCGGAGCGATTAGCAGCGATCCAAACACTAGTGTGGCCACCGGTCGGTAAGGCCTCCTCTGCTGGTCCGATTCAGTTGGAAGGACATCTGAGCGTCTACCGCAAAAAAGACGTTGGCGAATATGCAAAACTATTAGTTATCCGTTCACATCCGAGCGAATAATCTGACACTACGAGGAGTGACCATGAAGGCCGAAGACGTTTCAGATGATTTAGAGTCAGTGCTACTCAGTCGTGAGGAAATCGACGAAATCGTCCAGAATCTTGCCGCCAAAATCGATCGCGACTATGAGGACAAAGAAGTTTTATTGGTCGGTGTGCTCAAGGGCGCATTGATGATTATGGCTGATCTGTCTAGAGCCATGAAATCTCAGGTAACGGTAGATTTTATGGCGGTATCTTCCTACGGTTCTGGAACAAAATCCTCCGGCGTGGTGCGAATCATCAAAGATCTCGAAGAAGATCTCATGAACCGTCACGTGTTGATCGTGGAAGATATTGTCGACTCGGGACTCACACTTTCTTGGCTGAAAACTAACCTGGAATCGCGTGGACCTGCTTCGGTAGAAATCGTGACATTACTACGAAAGCCGGAAGCTCTGGCCGTAGACATTGACGTCAAATACATCGGCCGAGATATTCCGAACGAATTCGTAGTCGGTTACGGACTAGATTTTGACCAGAAATATCGCAACCTTGATGTGCTCGGCACGTTGGCACCACATGTTTATAAATAACATGTGATCTTTCGGGATGGCTTGATGTTAATTGCCACCACCGTGGGCTCTTAGTGTGCCGGGCTCGACGCATTCACGTTCCCCGATGAACAACGTTACGCAGCCAAACCGCCTCCTGGGAGTTGGGCTCCAATAGGAATTCGGGGAACTGGTTCTCATTGAGTCGCACTTCCACTTCGGTTTGGTGAATACTGTTGTGGT
This sequence comes from Micrococcaceae bacterium UBA3381, assembly GCA_002358975.1. Lineage (GTDB taxonomy): Bacteria > Actinomycetota > Actinomycetes > Actinomycetales > Micrococcaceae > Yaniella. The sequence goes on along the minus strand of DEPX01000191.1, from coordinate 6,209 downwards.
GGAATCGGCATAGCATGACGGCGTTTTCTAATGACGTCGGACCGCCATTTTGCCAGTGAACGATATGATGGATTTCCGAAAGCATGTGTGGCATGTGGCATCCTGGGTAGGCGCATCCGCCGTCGCGTAAAATCACGGCGCGACGAATGCTTATTGGGAAGGATCGTTGCGCTCGCCCGACATCGAGTGGCTCACCCTTGGAGTTGAGTACAGCTGGAATGATTGATGCATCGCAGGACATTTGGCGTAGTGTGGCCCAGTCCATGCCCATGTGGTCGTAATCGTAGAGTTCAGGGAAAGCTTTCCGGCCTTCTATAAGTGCCGAAATTTCTGCTTTGACGTTCGGGTTGTCTGAACCGAAATCCAGATACGTCCCGGCTAAATCAGCGTACTGTAGCCCAATGGTCACACTGGGGGATACGTTGACCAGCTGTCCTAGGCCAGGAATGACTGCCCCGGACGGTGCAACATCTTCGGCATGTTCTGTACTAACAATTTCCTGGGCCAGTCCGGAGTCGAAACTGGTCAGCACAAGACCGGTTTCTAAAATATCCAATACAAAATCGGACCACCGCTGTGCCACGGTGCGGTTATCGTACAGCATCGGTATGTCATACTCGGCATCGGCCGGGGTGATACGGTCGGCACCGGATTGTCGTTTGGTATCGTTACCGGGTTGTTCATGAATTCGCGATAACTGTGTTCGAAGATTATTGATCTGCTGTCGTAATCGTTCTAGTACGTGTTTGTATTGCCATTTGGTCATGACCCAGTCAAGGCGAACATGATTATCACCCAGCGGAGAAATAAATCGCAAACCCTCCTCGTATTGCAGTTGTTTGGGGGTTAGCCGTGTGCCAGGCTTAGTGAATTGGCGATTGGTGCTGCGTTTCACCCGATCAGCGAACTTGCGCACCTCGGAAGGTGAGGCATGGAGTGCCTTTGCCAAAAACTCGCCTTCTTTGGTGGCCACCAGCTGATCGGCCTGGTTGTCTGTGGAACCAGCACGTTTTGCTGAGGCTCGTATCGAGCGCAGACGGTCGATAATAAAGTTTGCCGACGACGGATCAATCCTCCCGTCAGCCATAGCACGCTGGATTTTGACTGCCCGAGTTTTTGAGGCGCCGGGTTTTGCGGGGTTGGCGCTTGCGATTCGCATCCGACGATCCACTTCGGTCACATCGATCCCCAAGAGTCTGGCCTGAAAGTCGCGGGCATTTTTGAATGGCGTATTACCTTTATGAGCTAACGTTGCGCTGCGAGCTTCGGCTGTTTCAAACCATCCTTCCAACAGCATGGCTAGCCGACATTGGAAGTTATAGAAGCGTCGATGGTTTTCTTCGGCGATTCGCGATACTTCACCTAGCGTTAGGGTGTCATCACCGGTTGTTTGCGTTAAGGTGTCGTCACCGGTTGTTTCAGTAGCTGAGGGGATCAAATGCCGTGTTGGCATGGACTCTAACTGCTCATTAACCAACGATTGTAATGCCAGCAGTTCACTGGGGTTCATGTCGTTGAGTGCCTCCCCGAAGCGTTGACGTAACCTTTGTACGGTTGCCGCGTGGCTGGCAAAAAGCCGTTGTGTTTCGGTCGCCTCCGGCAGGACGGTGTCGTAGTGGGGTAGTTTTTCAGTTGTAGCTTGGAGTGGTGTGGGCATATCGCGCACCTCCTTTCATCTTTAGGCTTGCCCTTAGTTTGGCGCTTCCTCAGACCGAATACACCCACGGCCACCTCAATTGTGGATAACTTCGAGGGTGCTCACGAGTCGTTAAAACCTTCCACCGATTGCGAAAGGAAATGAGACGTAGTCATCAATGCTTGACGAACCAGGTACCTTTAGAAGGGTGAAAGCCAAGAACATCTTTAAAGGACCGATCATTTGGATCGTCCTGGCAGTATTAGCGTTACTGCTCATCGTGCCGGTATTGTCAGGTTCGTCATCGAACCGCGTCGACACTTCAGTGGGTATTGAACTGCTTCAGGACGATGAAGCAACTCAGGCGATGCTTGATGATAATGATCATCGAGTCGACCTAACGCTGCAGGACGACTATGTTCACGAGGACCGCAACCTGGGTACCCAGGTACATTTCTTTTATTCGACGGACCGTGCCCAGGCTGTGACGTCGACAATCGCGGAATCGGATCTGGACGATTACACCGACGAGCCGGTGAAGTCTAACTGGTTATTGTCGATGTTGGGCTTTTTAATTCCGTTCATCTTGATTGCGTTGCTGTTTTGGTTCTTCCTATCTCGTATGCAGGGTGGCGGCAGCCAAATGATGAAGTTTGGTAAGTCGCAGGCCAAACTTATGTCCAAGGACACCCCGCAGGTTACATTCAAGGATGTTGCCGGTGCAGATGAAGCTGTCGAAGAGCTGCACGAAATTCAGGAATTTTTGACCGAGCCGGAGAAGTTTAAAGCAGTTGGGGCAAAAATCCCGACCGGTGTACTGTTATATGGCCCTCCCGGTACCGGTAAGACATTAATTGCTCGGGCACTGGCCGGAGAAGCCGGTGTGCCGTTCTATACAATTTCGGGTTCCGATTTTGTTGAAATGTTTGTTGGTGTTGGTGCCTCGCGTGTGCGAGACCTCTTTGATCAGGCGAAAAAGAATGCTCCTGCCATAATTTTCGTTGACGAAATTGATGCGGTGGGTCGTCATCGAGGTGCCGGTGTTGGTGGCGGTAATGACGAACGAGAACAAACGTTGAACCAACTGTTAGTGGAAATGGACGGCTTTGACGAAAACACCAATGTCATTTTGATTGCCGCAACTAACCGCCCGGATGTCTTGGATCCTGCGTTGTTGCGTCCGGGTCGTTTTGATCGGCAGGTGCCGGTTGAGGCGCCGTCGTTGGAAGGCCGCTTGCAGATTCTGAAGGTGCATGCCCAGGGCAAACCGTTGGTTGAAGATATCGACCTGTTCGGACTAGCCCAGCGGACCCCGGGATTTTCGGGTGCCGATCTTGCCAATGTGCTCAACGAAGCGGCGTTATTGACGGCGCGCTCCAATGCGCATCTGATTGATAACCGTGCGGTGGACGAAGCAGTGGACAGGGTCATGGCTGGGCCACAAAAACGTACTCGGTTGATGAATGATCATGAACGTAAAGTCACCGCCTATCACGAGGGTGGTCACGCTTTGGTTGCTGCCGGGCTGAACCATTCGGCCCCGGTTTCAAAGGTCACGATTTTGCCGCGTGGTCGAGCTTTGGGCTACACCATGGTGGTTCCGGATGAGGACAAATATTCGGTGACCCGCAACGAGTTACTGGACCAGTTGGCGTATGCGTTGGGTGGTCGTGTGGCTGAGGAAGTGGTCTTCCATGATCCTTCCACGGGCGCGTCCAACGACATCACTAAGGCAACTGAAACTGCACGAAAGATGATAACCGAGTACGGTATGTCGGCTCGGGTGGGGACCGTGAAACTAGGCTCTGCCGACGACGAACCGTTTTTGGGCCGTGAAATGGCTTCGGGACGAGACTTCTCTGACGAGTTGGCTTTTGTTGTGGATGAAGAGGTCCGCAAGCTGATGGACACCGCCCACGGTGAGGCCTACTGGATTTTGACCGAAAACCGGGACATCTTGGACAACCTGGCCGCCAGGTTATTGGAAGAAGAAACCTTGAATCGTCACCAGTTGGCGGATATTTTTGCCAGCGTGCGGAAGTATGCGCCGCGCGAGACGTGGTTGTTCCATCAGGACCGCCCGGTATCGGATATCCCACCGGTTGAAATGCCAGCGGGTACCGCCACCGATAAACTCGTGCACGCTGACACCCCAACAGATACCAGCGACGACGTCGATGATATTTCCCGCGGTGACGAGCAGGAGAGCTAAAATGTTTGATCATCCTCGAATCGAAGCCGCGGTTCGCGAGATTCTGTTGGCCGTGGGGGAGGACCCGGATCGTGAAGGCCTAATCGATACCCCGGCGCGTGTGGCCCGGGCGTATGAGGAATTCTTTGCCGGGTTGGACCATGATCCGGCCGAACTTTTGGGCACCACTTTTGACATTTCGCATGAAGAAATGGTGTTGGTCAAAGATATCGAGTTTTATTCAATGTGTGAGCACCACCTGGTGCCATTTCACGGTAAAGCCCATATTGGTTATATCCCTTCGGTCGAGGGTAAAGTAACCGGGTTGTCCAAGCTGGCACGACTGGTGGAACTGTATGCGCGTCGTCCTCAGGTGCAAGAACGCCTGACGACCCAAATTGTTGAGGCCATTATGGAACACTTGGATCCGGCCGGGGCCATCGTGGTGATCTCAGCGGAGCACATGTGTATGTCGATGCGCGGGGTACAAAAACCACATGCAAAGACGGTGACCTCGGCGGTGCGCGGTCAGTTGCGTGAGTCATCGACCCGTAATGAGGCGATGAGTTTGATTCTTAACGCCGGGGTACACTAAGCCCGGTAGAGGTTTGTCTACGAGGAAGGATTTCCCCATGTCTATTGGAGCTGTCCCAGGAACCGGTCCGGCAACGGGCCCGCTATCGGTGGTTCGCAAAGCGACGCGTAAAACGTTCGCGGATTTGCCAACCGATCGCACCTTGGTCATGGGCATCCTGAACGTGACCGATAATTCATTTTCTGACGGCGGGGAAAACTTTGTGGTTTCCAAAGCCATCGATCACGGGTTGCGGATGCATTATGCCGGTGCTGATGTTATCGACGTCGGTGGAGAATCCACGGCCCCGGGCACCGAGGAAATTAGCCCGGAAGAAGAACAATCCCGGGTTCTGCCCGTTATTGAGGCCCTAGTAAAGGCCGGGGTGTATGTATCGGTGGATACCCGGCACACCGAGACTGCTCGTGCCGCACTGGAATACGGCGAAGTCATGATTAACGACGTCTCGGGACTCAATCACGAGGCCGAAATGCCCGAGCTGATTGCCGAAACCGGTGCCCACTATATTGTGATGCACAACCGTGGCAACTCTAAGACCATGGACGCGCTGACCGATTATGACGATTTGGTAGCCGATGTGGTGGCTGAAACCCAACAGATTGTGGATACCTTTGTTGCTGCGGGCGTGAAAAAAGAGCAACTGATTGTCGACCCGGGTTTGGGCTTTTCGAAGTCAGGAGACCAGAACTGGCAACTGCTGAAGAACCTTGATGCATTCGACAAACTTGAGCTTCCGATTCTTATAGGTGCATCACGTAAACGCTTTCTTGGCAAAATGTTGGCCGATGACCCGGCTGATCCGGTGGAACCACGGCAGCGGGATCATGCTACCGCGGCCATTACCGCCCAAGTCGCCGATCAGGGTGTCTGGGCAGTACGTGTGCATTCGATCATCCCCAATGTTGACGCCGTGAAAACCGTAGCTGCCGGCCGGGCCACCCAATAATATGGGTACCATCAGCTTGACCGGGCTGCGTGTCCGCGGTCATCACGGAGTGCTGGACCACGAACGGGCTACCGGCCAAATGTTCGTGGTCGATGTAGCCTGCCAATTGGATATCAGCCAGGCGGCCGCCACCGACGATGTTACAGCGACCGTAAATTATGCGCAGGTGGCAGAAGTGGTGGAAAACATTATTACTGGTCCACCGGTAAATCTCATCGAAACGCTCGCCGCCACTATGGCCGATGCAATTCTGAGCCAGTTTGCTCCCATTAATTCGGTGCAAGTCACCGTCAATAAACCTCAGGCGCCGATCCCGGCGGATTTTGCTAATGTTGCCGTTACGGTGACACGCGACCGCAACGATTGAAGGCGGTGACGATGCAACATTTGGACGCCCAGCTGGTGGCCCCACCCACCGAACCGGTACAGGCGGTGATTGCGTTGGGCTCAAATTTGGGGCAATCGCGCAGGATTTTGCATGATGCCGTTGAAGGATTCCGGCAGGCCGAAAATATTTGGCTCACCGCGGTATCACCGCTTGCAAAGACCGCCCCGGTTGGCGGGCCGGAGCAACCTGATTTCCTTAACCAAGTACTCATTGTCCAAACCCGGCTCAGTCCGCATGCGCTTTTAGAGTTTGGCCAAGCATTAGAACAAACAGCCCAACGGGTGCGTACTGTGCGTTGGGGCCCCCGAACCCTGGATGTTGATCTGATTACCTATCAAGGTGTCACCTCCAACCACCCGGTGCTCACCCTGCCGCATCCGCGTGCTCACGAACGCGCCTTTGTGCTCACCCCGTGGTTCTGGGCTGACCCAGAGGCTACCCTGGGTGGCCAAT
>DEPX01000064.1:6016-7436 GCA_002358975.1 Micrococcaceae bacterium UBA3381 | reverse complement strand
AATTTAATTCTCTGGCCGCGATACACGATTTTTCGTGACGTTAGTCACGTTTAAAGCTAGGCTACTGGTATGACTACGTTAGTTGCTTCTCGTCCCGAAATTCCCGGTGAGGATTTCTCCCGGGTCGCCATGACCCAAGACGCTCTAGACCTCCTACAAAAGCTGCGCGGCATCCACGGGGATCTGATGTTTCATTTATCCGGCGGGTGCTGTGACGGTTCAACACCGATGTGCTATCCAATCGATGATTTTCGCACCGGAGCCCAGGATGTCCTGATGGGCACCTTTGAGCTGCCCGAAACCGATGAACTCGATGCCAGCGAGATCGGTTTTTGGGTAGGCAAGCCACATTTCGAATACATCCGTGGCTCACATATCACCTTAGACATCGTCGATGGTAGAGGGGCCGGCTTTTCGGTTGAAACACCCGAGGGAAAACGATTTCTCATGCGCTCAACCCTGCTGGATTCATGACACAACTTGACCACCAACACAGCGACCCCGCCGATAACGCTTACCAACAGGCCGTGGCTGCTGCTCATGAGAAACTCACCGATGCGGTGGTTGACCCCACTCACGTACGATCGCCGGTGACCGATTCCTGGCGCCGTTGCCTTGCGTTGCACGACAATCCTGCAAAAGTTACCACTCCGGTCACAATTTCTACGGAATCACTAGCCGATCACCGCAAAACCCACCCGATTGCCGCCGTACTCCCTATGCTGCAAACACTACTGGCCCCAGCTCACGATGTCGGTCTCATCACTGCTATTTCTAACCCACATGGCCATTTGTTATGGGTGGACGGCGCCACAACGACACGAGATCGTGCCGAAAATATCGGTTTCGCGCCGGGGGCCGACTGGTCTGAGGCATCAATGGGTACCTCCGCACCCGGCGCGGCCCTATCGACAGGAGCCACGGCCCAAGTAGCCGGCGCCGAGCATTTTAGCCATAACGTTCACGAGTTTTACTGCAGCGCCATCCCACTGCGTCACCCATCCGGCAGTGTACTGGGCATGCTGGACCTGACAGGTTCACCGATAGCGGTTTCCCCGCTGGCATTAGCCATGCTTAGCAATACTGCCCACGCAATCGAACAATTCTGGGCCACCCACACCTTCCCGGGCACACCTTATACCGGGGAACCAGAACTCACTGCTCCCACTACTATCGATGTCGCCTCCGGCCACACGGCTCGCATCGGTGAGCTGCGGCTATCTAACCGGCACGCAGAAATTCTGACCCTTCTGGACTGGCACCGCACCGGACTCAATGCCACCCAACTAGCCTATGAACTATTCGGCGAGCTGGCACCAGAACAATTATCTGCCCGACTCACCACAGTGCGCGCCGAAATTTCTCGACTACGCAAAATTTTGGATTCCAGCAATCAACCAGCACGGCTTTGCTCGCAGCC
>DEPX01000064.1:4530-5856 GCA_002358975.1 Micrococcaceae bacterium UBA3381 | reverse complement strand
CTTGCCACCACGCTACGCGAAGCCGTCCTGGCCGATGCGAGCGCTGACCAATTATGGTGTTACCTCAGCCGCAGCGAGGCAGCCGAAGATATTGAAGCCTGGATGCTCGCGTTGCAGATTTTGCCGCCGGATAGCCCTCGGCGTGCAGTCGTTACAGCAACACTGCAACGCCTGGCCTGCTGACAAGCTCATGACCTGGGTTGCAACGTCACTGCAACCCACCTGCCCCTAAAGTGATGTGCATCACTAAACACGAGTTTGTACTCTATCGAAGGGCACGATCATGACCACCTATGCCAACCCGAACACCTCAGGCGCCATAGCCGACTATAAATCGCGTTACGAGCATTACATCGGCGGACAATGGGTCGCTCCGGTCAAGGGGCAATACTTTGAAAACCCCACCCCGATTACCGGCCAAACGTTCTGCGAGGTGGGCCGTGGCACCGCCGAAGATATCGAAGCCGCACTCGATGCAGCACATACCGCAGCCAAAACTTGGAATAACTCTTCGCCCACCGAACGCGGAGCACTACTGTTAGCCATTGCCGATCGAATGGAAGAAAACCTCGAAGCCATCGCAGTTGCTGAGGCCTGGGATAATGGCAAAGCAGTCCGTGAAACGCTCAACGCCGATATTCCACTGGCCATTGATCACCTGCGCTATTTCGCCGGGGCGATCCGTGCCCAAGAAGGCACTCTATCTCAGATTGACGAAGATACGGTGGCCTACCACTACCACGAACCGCTCGGAGTCGTTGGCCAAATCATTCCGTGGAACTTCCCGATTCTGATGGCCATCTGGAAAATCGCGCCGGCACTTGCCGGAGGCAATGCCATCGTGCTGAAACCAGCCGAACAAACTCCGGCTTCCATCATGTTTCTGATGGAATTGGTAGGCGATCTGATCCCACCGGGAGTGTTGAACGTCGTCAATGGTTTTGGTCTAGAAGCAGGTAAACCGCTGGCCTCCAGCCCGCGCATCGGCAAGATCGCGTTTACCGGTGAAACCACCACCGGGCGTATGATCATGCAGTACGCCACCGAAAACATCATCCCCGTCTCTCTGGAATTGGGCGGCAAGTCACCTAATATTTTCTTCGGCGACGTTATGGACACAAATGACGGGTTCTTGGATAAAGCCTTAGAAGGGTTCACCTTCTTCGCCCTTAACCAGGGCGAAGTCTGCACCTGCCCATCGCGTGCTCTAATCCAGGAGAATATCGCCGACGATTTCTACGACCTGGCCCTGGAGCGGGTCAAAAAGATCAAGATGGGCAACCCGTTAGATACCGACACGATGATGGGCGCACAGGCGTCCAACGA
>DEPX01000064.1:590-4413 GCA_002358975.1 Micrococcaceae bacterium UBA3381 | reverse complement strand
CTCTCCGGCGGCTATTACGTACAACCCACTGTGCTACGCGGAACCAATGACATGCGAGTCTTTCAAGAAGAGATCTTCGGCCCTGTGGTAGCCACCGCAACATTTCGTGACTACGATGACGCCATCTCGATTGCTAATGACACCCTGTTCGGTCTTGGTGCAGGCGTATGGTCGCGTAACGGCAATGTTGCCTACCGTGCTGGCCGGGATATCCAGGCTGGTCGCGTATGGGTCAACAATTACCACTCCTACCCTGCTCACGCCGCATTTGGCGGATATAAGATGTCTGGCTTCGGACGTGAAACCCACCTGATGCTGCTTGAGGCCTACCAGCAAACCAAAAACTTGTTGGTGTCATACTCCGAACAGCCACAAGGCTTCTTCTAAACCTTATTAACACACGCAGTGGGCGCCGAACACTATGATCGGCGCCCACTGCATTTTTCTACTCAACTATGCAGCGGCTAGGTGTCGTCCCGTTCCTCTTCATCGAACAGCACGTCTTTTTGTTGATCGACCCAGTCCGTCTCACTAACAGTGGTTTCCGCAGCGCCCAGCGGTGCTACCTCTTCTGGTTCATCCGGCTCATCGAAGATGAGTTCTTCGGCATGCTCGCTTTCAGGGATTTCAACTTGGAATTTCTTACGGTCTGAATGCATATCTGCTCCTCCCGTTGAAGTGTCCCCCAGGTTATAACAAAACCGACCGCAACTGCCAGCAGTTTCGCTCACCCGCACGCTGGCATCTTTTGCAAAACTCGCCGTGCAATTAGTGTTGTGCACGTGAGCACTAGGTCCGTTCCATTTCCTGCAATCGAAAAGAGCCTACGATGACCCAACGCGAAATTATCTACACCTCCGATATCTACGATGACTTCGAAGAAGCAGTGGCTTCGCTTGACCTTCAAATGCAAAGCCTTGGCCGCCACCGACAGTTTCACGGACGCATCCGCACGGTAAAGTGCTATCAAGACAACGGGCTGATCAAGGCCATAGGCAACGAGTCCGGCAATGGCCAAATCTTGGTCGTCGACGGCGCCGGCAGCCTACACACCGCACTGATGGGTGGAAATATTGCCCAGTCATTTGCCGATAACGGTTGGGCCGGAGTAATCATCAACGGTGCCGTGCGTGATCGTCATGAACTTGAAGAACTCGAAATGGGAATCAAAGCGTTGGGCTCGAATCCGCGCAAATCTACCAAAGACAATACTGGCATCCGTGATGTATCGGTGACCATTCACAACGTAGAGTTCATCCCCGGTGCAATGGTCTACGCCGATGAAGACGGTATCATCGTGGATGCTCGGGACATCCAGCAGTTCTAAGCGCCAAAAACACAGTAGCGTGCGGCCGTGTACCGGGCGTGGCTACCGGTTGGTATGCTCATCGGTCTCCGAAGGCAGCCCAGTGCTACTGGCCAACCCTTTTTCGGCGGCTGCAGTGCGGACGGCAGCAATAACTAGGTCCAGTGCGGAACGTGGGCTGGCAGCACTGCGCCGGGCAATCGATACCGTGCGCATTACAGGCTGATCCAGCGCCACGATACCTACTCCCGCGGGCACTGAAGCCAGTGCAAGATCAGATACCAACGAGACGCCAAGACCGCCTGCAACCATCGCTAACGCAGTCGATTGTTCCTCAACCGTGTGCATAATATGCGGGTCGAATCCCTCTCGACGACAGGCCAATCGGATCGCTTTGCCCAAATGCGAGCGAGAACCGGCCAGAATCCAGGGATGCTCACTCAGATCTAGCAGTGCCATGGTTGTTCCGCGGATACTGCCGGCCGGAACCGCAGCGTACAGGCGTTCCACTGCAATGACCTCACGGACCAGGCCTGGGTCCCAGGCCATGGGATAACTCGTATAGTCAATAACAAATGAGAAATCTAATGAACCGTCCATCACGGCTTCAGCCGTAGCTTCCGGAGCCAGCTCGATAGTGTGTACATCGATACCTGGGTAGTCCTTGGCCAGTGCGCCCAGAGCTGGAGTAACTAGACCCGAGGCGACGGAGGCCCACACACCAGCAGTCAATCGTGCCGTGACCCCATCTTGCGCCTGTTCTAGAGCCATCGAAGCACGATCTACCGAGGCCAAAATCTCTTCCGCGTGTTCGGCCAGCAGAAGGCCAAGCTCAGTCAGACGCACACGCCGTCCATAGCGTTCAAGTAACACCGCTCCGACATCGCGCTCCAGTTGAGCCAACTGTTGAGAAACCCCGGAAGGGCTGTAATGCAGAGCCTCGCCGACCGCAGTCACAGTGCCCCGCCGATGCAGCTCTCGCAGCATCCGCAAACGGTGCAGTGACAGGTCCATACCAAACAGTGTAGTTCAGCAACAGCATAACCATGCAGGAACCGTGAACGACATCGTGCAGAAACTCGCGCTAGACGCTTCGAGAGTCGTGGATCACACTGGGTTTATAGGCTAATTGACAATTTAAGGCCCCAAGGGTCCGGCATCAGTCTGCGTCGCACAGACAGCAGGCACCGGGCAAACGGTGGAGGTGAGACTCTTGACTACGATACCCAACCCTTCGCGGTATGACCAGTTCCACATGACACAACAAGTGGATCATTCCCAATCTGCTGGGATCATTGATGAACCACCCGTACATGAGCAGATGTGGACAGACCCAGTCACTGGAACCCATGGCTTTTTGGTCATCCATAGTCTGGTAGGAGGACTGGCGACCGGGGGGACCCGCATGCGTGCCGGGTGCACGCTTTCCGAAGTAACCGATCTGGCTCGCCGCATGACTCTCAAGACTGCTGCCTTCGGGCTGCCAGTGGGCGGGGCGAAAGCTGGCCTGGACATCGACCCTCATCACCCCGAGGCCCTTAAAGTTCTGGAGCGGTTCTTTGCGGCCATGTTGCCCTGGCTTCAGGAGCACTGGGTTACGGCGGAGGATTTGGGCATTGTCCAAACAGATCTCGACGACGCCTTAGTATCCCTTGGCTTGAACGAGTCCTACCACGCGGCGATTCAACGCTCAGAGCATCCCGCCCAGTCTCTGCAGCGGGTCAAAAACGGGATGGCAACGCATGCCCCAGGCGGCCTTCCGCTGCGTGATGTGATCGGAGGGTACGGTGTGGCCCAAGCATGCCTGGGCACTGCGAATTCTTTGAAATGGAACCCATCAGTCACCACTGTAGCGCTCCAAGGGATTGGCACCATGGGCGGCGGTGCCGCATGGTTCTTGCACGAAGCCGGCGTACCCGTGGTTGCGATCGCCGATGCTGCCGGAACCCTCTATGACCCGCGCGGGTTAGATGTTCCGGCCCTGCTGGCGCTTCGGGACTCCTACGGTGAAATTGATCGTTCACGGGTTCCAGATGACATCGAATGTTTACCAAGTGAGTCAGTGCTCAGCCTGCCAGCGGATATCCTGATACCTGCTGCATTCTCCTACGCTTTGAAGGCCGATGCAGTACCCAGCATTACTGCTCGAGTCGTAGTCGAAGCTGCCAACTCTGCCACAACGCCAGACGCCGAAGAGCTGCTGGCGGTACGAGGCATTCCCGTAGTCCCTGACTTCGTTGCCAACGCCGGAGCGGCCGCCTGGACCTGGTGGCTGCTACGGGGACTCGTGGGCACCGATCCGGAAGACTCCTTTCAGCTATTGAGCACACAGATGCAGGCGAAGGTCTCATTCATGTTGACCGAGTGGAGCGATTCTGCGGTGATCCCACGGCGCAGCGCCCTGAATTTCGCAGACGCTAACCACCGTGCGCTGGCCGGTACCCAACTGACGATCCCGTGATTGCACGGCTAGGATGCAAAAAGCGTACCGAGTCGAACAGTCGAGACCGGCGCGCC
>DEPX01000064.1:308-581 GCA_002358975.1 Micrococcaceae bacterium UBA3381 | reverse complement strand
GATCCGTAACCCGTGCCAGATGGTTACCTGGTTCGCCGTGAGTACCGGCTTACCTACCTGCTCTTCTAGCTGAGGCAGCAGCTCAACGGTCCGCATCGCGGTGTCCGGGATCAGCAGCGCCTGAGCTGCCGGGTCGTCATGGCGCAGGGCCAGGTTGAGAACTTGATCCGGGTCCAGGCCACCGACTTCGGCAGCAGTATCAATCCCAGAACTGGACATCGAAGTGATGTCTACGCCAGAGCCGGCTAGATACTCAACGAACAGTGTGGCCAC
>DEPX01000064.1:0-285 GCA_002358975.1 Micrococcaceae bacterium UBA3381 | reverse complement strand
TTGCCGCGGATAGCTGGCGGCTACAGCCACCCGATTTATCCCCAGTGCCGCTAACGCCGAGACGAAGGCTTGACTGGTGCTGGCCGCGGGTACGCCGGCGTCGGCCGCCAACTGCTCTGCCTGTCGTCGAGCCCCATCAATGCCGTACACAAAACTGCCAGAGGTACATGCCCACATGACTGCCTGCGGTCGATGCACCGCCAGTTTCGCGGCCGCTTCGGCAAGACGGTCCGGGCGGCCCAGATCCAGCAGTTCGGGCACCGCGTGCAAGTCTGTGCCGTAAAT
>DEPX01000088.1 GCA_002358975.1 Micrococcaceae bacterium UBA3381 | reverse complement strand
AAAGCATCCGGATGAATGATGGCGGATGCGATCCAGATGGCCGGTTCTATTGCGGTTCCATGGCCTATGACCAGCAGCCCGGTGCGGCCAGCCTATACCGAATAGACCCTGATCTGTCAGTGCACCCGGTGTTACACAACGTCACAATTTCCAACGGTCTAGAGTGGAGCCCGGACGGCACCCTGGCCTACTATGTCGACACCAACACCCATCGCATCGATGTTTTTGATTACACCCGAAATGCCGGGCTGAACAATCGGCGTACCCTCGTGGTGTTCGGCGAAGATGAGGTTCCCGATGGTCTGACGGTCGATATTGATAACGGGATATGGGTAGCGATGAATGGTTCCGGCCAAGTGCGTCGCTATACTCCCGACGGTCACCTAGATGAAGTTATCGAGGTTGAGGCCCGCCAGGTGACGGCATGTACGTTCGGTGGACCAAATCTGGAGCAGTTATACATCACCACATCACGCGAAAATCTGGCCGACGACGACGATCCGCTGGCAGGTTCCCTCTTTGTCGCAGATACCGAAATCTCTGGCATGCCGGCGCGCGAATTCGCCGGTTAACGGGCTGACAAGCGCAAGGATATGACTGTGCTCCGACTGACAGGAGATTAAGACAAGTGGCCCATTGACTGCTACATCGACGCAGCAGCCAATAAGCCACTTGTTACACAACAACAGCTTAAGAACAGCTGTCCTAGTTACACTGCCGCTACAGCAACTTCAGCAGGCTTGAGTGCATCGGAAAGTTCAGCGAGTCGTTTTCCTTGGAACCTTGACAGAGCTAATACATGCTCGTCAGGTGCTCCCTCCCCGGTAATGGCACTGACACCGTAAGGGTTTCCTCCTGCGGCATGGGACAGCTGGTAGTCAACATACCCGGTGGGCACAATAGTTGCTCCCCAGTGGAACAAGGTGTGGTGCAAGGCCAGCAGCGTGGATTCTTGCCCACCGTGCCGTTCAGTCGTAGAAGTAAATACTGAGGCCGGTTTGCCGGCAAGTTGGCCTGCTGCCCAAGGCCCGCTGGTGGTATCGATAAACTGCTTCAACTGCGAGGCAGGCTGGCCAAAGCGTGTTGGGGCGCCTAGCGCAAAACCATCGGCCCACACTAGATCCTCAGGTGTAGCGATCTCGATACCTTGGGTAGCAGACAGGTGATTTGCCCAAGCTTCGTTCGACTCGATGACAGCCTGGGGAGCAAGTTCTCCGGCACGGCGAAGACGAACCTCAGCTCCAGCCTCGGCAGCTCCTTCTGCGAAGGCCTGAGCAATGGAATACGTGGATCCGGTGGACGAGTAATAGATTACTGCGATACGTGACATAAGATTTTTCCTTAAATAGTTTTAATGATTAGTGTGTTTATTCGTTTTAGGAGTGACGTGATCCGCCGTCTACATGGAGGGTCTCGCCTGAGATGTAGTCACTGCCCAACAGGAAAACAGCAGCCTCAGCCACTTCCTGGGCTTGTCCGACGCGACCTGCCAGACTCCCTTGAGCAGCACCGTCATAGAGACCTTTTCGAGATTCCGCGTCCATCCCGTCCCAGGTGCCTGAATCAGTAATTCCTGGCGAAATAGCGTTGACACGCAGTGGAGCCAGCTCGTGGGCAAGATGGCTTGCGAGGAACGCCACAGCTCCATTGGTGACACCCATCACCGACAAACCTGCCGAAGGGTTCCACGCTGCTGTCCCGGAGAACAGCAGGTATGACCCATGGTCGGGCATCAACGGCGCGAAATGTTTCGCAACTAGCATGGGCCCCACGATTTTGGCCTCAAATGCGTTGACAATACCGTCATGTTCGAGCTCCGCCACTGGAACGTTGTGATGGGCTGAGGCGGTCACGATGATATGGTCAACAGATTTCAGCGTTTCCGCTGCCGTTTTGATGGTCTGTTCTTTAGCGACATCAATATAGATGCTTTCTGCACGGGGAAGATCACCGGCTAGCGTCTGAGCGCGTTCTTCGTCACGGGCGCCGATGATCACATGAGCACCCTCGTCAGCCACGGCACGTACCACGGCTTCGCCCAGATACTTCGCTCCGCCGATCACGAGCACTCGTTGATCTCTAAGCTTCTGCGTCACTGTTTTCTCCTTGATCATTTGGAAAGTATTTCGCGAACTCTCGGGGCCACCTCGCGGCCGTAGAGCTCGATGGATTTCATAGCCAGCTCATGCGGCATATGCCCGCTGGAGTACTTCATGGAAAATCTGGTCGCCCCCAGTGTGCGCAAGGCGTCTGCAATGCGAGGTGCCACCGATTCGGGAGACCCCACCATTAGCGCGCCCCCTGTTGCATCGGCTTCAAACCGTTGACGAGACATTGAGCTGAACCCGCGTTCCCTTGCCATGCGGTCCATTACCTCGGAGTAGTGTGGCCAGAATTCCTCACGTGCCTGCTCATCCGTCTCAGCAATATATCCGGGAGAGTGGACCCCCAGTGGCTGAGGCGAGAAACCATGCTCTTCAACACTGCGGCGATGCAGGTCAGCAAATGGAGCGAACCGCGAGGGATGGCCGCCAATGATGGCAAGCATTACAGGAAGACCATATTTGGCCGCGCGGACAACAGACTCCGGGGTCCCCCCGACGGCGACCCATGCCGGCAGGTCCTGTTCAAGTGCGGGGTGCACATCCTGGTCATGCAGAGGTGCCCGGGTGCTGCCTTCCCAGGTCACCGGTTTACCTGTCAGGAGTTTGCTCAGAAGACCCAACCGGTCCTCAAAAAGCTCTTCATACCGTTCCAACGGCAGACCGAACAACGGAAATGACTCGGTATAGGCCCCACGCCCAACCATGATTTCAGCTCGACCGTTGGTTATCCCCTGTAATGTGGCGAAGCGTTCGTATACCCTGACCGGATCGTCCGAGCTCAGGACCGTCACTGCACTGGAGAGATGGATATTTTCTGTGCGCGCACCGATGGCCGCAAGCACCATCTCCGGTGATGACACCGCGTAATCCGCGCGGTGATGTTCACCGATAGCAAATGTATCCAACCCCACCTTGTCTGCAAGCACAGCTTCCTCAACAACTGCGCGTATGGTCTCAGCGGGAGTCAGCGCAGACCCATCTGCACGACTTGCAACGTCACCAAAAGTATCTACGCCTAGTTCAATGGCATTCATAATGTTTGTCCTTCAGTATTAAAATCTGGGTGCTTAGAGCGTTAGAGAACCGACCGGAGCCTTTGCCGCTTCAGCTGTCACTGCAGAGACCACATCCGCTACTCGTTGCTCAATGCCTTCCGGTGCCGTATGCAAAAGATGCGTGGAAGACAGCGGACGACCGGCAAATTCGAAGATACCGTGATCGACGACGGTACGTATGGCGTCGAGATACCCGTGTTTGGAGTACGTCTCCGGGGCGCTGCCGCCTAGACGCACCATATGTATGTCCTTGTCAGCCAAGGCGGTGGCCTGCTCACTGCCAAATGCCCAACCAAAGGTAAAGACACGATCCGCCCAACCCTTTAGAAGGGAGGGCATGCTCCACCAATACACAGGGTGCACCACCACGAGAGTGTCAGCACGTTCAATTCGTTCTTGTTCAGCCCGAACATCGTCCGGCACATGACCCAGCCCACGCACTACCTGGAGATCAGCATGAGTTAGACGTGGATCGAATCCCTCAGATGCCAGATCAGCGATCTCAGTGGTACCGCCTGTTGCAGTGATCCCATCGGCAATCTGCTGAGTAACATGCGCTGTAAGCGAATCGGGCTCAGGATGAGCAAAAAGAACAACCGAGTGCATATGCGACACCTTCCGGCTAGAGTAAAGTTAAATCTGTAAGCTACTATCCGTAAGTTACTTTTAGTAAGTTATCGCAATCTTGAGAGGAATGCAATGAGCACCGTCCCTGCCGGTACCCGTCAACGCATGTCGTATGACCAACGCCACGCCCAGCTCTTGGACGCAGCCCGCGATTTCATCCGGGAAGAAGGTAGTGACGCGCTGACCCTGACGCGTCTAGGAGACCATGCGGGAGTTACCAAGCCTTTGGTCTATCAACACTTCGGGACCAAAGCTGCTGTGTTGGTGGAGCTTTATCGGGAGTTTAAGGCCCGTACTCACGAGTCGCTGGAAGCCTCTCTGGAGACCGAAAGTCAAAGCCTCCATGATGTCGCTAACATTATTTCGGATGCATACATCGGTTGCATTGATCAGGAGAGTACTGAGCTACCTGGCGTCGGGGGAGCACTATCGGGTTCCGCAGAGCTTGAAGAGCTCCGGCAGGAAGCTGATGTAGCGTTCAGCTCCCGTTGCCGCAAAGCTTTGCAGGTTTTTGCTCCTGATCAGCGTGTCACTGATGCTTCACTGCATGCAATCCTCGGAGCTGCTGACGGCCTTGCCCGGGCATTAGTCCTGGAGAAGATTACCTTTGAGGAAGCCCGAGGGGCTCTGGCCAAGGTCGTGGTGGGTGTAGTTTCCTAGTGTTCGCCGTCATTTATGTATCTTCGGCTGCTAATCGTCTACCTGCTGGTGCGTGTTAGCTGGTCTGTTTAGGCAGGATTGGTGGCATGCAAGAGCGTATCGATTGCGACACTGCCAGTATCTTGTGGCCCTTCTGGATCAGTGGCGGTATTTCGAGTGATCTGTTGTGCGGCAACGATCTGCAGCGAGGTGGCCCTACGTAGTATTTCGGGGCTGTACAGCACAGCCGGATCTTGAGGCCCACCAGTACCGCTAACCGCGTTGTCTTTGTCATGACCAATCACCAGCAGTGTCCCGCCAGGAGCAACCCATTGTGAAACACGTCGTATAACCGCCGCATTGGTTTCCTCAGACAGATGCAGGTACGTGATCGTCACCAAATCAAATGTTTGGTTCGGGGACCACTGGGTCACGTCAGCCAGCTGCCAATCAACCGAGACGTTCTGGGCAGCGGCGCGTTGTCGAGCGATATTCAGTCCGGTTTCTGCAAAATCGACGGCGGTCACTTGCCATCCGTGACGTGCCAACCAGATCGCGTTGCGACCATCACCGGTCGCTAGATCTAGGGCCGTACCGGGACGCAGCGCTCCAGCGATCTGTTGTAACTGCTGATGTGGTTGCGTGGACCAGAGTCCAGCGCTGTCGTCTTTGGCGTCGTGGTATCGCTGATCCCAGTGTTGTGCGCTCATGAAAATTCGACCTCATCGATCACAGGCTTCTTGCACTGTTTGTATTTCTTCATCCATGTAGCTGTCGTGGGGATCGGTGAACCCTGGATCCCCTTGTGTAGGACCATCGTAATTTATTTTGCCAACTCTGGGGATGGTCACGGACCCGCTTTCGGAGCTTTGAGGCTCGTCGCGCAGCAAATCACACGTACTACCGAGGTGCTCACGGCAAGCACAGTTCAGGTAACTTATTTAGGTAAGTATGCACTCGAGGGTATGGCAAGGTCCGATGAGATTTCCCTGCGGCGCATGGTAGCCCATTTGTCGATAACTGGAGCTTTACGTGTCCTGATGGTTTGTAAAGGCCAAGTCATCAGCGCCCACACAACGGCGATAATGACCGCTTCCCACAGAATATACAGCGGCCAGGGACCGAGTAGATCTAGGATGGATGGGCCCTCCGGTCCACGGCTGAGGTACCCATAGTTGGCGCCAGTAAGCCCGTTGGCGCCAACTACTAAGCACGCCCATGCCACGGTTGCAAGGTATGCGAAGCCGAATCCGCGCCAGGTTGGCCGGTAACCTAGTGCCCCGACGAATACGATGGGCACCGCGAACGCCATGATATGCAAAAACCAGTAGACGACATATTCAATGAATGGGTAATCAAAATAGTTTAGGTCCGGTGTGATGATGGATTGCAAGTTGAGCGTCAGCCCCCAAAAATAGCAGATGGAGACCGCCCAACCGGTTCGGGTAAGTAGTGCTAGGGACGTGATGAGGCGCAGGGCATCAGAGTAATGCAGGGGCAGTGATTGATCGATGTTCCATTGGCTCGGTAGCATGCCCCAGATCATCCAGCTGAAGGTGACCAACAACATGAGCCAGCCTGCTACTTGCAGAAACCGATCTTCCTGTGCTGTTCCCCGGAGACGTCGGGCAATGAGTATCAATGCTGTGGTGACTATGACGGTGCCCATCAGGGCAACTATGTGCTCGGCACTGTATGGCGTCATTTGTCCGATCGGTTCCACAGGGTTGCCCATGACCTCATTGTAGGTCGCGGAGCCGTTTCGCCGAACCTCTTGCGACTCGTTGGCTGCTGACCAGCTAGTGTTTTGAGCAACTGCCGAGCTCACGGACGTTCAAGGGCGATTCGCCGGGGTAGTGAACGACCAGCACAGAGCGGAGGTTACGTCCACATAAGACCTCTTCGCCTCCGGTTTTCCACAAACCGACTTCAATATTTTTTACAAAAAGCGTCGGTGGTTAGGTTAGATGGCGTAGGGCGCAACCATGGGGCACAATGGAGGTATGTACGTGTCAGCCGAAGTGATTTCGATTATGCTAGCCGCTGCCGGTGTTTTGATTACTCTCGGCGGTGGCTTCTTCGCTGGCTTGGCTTGGTTGCTCCGGCGCATGGACGAACGACTCGATAGAGTCGATGACCGCTTCGACAAAGTGGATGAACGCTTCGATAAAGTGGATGAACGGTTCGATAAAGTGGATGAGCGTTTCGATAAAGTGGACGAACGCTTCGATAGGGTATATGAACGCTTCCACAAAGTGGATGAGCGTTTCGATAAAGTAGACGACCGGTTCAACAAAATGGACGAGCGGATTGGTCAATTACAGACCGAGTTGAATGACGTAAAAGTTGCCGTGGCTCGGCTGGAAGGTCCGCATCAGCGTTTGATATTTCCGCGCTGACTTTGATCCTTCCCAACAGCATTTGTGAAACACTAGAGGGTTCAGTGAACCGCACGTGATGAAACGTAGAGTTCTTCGGGACGGTAGCGCTGCTGAATGGTCTCGGTGAACTCATCGGCTGGGATCTCAACAATGGATACGGAGACGGCGTCGTCGTCGACGCCGAAGGTCTCCACATAGTGTTGTTTCATCGTTTCGGCGATGTTACGTTTCGTCTCGGTATCGCGCCCCGGGTGCATGCTGATGGCGATGTGTGGCATTCTGCTGTTCCTTCACTCTGATAGGTGATGTGGGCAACCACCACTTTAGCGCCACAGAACTTAGCTGGCGACCGTATCGGTTGGTTGGGTCCGGGGAGCCAGGACGATCGCCGGAACAATAATGAGTGCGACAATGCCGCCGATGGTCGTCAGTGCACCAAAACCGGTGGCGTTCATCAAAATCCCGGACAGCGCACCTGAACCAGCACCGAAGATTTGATACCAGACATCAATGCTGCCCTGGGTTGCAGCCCGCTGCTCTGGGCGGGTTCCGTGTACCACCAGGGTGGTGCCAGACACAAGGCCGACATTCCAGCCCAGACCAAGCAGCACCAGGGCGGTAATGATCGCTGCCAAGCTTTCTCCTGGGGCTAGCGCGGCCACTAGACCAGCGGCGAGTAGGATGAGTCCGCCAGAAATTGCGGTGATGCGTGGACCGAGCCTATCGACCAACGGCCCGGTTACTAGCGAGGGCAACCACATGGCGCCGACGTGTAAACCAATAACCAGTCCTACGGCTCCCATGCTGTGGTCGTGGGCGCGCATGTGCACCGGTGTCATGGTCATGATTCCGACCATAACGATCTGGGAAATAATCAGTACTAGAGCACCCACCCGAACCAGTCGCGATGGTTTGGTCGGCGTAACGACGTCCAACTTCGGGGCATCATCGGTCGGTGTTGATTCAGCTTCTTGCCGCTCGATCTGTTGTGCCACCAGAAAGGGATCGGGTCGCAGCATGGACACCAGAATTAAACCGGCGGTGATATAGGTGACCGCGGCCAGTAAGAATGGACCGGCTAACGTTGGTAGGCCTAACGATTCAGCCAGTGAACCCAGCGGTTCAATCAGGTTGGGTCCAGCTACCGCCCCGATGGTGGTAGCAACCATGGCGGTACTGACGGCTGTGCCTTTTCGATCGGCCGGTGCCAGGTCGGTTCCCGCATAGCGCGCCTGCATATTGGTCGCCGTTCCGGCCCCGTATATGACAAGCGAAATGAATAACAACAACGGGCTGACCAACTGGGTAGCTGCCACCACGCCGATAGCCCCGATACCGCCGGCGATGAAACCAAGTCCCAGAGCAAACCGGCGCCCAGCGCGCTGCGTGACTCGACCAATGGTAAAGGCCGTAATAGCTGCACCGATAGTGAACAGTGCCGTGGGTAATCCCGATAGGGCTTCGGTGCCCAACATGTCTTGGGCAATGAGCGCACCGACCGAGATGCCTGCGGCCAGCCCGGCACCCCCAAAGGACTGACTTATTAATACGGTCGTCAAGGTTCGACGGTGAAGTTGCTGACGTCGTTCATCGGTGATGGCTTCAAGAAGCATTGCCAATGGGGGAGTCTCCTGTCGTATCTGATGAGGACGGCGGCACGGAAGTGAGCGTGCCATTTTTTCCGTGCCGTCGAATCGGGGCCTATTCGTTAGGCGACCTGGTAGACGCGAATCTCGGGGTCAGCTTTCAGCAGTGGTGACAACCCGCCAACAACATCGTCGGTGAATAGCTTGGTGGATAGGTAGGCCTGTGCTTGGTCGGTTGTTTCGAAACCGTGCAGGACCTGGACGTCTTCGTCACGGATTAGCAGGTCTTTACTTTTCGCACCATCGACAGTGTCGAGGAAGGGCTGTTTGTACTGCTGGTACACGCCCGCGGCAGCTTCGCGATTTGTTTCGTCAATTTGCAAAGTGATCTGGAGGTATGCGGCCATGGGTGTGCCTCACTTTCTGAACGGTAGTGGACTAACGGAGAGCTAGTCCAGCAATACACGTTAGAAGACCCAAGTTACCTCGGCTAGACCAGATTTGTGAATATGGGTATAACCAACCGCTATAGGTCGCTGTTTACGCTGTGGTGTCGGCAAGACGTTTTGTGAGCGCGTCGATATCTGCGGCAAGTTTCGTTGCCGGATGCCAAACCGCCTCATAGAAGATTTCAACATCGATGTCCTCATCGCGTAGTGGACGGTGCGGAGCATCGGGAGAGCTGAGTTTGGACAGCGGAAGAATGGCCGTTCCCAAGCCCAGATTAGCCCACTGTTCCAGTACCTGATAACTCGAAGCCTCGCCGGGATACGTGTTCATCGGTAG
>DEPX01000113.1:19468-19729 GCA_002358975.1 Micrococcaceae bacterium UBA3381 | reverse complement strand
TGGGCGTGGTAACGCCGAGGTTTGGTATAAGGTCTTCCAGAATTTCTTAGCTGTGCATATAGACGGCAGTTCCGAAGAGCTGCCAGCTGAACTTGGATGATTTTTATACCAGGCGGGTTTGGCCACCGGTGGGATCAAATGGTTCGATAAGTTCCGGACCATTATTGGCCACCGATCCCACCGCAGGGTCCACCGGGTACATCTCCCATTGCGTAGCAACGTCATAAGCTTCAGCGACAACGGTGTTGACCAGATCGGCGG
>DEPX01000113.1:15977-19425 GCA_002358975.1 Micrococcaceae bacterium UBA3381 | reverse complement strand
ATCACCAGCCGATAACCATTGATCCATCATTGCCGGGCTCATCGGCAACGGCAATCGGTGATGCAACAGGGACAACTCATCCAGAATAGGCGGCTGTGCACCGGGTTGTGGCGAAGCACCGGTAAGCATCGTGGTGGACAACACCCATTGGGCGTCGTCGTCGGTGACTGAAGGGTCTTTCCACCACTCATAGAGGCCGGCGAAAAAGATGGGTGAACCATCTTTGGGACGGATGTAATACGGCTGTTTCGGTTGACCTTTGTGTTGTGGAGCTAACCATTCGTAATACCCATCAACTGGAATCGCGGCGCGACGAGATCGTACCGCTGCACGAAAAGTTGGTTTGGTCACGACGGTTTCAGAACGGGCGTTGAAGGCCCGTTGGCCAAACGACAAGTCTTTCGCCCAAAACGGTACCAATCCCCATCGGGCAAGATATAGGTTGCGTTCCCAAGGGCTCGTGGTGTCGTGTGGCTGTTGGTAGTGCTCGACCACCACGGGGATATCCGTGGTTGGTGCCACGTTGTAGTTGGGACGCAGCTGTTCAAATTTTGCGTTCGCAGCCCCAGATGCTGCCACGAGGTCCCCGATGGCCCGCGCCATGACAAATCGTCCACACATAGTTCCAGTATGCCAGCATGTGGTCAACCATGGTCAAAATGGTGGAGAATATGGTCAGATAGTTTGAGATAGCCCACAGAATCCCCTGTGGGCTGACCCGTGACTTTAGAGGAGAACTATGGCGTATAAGGTTCAGGCCGCTGTTGTGCGGGCCAAGGATGCTCCGGTAACTATCGAAACGATTGTAGTGCCAAATCCCGGTCCCGGCGAAGTCGTCGTCGATGTTTCTACTTGCGGTGTGTGCCACACCGATTACTTATATATTGAAGGTGGGGTCGGAGATAACTATCCCTACCTGCTTGGTCACGAATCCACCGGTGTGGTGGCCGAGATCGGTGAAGGTGTCACTAACGTCGCCGTCGGCGATAAAGTGATTTTGAACTGGCGTGCGGTTTGTGGTGAATGCCGAGCCTGTAAGAAGGGCAAGTTGCAATACTGCTTTGCCACTCATAATGCTGACCAAACGATGACCTTAGAAGACGGCACCGAACTGGAAGCCGCCCTGGGTATCGGGTCTTTTGCCGAAAAAACCCTGGTGGCCGCCGGTCAGTGCACCAAGATCGATGCCCAGCTGGAAGACGATCAAGACGCCGCTGTTGGTCTGCTGGGATGCGGTGTCATGGCCGGTATTGGTGCTGCTATTAATACCGGTGAACTCAAACGCGGTGAAACCATGGCGGTTATTGGGTGCGGCGGTGTCGGTATGGCGGCCATCCAAGGCGCCCAACTGGCCGGTGCGACCAAGATCATCGCCGTAGATATTGACGACGCCAAGCTTGATCAGGCCAAGACCCTGGGGGCAACGCATACGGTCAATTCCAAACAGGTTGACCCGGTCGAAGCAATTCGTGGCATCACCGATGGTTTTGGTGCCGATCTGGTTGTTGAAGCCGTCGGTCACCCAGAAACCTATAAGCAGGCCTTCTATGCCCGTGACCTGGCAGGCCGGGTAGTACTGGTTGGTGTCCCGCATCCGGATATGACCTTAGAACTACCATTCCAAGATGTTTTCAGCCGCGGTGGTGCGCTGAAATCCTCCTGGTACGGTGACACCCTGCCATCACGGGATTTTCCGATGTTGGTGGAACAATACCTACTGGGTAGGCTGGATCTGGATGCGTTTGTGACCGAACGCATTACTTTGGACAATATTAACGAAGCCTTCGACAAAATGAACGCCGGCAAAGTTCTGCGTTCAGTGGTGGAGATGTAAATGGCCCAAATTCAAAACATAGTAACCTCAGGTACCTTCTCGCTCGATGGAGGCACCTGGGAGGTAGATAATAACGTCTACATTGTTGGCGACGATGACAACGTCGTCGTCATTGACCCAGCACACGAACTCGATAAAGTCCGTGACGCCATCGGAGACCGCAACGTAGTCACTATCCTGCTCACCCACGGCCATGATGACCATATCTCTGAAGTCATCGAACTTCGTGAGATCGTGGATGCTCCCGTGCTGATTCACCGAGACGATCAGATGTTATGGGATGCCACACATCCGGACCATCAACCAGATGGTTACATCAACGACGGCGACACCTTCGAGATCGCCGGTGTAACGCTTAACGCCATCCACACCCCAGGCCACTCCCCTGGCTGTGTGGTCTTTCACGCACCAGAACTCGACGGCGGTGTCCTGTTTTCGGGCGATACCCTGTTCAACGGCGGACCCGGTGCAACCGGGCGGTCATACTCGGATTTCGACGTGATCATCGAATCCATCAAAAATAAGATCTTCACGTTACCCGATGACACCAAAGTGCTCACCGGACACGGTGACGCCACGGTCATAGGTGACGAAAAACCACACCTGGATGAATGGATCCAACGCGGCTATTAACGCCATATCTAACACCTTGGGCTCCGCAATCTTCAAGATTACGGAGCCCAAGGTGTTAAAGCGAAGAATTAGTCTGCAAGTCGAACTGTCTGTGCCTGTTCGCAGCGCCCCAGTATGCCGTCGGTGTCATACAGAATAGCCGAGTTAATACCGCCACCGGTTTGTCCAATATTTGCCGAAGTGGCAAACCCCAACCACTCACCAACTGGTTCTCGTAAAAAGTGAATGGTGAGATCTACGTTGGCAAAAAAGACATTATCAGTGTGTGGTTCAGCAATCGGTGCTAATCCGTTTGCCGTATCTGCCAAACCAACCAATTTGACAAACGGTGATGATTTTTCACCTTCAATGACGTCAATATCCGTGGTAATCCATGCCCGACCGTGGCCCGGTGCGTGATCCTCAAAGACACGACATTCCAGTGAACGGATGAATCCGCCTGGCCAACGGGTGGCCATTTGATCCCATGGTTCGGCTGCGTCAATCGGGGGTAGCTGTGGGTCGTGCAGGCCAGCCACCCGGGAAGTATCAGACGCGATAACTTTCCATGTGCGACCGACCAACACAGCGCGACCCTGGGCATACACGGTTGACTGGGTCAATTCTATTGTACGTCCTGGTCGTACAGTTTCGGTAACAACTTTGACTTCACCGGCGTGCAGTTTGCCGAGGATATCGAAGCTAATCCGGGTGGTAATGAAATCTTCCCGTGGCTGATAGGCTTCAAGTTCGGCGGCGACCAGTCCGGAGACCGGTGCCATATGCAATTCATCATCCTGCCAAGCCCCACCGGCATGCGGGGTAGAAACGAAATATGAGGTACGTACGTCCTCGGATAATTCGATTGGTTTCGTTCGACGAAAAAACGCAGTGTCTTCAGTTTGTGTAGTTTCCTGTGATGAGGTCATGAGCCTATCTTGCCAGATACTTGTCGTTCCTGTGAGTTGTCGCACTGCAGTGTTGCGTATCTGCTAGACCAGC
>DEPX01000113.1:11169-15895 GCA_002358975.1 Micrococcaceae bacterium UBA3381 | reverse complement strand
CTATCATAATTGCCCTTGAGTTCGACCGCGTCATATCCGTATCGGCGCAACGATGCAGCGCCCACCGCGGCTCTGCGACCCGAGGCACAGTAGGTTACGATCCTTGAGTTATCTGGTAGCTGGTCGGTATGCCAAATCAGGCGACTCACGGCAAGCTGCTGAGCTCCTAGGATGTGACCATCAACATACTCACTGTTGTTTCGTACATCGATAAGTGTCACCTCGTCAGCGGCCTCCAGTTCCGCAACCGTCATAGTTGGTACCCCATCGCCTAGCAATTCTTCCAGCCCGGTGATGTAGCCGGTGAGCGTATCGACACCGACACGAATAAAGTGCTCCCGATATTCACGGGCTTGTGTGGCGTTGTCGGCTAATACTACAAGCTCACGATGTTCCGCCTCTGGATTATAGGCCCAGGCAATATGAGTACCGGCCTTATTTGCATCAGGAATAGATAGTGCACCTGTCACGGCGGCACTATAGCGGGCCGTGTGTTCTCGGGTATCGAGGAGAATCTTTTCGTCGTTTTCGATCAGTGGCTTCAACTGCTGGGCAGTGAAGTGCACAAGTTCAGGCAGTGGGCCTAATATCTTAGGGCCCTGACGATTTTGGTTTTTCATGCGACCGAAATACGCGTGGGCATCCGGCTGGGAGCTGAGTAGCTCATCGACAAAGCCATCAATATCGTTGCTTTCGAGGTACGGACCCCACCATGAAAAGTTGCGTTCATAGCCCACCGTAGTGCTGGGCACCGCACCCAAAGCTCTACCGCAAGCCGAACCAGAGCCGTGGGCAGGAAGCACTTGCACATAGTCTGGTAGTGGCAAGAAATGGTCACGAAGTGACGCGAAGAGTTGGCGGGCACCAGCAAACCGGGTATCAATTCCGCCTGCAGCAGCATCTAGCAGGTCTGGACGACCAAGGTCACCGACAAACACAAAATCGCCGGTAAGCATGAAGCCGGGCTGTGTGGACTGTGCCCCGTCGGTAATTAAAAAGGACATGTGCTCTGGCGTGTGGCCGGGTGTATGGCTGGCTTCCACCGTGATGTTACCTAAGATTATTTGGTGTCCGTGTTTCATCCGGATGGCTGCATCAAACCCAGATCCGTAGGTCCAGTCTGGGCCTCCTTCATCAGAGACATAGACCTGAGCTCCCGTAGCGTTGGCGAGCTCCAAGGTTCCGGATAGATAATCGGCATGTATATGTGTTTCCGCGACCGCAACGATGTCCATACCGTGTTGTTCGGCCATGTCAAGATAAACTTGGACGTCGCGGCGTGGGTCTACGACGATAGCGCTATTGTCTTCTTGGCAGCCTATGAAATAACTACCCTGGGCCAGATCGGTGTCATAAATGTGTTCAAGTAGCATGCTGATCCTCTCGCTACAGATTGGTGCCCATTAAGAACGTGAAAATAATCGGGAGAAAAAGCCCCGCTGGGATGCCTGTGCGTTGGCGATTTCTGCTGGTGAATGGTTTCCTGGACACCATTGATCCTCGGGCACGGATGCCTTCACGTCTGCGATGTGGTTGCCGCAGCCGGCCCAGGTGGTTTTCGAACAGACTTTGCATTGGACTGGTCGGCACATATTTCCATCCTGCTAGAGTGGACTTCTACTAAAGTATACCCCCGGGGGTATACTGAGTACAATACCCTATGGGGTATACTGATGGCAACATGAGTGAAGCTTTGGAGGGTTGATGAACCGATCAACGGGCTTGGAAAGTAACCCGGAGGCCAAAAAGAAAATAATCAATCGTCTACGTCGCGCCCACGGTCAGTTGGCTGCAGTGATTGATGCTGTAGATGATGATGCGCATTGCGCCCAGGTCGTCCAACAGCTTTCAGCGGTATCAAAAGCTGTTGATCGTGCAGGCTTTCTCGTAGTTTCTTCTGCGTTACAGGAATGCATGGCCGAAGATGAGGTAGCAAGTGACGATCTAGAACAATTAGAAAAACTGTTTTTATCGTTTGCCTGACTGTGGGTATAAAAAAGTCGCGGTACCACATGGAACCGCGACTTTTTTATTAGCGAGTGGAGAGTTAGAAGTCCCAGTCGCTATCTTCAGTTTCTTCTTTAGCACCGATTACATAGGAGGATCCTGATCCGGAGAAGAAATCATGATTCTCGTCAGAGTTAGGGCTCAGCGCAGCCAAGATTGCTGGGTTCACATCGGTTAGCGAATCCGGGAACATGGGTTCATATCCCATGTTCATCAGTGCTTTATTAGCGTTGTAATGCAGGAATTTCTTAACATCTTCAGACAACCCCAATGAGTCATAGATGTCATGGGTATATGCTACTTCGTTGTCGTAGAGATCTTGGAGCAAATCGAAAGCGAACTCTTTGAGTTCTGCAGCACGTTCTGGTGTTTCATTTTCCATGTTGCGCTGGTATTTGTATCCGATGTAATACCCATGGATGGCCTCGTCACGGATAATGAGACGGATCAGGTCAGCGGTATTGGTCAAACGAGCCTGTGAGGACAGATACATTGGCCAGTAGAACCCAGAATAGAACAGGAACGATTCCAAAATAACCGAAGCGATCTTGCGCTTCTGTGGGTCATCACCCTCATAATATTTGATGATTTCGTGAGTTTTGTACTGCAGCGTGGGTTCTTCGCGAGTCCAACGGAAAATATTTTCGATGGCCTCTGTGGAAGCTAGCGTCGAAAAAATCGAGGAGTATGACTTCGCATGGACAGCCTCCATAAACACGATATTCGACAGTACCGCTTCTTCGTGCAACGTTAGTGAGTCTGGTATAAGTGACAAGGCCCCGACGGTGCCTTGGATCGTATCTAGCAGAGTCAGTCCGGCAAAGACTTTCATGGAGACGTTGCGTTCGTCCTCGGTCATATTCGCCCAGGACTGCAGATCGTTGGACAGCGGCACTTTTTCAGGCAACCAAAAATTGGTGGTCAAACGATTCCAGACTTCAAGGTCTTTGTCGTCTTGGATGTCGTTCCAGTTAATTGCCCGGTATGTGGGGATGCGCTGCGCTACTTCTTCAGGAGTCATGCAACTTTCTTTCTACGAGTAAACTTTTCTGCACTTCGATCAGGGGAGAAAAGTGTGCCGTTTGCATGATATTCAAACGGCACACTTCACGCTAGTGCTTTACAGCATGCACGATACGCAGCCTTCAATCTCGGTACCTTCAAGTGCCATCTGGCGCACCCGAACGTAGTAGAGCGTCTTGACGCCTTGGGTCCAGGCATAAATCTGTGCCTTATTGACATCGCGCGTGGTAGCAGTGTCCTTGAAGAATAGCGTTAGCGATAGTCCTTGATCCACGTGCTGTGTTGCCGCGGCATAGGTATCGATGATCTTCTTGTACCCGACATCATAAGCATCATCGAAGTATTCAAGATTGTCATTATTCAAATACGGGGCCGGATAGTAAACGCGACCAAGCCGACCTTCTTTACGAATTTCAATCTTCGACGCAACCGGGTGAATCGACGAGGTGGAATTATTAATGTACGAGATCGAGCCAGTTGGTGGGACAGCCTGCAGGTTCTGGTTGTAGATGCCGTGCTCCATGATGGAAGCTTTGAGCTCTTTCCAGTCCTGCTGTGTGGGAATGTCCACATCGGCATCGATGAATAGCCGAGCTACTTTTTCGGTGGCTGGCTTCCATTCTTGATCAATGTACTTATCGAAAAACTCACCAGAGGCATATTTAGAGTCTTCAAATCCGCCGAAACGCTCCTCGCGTTCGATAGCGATCTTATTTGACGCGCGTAACGCATGGAACAGCACGGTATAGAAGTACATGTTGGTAAAATCGATACCTTCTTCGGAACCATAATGCACGTGTTCACGTGCTAGGTAACCGTGCAGGTTCATCTGTCCTAACCCAATGGCATGCGACTGGGAGTTGCCTTTAGCGATGGATGGAACCGATGAGATATCTGAAAGATCCGATACCGAGGTAAGAGCCCGAACTGCCGTTTCAACGGAGCCACCAAAATCCTCGGAATCCATGGTCTTGGCAATATTCATCGAGCCAAGGTTGCACGAAATATCTTTTCCGATGTGGTCATAAGACAGATCCGCATTATAGGTTGATGGGTCTGAAACCTGCAGAATTTCCGAGCAGAGGTTCGACATCGAGATGCGACCCTTGATTGGGTTGGCGTCGTTGACATGGTCTTCAAAGACCATGTAGGGATAGCCTGACTCAAACTGCAGCTCCGCAACGGTCTGGAAGAAATCGCGCGGCTGGATCTTGGTCTTCTTAATCCGTGGATCATCAACCATTTCGTAGTACTTCTCAGTAACCGAGATTTCACTGAACGGCACACCATAGACCCGTTCGACATCATAAGGACTGAATAAGTACATTGGCTCATTTTTCTTGGCCAAGTCAAAAGTGATATCCGGTACTACAACGCCAAGTGACAACGTTTTAATACGAATCTTCTCGTCAGCATTTTCACGCTTGGTATCCAAAAATGTGGTGATATCCGGATGGTGTGCGTTCAAATACACGGCGCCAGCACCCTGGCGGGCACCCAGCTGATTAGCATACGAAAAGGCGTCTTCTAGAAGTTTCATAACTGGTACGACACCAGAAGACTGATTTTCAATCTTCTTGATTGGAGCGCCCTGTTCACGCAGGTTAGTTAGGTTGAGTGCCACACCGCCGCCGCGTTTAGAAAGCTGCAGTGAAGAGTTAATGCCGCGTGCGATGGATTCCATATTGTCTTCTAC
>DEPX01000113.1:6232-11163 GCA_002358975.1 Micrococcaceae bacterium UBA3381 | reverse complement strand
CACGAAACCAATTCGCCACGCTGTTTTTTCCCGGCATTGAGGAACGTTGGGGTGGCTGGCTGGAAGCGCCCGAAGATGATTTCATCGACAAGACGCCGAGCCATGTCTTGGTCCCCGCGTGCTAGGTAGAGAGCGTTCATCACGACCCGGTCTTCATAGCGTTCCAGATACCGTTCACCGTCGAAGGTTTTGAGCGCATATGAAGTGTAGAACTTAAAAGCTCCCAAAAACGATGGGAACCGGAATTTGTGTGCGTAAGCCTGATCGTAAAGATCAAACACGAACTGTTCTGGGTATTGATCGAAGGTGTCTGGTTCGTAGTAGTCATTTTCGATCAGGTAGTCAATTTGTTCGCGTCGCGTGTGGAAGAAGACGGTATTTTTATTGACGTGCTGTAAAAAGTACTGTCGCGCAGCGGCATGATCAGCTTCGAACTGGATTTCGCCATCAGGACCGTAGAGATTCAAAACGGCATTCAGCTCGTGGTATCCGAGGTTTTGCCATGCCTCCGGAAGCTTCTTAGCCGACTGAATTAGTTCTTCTTCAGTGAGTGTTGTTGCCAAAATGCATCCAATCCTTCACGAACTTTGGTCACATCTGTTGGAGTGCCCATCAGTTCAAATCTATACATAACCGGTACGTTGGTCTTTGCCGAAATAATGTCACCGGCAAGACAATAAGCGTCATAAAAGTTTGTGTTTCCAGAGGCGATGACGCCTTGAATCAGCTCTCTGTTATTTTTGACGTTCAGAAATTTAATGACTTGTTTGGGAACGACTCCGGGGCCCTTACCTGCACCATAAGTGGGTAGCATCAAAACAAATGGCTCCAGAGCATACAGCGTTGGTTCCCGGGTGATAAGTGGCAAGCGTGCCACGGACTCATCGTCAAACTCTAGTTTTTCTACAAAACGGTGAGTATAACCAGATGCCGAGGAGAAATAGATCAAATTGGCATGAGTCTCTATCAGGTCCTGTGACTCTGGCGACTTAACAAATGATCTATCCCGAACCTGGGTCGTCATCTAACCCCTGCCTTTAAAATGTATGGGTATTTCGTCCTATGCGACGGTCGATGTTGCCGAACCAGCGTCATGTAGCTCAGCGATCTTATCTGGGCGGAAGCCAGACCAGTGATCGGAATCGGTCATGACAACCGGCGCCTGCATGTAGCCCAGGGCCCGAACACGCTCCAGAGCATCCATATCTTGTGACATATCCACGACATCGTATTCGACACCTTTTTTATCCAAGGCACGTACGGTCGCGTTGCACTGTACACATGCTGGCTTGCTGTAAACGGTTACGGTCATGATCTATCTCCCTTTGATCGGTGCATTTGCCGACTGGTCCGCCAACTTCTCAACCTGAAGTTCTGCGGTGTGCTTTTATAAAATTCTTGGTGAAGACCTGCTCGGTTCCAACCACAAAGTTAATACTACATCTAGGGATTGAGAACGCAAGGCATAACTAGATGTAGTGCTTACAACAGTGTCATTTGCCCACAGGGTTCTCCACAAGTTCGCTGCCAGAACTCCACAAGACCGATATAGGACACATCCGCATCACGGTGCGGGTTTAATATAACAACACGGACGTTCTCCACATTCCCACAAGTACCGATTTTTTAGGCAATCCACAGAAAAAGAATTTTCACCACGGCGTGTTGTGAACCAAAAACCCCCATGGCTTGTGTCGGCGACAACCTCTAACCCCTACACATTGGGTCACAGGTAATATGTGGTGCTACTACCATGAGCCTGGTGCGGACCAGTAAAGCTAGTACCTTGTGCTGCGATGTTCCACAACTAGGTTCTATGGAATGTCCATGGAACAATGGTGCTCTGTGGAAGCTGAGTATATGACCCAAAAAGTATCGTTTCACCCCAAGATCGGTTTTGACTCGCAAAAATATATTGAGTTGCAGTCTCAATTCATTTCTCAGCGACGCCAAGAGATAGGGCACAAGCTGTATCTAGAAATGGGTGGCAAGCTCTTTGACGATCTACATGCCTCCAGAGTCTTACCGGGATTTACTCCTAATAATAAAATTCTGATGCTCCAACAGCTCAAAGATGAGCTGGAAATCATGATGGTGCTCAACGCCAAGGATTTGGAATACGAAAAGATTCGTGCAGATTTAGGCATTACCTATCAGGACGAGGCTCTGCGACTGATTGATATCTTTCGAGATGAGGGCTTCATGGTGGAACACGTGGTGATCACCCAGCTGTCCATTGAATATTCCAATGCGCTAGCCTTCAGCGAGCGGATGCAGCGCGCCGGACTAAAAGTGACTCACCACTACCCCACCCCCGGGTATCCCACCGATACCGAAAAAATCATTTCCGAAGCTGGATTTGGCCGAAACCAGTATGCCGAAACGACTCGTTCCTTGGTAGTGGTGACCGGTCCCGGTCCCGGATCAGGTAAACTTTCTGCTTCATTGTCGCAGATCTATCACGATTTCCAACACCAGATTCGATCTGGCTATGCCAAATTTGAGACTTTTCCTATCTGGAATCTGCCACTACAACATCCGGTCAACCAAGCCTATGAGGCTGCTACCGCAGATCTTGATGACAATAATATTATTGACCCGTATCATTTAGCCGCTTACCAGTCACAGGCGGTTAGCTATAACCGGGATGTCGAAGCCTTCCCATTGCTGAAGGCCATGCTGGAAAAGCTCTATGGCACTTCACCGTATAAATCCCCCACGGATATGGGGGTTAATATGGCAGGCCACTGTATTAGCAATGATGCCGTATGCGCCGAGGCTGCAAACCAAGAAATCATCCGGCGATGGTATAAAGCCCGGGTTGAAGAGCGCCGAATGGATACTGCTGACCACACAGTGTCATCTCGCATTGAAGTGATCATGACCCGCATTGGGGTATCACGTAATGATCGAGCTGTGGTCGCTCCTGCAGCAGAAGTTGCCCACCGTACCGGGCAGCCGGCAAGCGCGCTGCAATTACCAGATGGCACGATTATTACCGGCAAAACCTCGGATTTGCTGGGATGCTCGGCGGCTATGTTGCTCAATGCACTCAAATATATGGCAGGTATCGCCGACGGCGTCCATCTGCTGCGGCCACAAGCTATTGAACCAATCCAAACCCTTAAAACCCGGCATCTAGGATCCGTCAACCCCAGATTACATACTGATGAAGTGCTGATCGCGCTATCGGTTTCTGCTGCTGAATCCGAAGAAGCTCGTCAAGCCATCGACATGTTGCAGCACCTGCGCGGTTGCGATGTCCACACCACCACCATCCTGGGATCGGTAGATGAATCCATTTTCCGGCAACTAGGCATGCTGGTGACCGCCGAGCCAGAATATTGGCGAAAATCCTTATACCACCGCAGTTAGCGCAACGCGTTTATATCGCTGACCAGGCTCACTACGATAAGCTCCAACACGTTTTTCTACTCATGGCATCGTTCCGACTGGCAGGAGGCAGAGTTCATGGTTGACGCCATGGCACGTTTATGGCGTATCATCGCCCCCATTCGGCTGCGACTATACCTTGGGATGTTGGTCACCGTTGGTGCTTCAGTGGTGGGTTTGATGGTCCCCCAAGTACTGGAATCGCTTGTCAATAAACTAGAGACATCCCCCACCGCGGCTACCGTATGGATTGCCGGTGGGGTTGTGATTGCTTTAGGTCTCATCGAAGCGGTCTTACTATGGTTACGTCGCGTGTTTGCAATTGGACCATCCACCAATATTGAACGCCAAATGCGGGTACGGTTTTATAACTTGATATTAGAAATGCCAGTCGCCTTCTATAACGATTGGGGCTCTGGACAATTACTCTCCCGCGCCCAGCAGGATGTTAGCCAGATTCGCCGGTGGATTGCATTTGGGATGATCATGTTGGTCTCCTCGGCCGCCACAGTATTGGTCGGCAGCTATATGATGGCACGATCTTCCTGGCTATTGGCCGGCACCTTTTTGGTCGTCATCATTCCGATTGTGCTGCTAACCTACCGGTTTCAGCAGGACTTCTCGGTTTTAACCCGGCGCTCGCAGGATCTCAATGGTGAAATTTCCACTACGGTGGAACAATCTGTTCAAGGCATCCGGGTGCTCAAGGCATTTGGCCGCGCAAAATATGCACTATCAAATTTTGATGTTAGCGCTCGTGCGCTCCGAGATAATGAAGTTCGTAAGGCCACTACTACTGCGCGTTTCGATATGTTCATGCTCGCCCTGCCAGAAACCGCATTAGGCATCTGCTTATTGCTTGGGCTGTTGCAAGTTAATTCCGGTGCAATGAACGTCGGCCAGCTGGCAAGCTTTTTTGCCACTACCACCCTGGTAGTTGGTCCAACCCGGATGCTGGGCTCACTTTTTGGTCAAGCCGTCAATACCACCACGGCCCTAGAACGTTATTTCGAGGTGATGGATTCCACCAACACCATCGTCTCGCCGGATAATCCGGTGCCGGTCGATGTTGAACATGCCACCGGGGAGCTTGTCATGGATGATGTTCGGTTTCGATACCACGATGCTCCAGCTGACCAGCCCGATATGTTACGTGGTGTCAACCTGCATATCCGTCCCGGGGAAACCATGGCACTGGTTGGTGTCACGGGCAACG
Source organism: Micrococcaceae bacterium UBA3381 (assembly GCA_002358975.1). Taxonomy (GTDB): domain Bacteria; phylum Actinomycetota; class Actinomycetes; order Actinomycetales; family Micrococcaceae; genus Yaniella. Next base: position 6,554 of record DEPX01000113.1, on the reverse strand, counting down.
GCAAATCCACCCTGTTGCAACTAATCCCCCGGATTTTTGATATCACCTCTGGTCAGATCACTATCGATGGGGTTTCCATTCACGATATGCACTTGGATGATGTACGTCGACTGACCGCTTTTGCATTTGAAGACACCACGCTATTTTCTTCATCCGTGCGTGACAATGTGTTATTAGGCGTGGATCCAGAGCTTCCCGAGGCCGTTCAAGAAGAGATCGCCTGGGAGGCGTTATCGGCTGGTGATGCAGAATTTGTTGCCGAGCTTGTTGACGGTATCGACACTCCCATTGGCGAAGAGGGGTTTTCACTGTCTGGTGGTCA
>DEPX01000113.1:0-6148 GCA_002358975.1 Micrococcaceae bacterium UBA3381 | reverse complement strand
AAAACCGAAGAGCGCGTGGTAGGCCAGTTACGGGCCATCTTAGATAACACCACGACGTTAATCATCGCCCACCGCTCCTCCACCGTGGCATTAGCTGACCGGGTGGCGCTATTGGACGACGGCCAGATTGTAGCGGTGGACACCCACCAACAACTGCTACGTACCTCGCATCGCTATCGTTACCTGATGGCTACTTCCGCCCGGGGCAGTAGCGAGGTGAATATATGAGCGGTCCTGGTAGAACCCGTGGCGACTCAACTCGCTATTGGCAGATGACCAAGGATGAACGTCGCGCTTCCCTGCGGCTGCTGGGGAGCTTGCTAAAGCCATATACCTGGCAGTTGGTCGGCGTGTCACTGATTGTCGTGTTGACTCAACTGATGACGGTGGCTGGTCCTGCAATTATTGCATGGGGTATTGATCGGGGGTTGCCGGCCCTATTGGATGGCAACCCGGTGCCTGCCATTGCCGCCTCCGCAGCCCAGATTGTTGCCGCGATTTCGGCCGGCGGTTTGATGTATGTCTTTGTTCGGTGGAATATGACCATCGGACAAAATATGCTGTTTCGGTTACGTAAACGCTTATTTTTACACACCCAGCGTTTGGATATGACGTTTCATGAAACCTACGCTTCGGGACGTACAGTAGCACGTCAAACCACCGACATGGATGCCTTAGCGCAGCTGTTGAACTCCGGGCTGGATATCATGGTTGGCTCTGTGTTGCAGATGGTGTTTACCATGGTGCTCATCGTGACCATGGATATGCCATCCGGGCTGGTGATGGCAGGGCTGCTAGTACCCGCCACGATGCTCACCGTGTGGTTTCAAAAACGTTCTTCCGTCATCTACCGCCAAATTCGGACCAACGCTGCCCGACTGATCGCGCATTTTGTTGAAACCGTCACCGGCATCCGTGCGGTAAAGGCTTATCGTCGTCAACGCGCAAATGGTGCCCGGTATGAACAGTTAGCCGAAGATCACCGACAGTCGTCGCTACGATCCGTCCAGTTGTTTGGGATATACCAGCCGATGTTGCGTTGGCTTTCTACGATTACTATCGCCGCGGTGCTGATGGTCGGTGGTTTCCGGGTGCTCGGTGATCAACTTCAGGTGGGTGTATTGGTCGCCTTGGTGCTATACGCCCGACGGTTTTTCCAACCCATCGACGAGATTGCCAATTTTTACAATACGTTTCAATCCGCTGTGGCGGCTTTAGAAAAAATCTCCGGACTTATGGCCGAGCGACCAGCGGTCACCGATCCTGAAATACCGGTAGATTTGTCCTCGGTAGACGGCGAAATCGTATTCGATAATGTTACGTTTCGCTATGCACCCCAGTTGCCCGTGGTACTCCACCCGACATCACTGCACATACCTGCGGGACAAACCGTAGCCATTGTGGGCTCAACCGGTGCCGGCAAATCTACCATCGCAAAACTGCTGGCCCGATTTTATGATGTCACCGACGGCGCTATTACTTTAGACGGCGTCAATCTGAAGGACATCTCACAAGATACGTTAACGGACAATATCGTGATGGTTACCCAGGAGTCCTACCTGTTTTCGGGTTCGGTGGCTAATAATATTGCCTTAGGTAATCCGGATGCTTGCCGTGATGAAATTATTGCTGCCGCAGAAGCCATTGGCGCACGTGAATTTGTCGAGCGCCTTCCTGAAGGATTCGATACTGATGTACGCGCCCGAGGCGGTCGAATGTCTGCTGGGCAACGCCAATTGATTTCCTTTGCACGCGCGTTTTTGGCCAACCCAAACGTTTTGATCCTTGATGAGGCGACGTCGTCATTGGATGCTCCAACCGAAGCCGTGGTGCAACAAGGGCTAGAAGAGCTTTTGGGGCGCAGGACTTCATTTATTATTGCGCACAGACTTTCAACGGTAATGATTGCCGATAGAGTATTAGTCGTTGAGGGCGGGCAGATTATCGAAGACGGAACCCCAGACGAGCTGATTGCCGCCGGTGGACAGTTCTCGCAGCTATATTATGCCTGGCAGGACTCCCTTGCAGATTAGGCCGACATCGTTTTTAAGGAGATGATCCATATGCCGGGAAGACTTAAGGCCGGCCTACTGGGTGCCGGGATTGGGGCTATCATCATCGTGCTGGTTGAACTGTTGGCAGTGGTGCTCAATGATGAGAAAATCTTTGGCACTCAGCAGTCTTGGGTTATTTTGGCCATCGGGGTGATTGTGTGTATGTGGGTACAGTTGCGTGCTTACGACAAGCAAAAGGGCAGCTATGCGAATAAAGACGATGCCACCACGCAAATTCCTAAGGACTAACGGATGGCGTCTGACCAAACTGTATTTCGCCCAGTGCGCGCTGGGGCAAATCGTTGAGCGTACCAAACCGGTGTGCCGTCATGGTCACTGATTGTTCACGAAGAAACGGCAACATTTCTAGCCGACCTGCCGAGGTGACCGGCTGAGTATAGAGCGCGGTTTCTGGGCTGTGGGCCGTGGCAGTTATTGTGTCGGTTCGCTCCTCAGAGCCAACTAGACGGATGCGACCGGTTTCTTGTGCCGGGTCGGTTTCAGCCAGGCGGTTGGCACGCTGTATCCAGGTATTGGTGTTTTCAAAGACAACCTCGACATTGGTACCAGTAAACACCTGGGTCAATTGTCGTGGTGCGGTTGTCGGCAGCGAAACGACATTGGTTGGTAACACACCTGTGCCCTGACCCGTTGCTACCGCCTGCTGCACCCGAATTCCGCCAAAAGCTACGCGCACCGTCTGTGCAAGTCTTGCCGAGGTGACATTTGCCGCGCGTATCGTTACCGGAACCGGCCGGTAACGCAGCGCATTAATCTCCACCTGCAAATCTGATACGTCACGTTGACCGGTGAAGGTGTTTACGGCCTGGGCATCGTGGGCTACAGCTGCTTGCAACCAGGTAGCATCGTCGTCTTCGATTATCGATGCCAGTGCCTGAAACAGTTCATCAGCCCATATATCTGTTACGACAGGCAAAGAGGCAGGATCATCAGTCCAATCATTCAGCCCCAACAAATAGTTGGGTCCACCCACTTTAGCGCCGGGACCAATCGAGGAACGTTTCCATCCACCGAAGGGTTGTCGACGCACAATGGCACCGGTAATGCCGCGGTTGATATACAGATTTCCGGCTGTGATACGCTCCGCCCAGTGGCCGATTTGATCCGGGTCCAGCGAGTGGATACCGGAGGTCAAGCCGTAGGGCACGGCGTTGACGTAATCTATGGCTTCGTCCAAGGTTTTGGCAGACATGACGCCAAGTATCGGGCCAAAGTATTCGGTCAGATGATATTGCGAACCTGGCTTGATCCCGGAACGCACGCCCGGTGAGTAGAGTCGGCCGGTGTCATCCAGTTGACGCGGTTTGAGCTGCCAGCGTTGGCCGGCTTCCAGTTGGGTGAGCCCTTGCTGCAGTTTATCGCCGGGCACATCAATGACCGGTCCCATTTGGGCTTGTGGGTTGTCGGGGTGGTCTACGACCAGTGAATTCACCGCATCTAGTAGTTGGCGGTGGAAGCGTTTACTCATGGCTGTTTGGCCCACCAGGATCACCAAAGACGCGGCCGAACATTTTTGTCCGGCATGACTAAAGGCGGAATCCACCACGTCTGCCACGGCGAGATCCAAATCTGCCGATGGGGTAATAATAATCGCGTTTTTGCCTGAGGTCTCGCCAAATAGCGGAATATCGGGCCGTAATTGGGTAAATAACTGCGCGGTTTCATATCCTCCGGTCAGAATAACCCGTTCGGCACGACGATCCGTGACCAGGCTGGTACCGATAGTGGATTCTTCGGCTACGACAAACTGGACCAGTTCACGGGATAGCTCAAATTCATCCAGTGCCGCCCAGATGGCTTGGGCGATGACGGCAGCAGTACGTTGGGCCTGCGGTGCGGGTTTGAACATCACCGGGGATCCGGCGGCCAATGCTGAGACCACTGAACCGGTGGGGATTGCTAACGGGAAGTTCCACGGCGGGGTCACTACGGTTAACGCCACCGGGTGGGCCTTGGCCCCTGGTATCTGGTCGAGTTGCAGACATTGTGCTGCGTAAAAACGAGCAAAATCGATGGCTTCGGAGACCTCTGGATCCGCCTGGTCAATAGTCTTGCCGGTCTCGGCACCCATCACTTCAATGAGTTGATCCCGCACAGCAGCTAAGTGGTCACCAACCCGAATCAAAGCCTGTGAGCGAGTTGTTAACGGCAACTCTTGCCAGATGGAACCGGCTTGTTGCGCCGCCGTGATGGTCGCGTCCAATTGATCTTCAGATTCGATGCGATGGGCATCGACCACAGTCTGGCCCAATTGGGAGGTGGCCATACGCGCGATGATCTGGCGGCCCCAGTCACGGTTAACCGGTAGGTCCGGGTCGGAGTCGGCAGCGTTGGTAAAAGCGCTGGCTGAAGGCTTCGAGAAGTCTTCGGTCTGGCGGTTTTGTTTTCGCCGTGGCTCAGGCACGAAATCAACTTCGTTTTCCAGCTGTTCTAGCGAGGCTAAAAAACGATCGGCTTCACGTTGAAACATAGACTCGTCGTCCAGCTCAAAAACCGCCGACATGAAGTTGTCTTCTGAGGCACCTTCCTCCAGCCTGCGCACTAGATACGAAATAGCCACGTCGAACTCGTCTGGATGCACCACCGGAGTGTACAGCAACAACCGCCCCACATCGGCCCTCACAGCTTCGGCTTGTGCGCTGGCCATGCCCAACAGCATTTCAAAATCCACCGGCCCATCATGCACCGGTATGTTGCGGTGTTGAAGCAGCAAATATGCCAAAGCGATATCAAATAAATTCTGGCCGGCAACGCCGAGATGCACATTGGCCAATCGTTCAGTGGTCAGTGCGTAGTTAAGCATCCGTTTGTAATTGGTATCGGTATCCTGCTTAGTGGGCCATACCGTTTGTGGCCAACGGTGTATGGCAGCTTGCACCTGTTCCATGGGCAGATTCGCCCCTTTAACCACACGAACCTTAATCGGCGCTCCCCCATCGGCAACCCGCCGGGCGGCAAACGCCTGCAGATCGACCATGGCCTGATAAGCGTCAGGAAGATAGGCCTGAAGTACGATACCCGAGGAATAATGCTGAAACTCGGGTTCCGAAATAAGTTTGCGGTAAACATCCAGGGTCAGTTGGAGGTCTTTATATTCCTCCATGTCCAAATTGATGAAGGTAACCGGTTCTGCTTGCATGGCGGCACGGTAAACCGGCCGGAGTTTTTCGACAATGTTGTCCACTGCCTCATCGTGTGCCCAGTGGTTATGTGGGGCGACGGTAGCCGATACCTTAACTGACACATAGTCGACATCATCGCGAGCAATTAGTGCCAGCGTATCGGCGATACGTTTATCGGCTTCTTGTTGGCCTAAAATCGCTTCGCCCAGCAGGTTTATGTTCAAATCGATCCCGGGGGTGCGAAGCTTGCGAATTGCTTTACCCAATTGGTTGTCTCGTGAGTCGATAACCAGATGTCCAACCATTGCTCGCAAGGCAGCTTGAGCGGCGGGAACAACTACGCCTGGGGCCAGGTTGGCCAGTTTGCCCCCTGCCCGGATCGCGATTTGTAGATGCCAGGGCAAAAATTCAGGAGCCTCATCGGCAATATGTGACAACGCTTCGGCTGCCGTTACATTATCCTCGGGCCGGATAACCCTATCAACGAACCCGACTGTAAAATCTAAGCCGTTCGGGTCTTGCAGTACGCCTGATAGCTGTTGTGCCGAAGCATCTGGTTTCACCTCTGAGGCTGCCGCTAACCATTTGCGCACTTGGTTGATCGCGGCATCACCCAGCTGCCACGGCATAATATCTGCTTGACGACGAGGTGCTGTCTGCATGATGCTCCCGATTTACGACACTATGTTGTGACACACACAGCATACGACGAAAAATAGGTTCGAGTATAGCCAATAATACCGAAGAAACCAGGGTTGCCGGCACCGTGCGGCTCGCAATCTTTCAAACCTCAGCCCTAGCATTGCTGGCCGGAACATTAGAGTTCCTAGGTCAAACCCACCCGAATATCCGGCTAGCAATCCCCAACCATCTGGCTGCACAGATCAAAGCTGACTGCTGCAGCTAGTCTGCCTTGGATTATGGCACGTGCTCCGGCGGCGTCACTCCACT
>DEPX01000010.1:11576-11759 GCA_002358975.1 Micrococcaceae bacterium UBA3381 | reverse complement strand
AAGCCGATACGCAATTGTTTTCTCAGGTCTACACCGCACTGCTACCCTCGTCGGCGACAGTAACCGCACAAGCCGAAATCGTAGAACTGCTTTGGGTTGTCCCGGATGCCGTAACGCTTTCGCCAGGCACCCGATTGGCACCATTGGCGAGCATGATTCTCGGGCAAGTAGCCGATGCACGCC
>DEPX01000010.1:10417-11526 GCA_002358975.1 Micrococcaceae bacterium UBA3381 | reverse complement strand
CCGCCGGTAGTCTGCACGAGGTAGTCCCCGTATTTTGAGGAGCTAAAACATGAGCCAGTACCCCCAGTACCAAACCTTACCGCCCAGCAATCTGCCGCAACTTGCCGGCGGGTACGTGCCCCAGCACGCCGATAGCCTAGGCAGCTGGATTTTCACTACGTTCATCATGTTTATCCCAATAGTAAATTTCATTTATCTACTGGTGCTGGCCTTTGGCGGAAGTGTTTCGATTGCCAAGAAAAACTTCGCCCGCGCCTCGCTGATCTGGATGATCGTGGGTGTTGTGCTGAGCATCGTGGGGGTCATTCTGTTGTTGATGACCGGGGTGTCACTATTAGACGAGCTATCAAATTTGTACTCGCAAAACTATGACTTCTGACTCGGATTCTAATTCGAGCCGGTATTTTATCGGCCTCATGGTTCCGCCGGGCATCCGCGAGCAACTACATGTATTTGCGAAAACCCTTTGGGTCAATGTGCCCGATAAACAGCACTATAAGGCATCCTGGAGTGTGCCAGCAGACCTGCACTGCACCCTAGTGTTTATTGGCCAGTTCTCCGATGAACCCTATCTGGCTGAGCAAATGGCCTACGTCGCCCACCAAGTGGCACCGGTAACCCTGACGGTGTCGGGGAAGACGCACTGGCTGGGTCGAAATAGTTTAGCGCTGGCGGCCACCGGAGCCGAGCAGGCGGGTAGAGAATTTGAGCAACAGCTGGGCCGGTTTTCTTCGGACAAACAGATTGGTAAACGCCCCTTTTATGGGCACGTATCGCTGGGTCGGCTGCGACCCGTCCCGAACGCCGCCAACGACCATTTTGCCGGTCAAACCATTCAACCGCTGTCCTGGAATGCCACTCACGTACAGTTGGTCAAAGGGGTTGAATCGGCTTGTGGCCAGCGTTACCGCGTGGTTGCTGAGGCTCCGTTTAAAAAACTGGGCGATAGTAGTGCGTCGTCGGGCGCTTAAGGTCTAGAATAGTCGCGTGTCAAGACTTCAGACGACGAATAAACCCCAAACCTCCACGGCTCCCCGCAGCTTTTTCGGCCATCCATGGGGACTGGCGAATCTTGCCGGAGTGGAGATGTGGGAGCGCTTCAGCTTCTA
>DEPX01000010.1:660-10369 GCA_002358975.1 Micrococcaceae bacterium UBA3381 | reverse complement strand
GGCCTTGGAATGCCACAGACCGTGGCGACCTCCATTGTTGGTGCCTACGGTGGGCTCGTTTACTTATCTTCAGTATTAGGCGGTTGGGTAGCTGACCGGCTACTGGGTTCTGAGAAAACGGTGCTGGCTTCGGCCACCGTGGTAATGCTTGGCCACCTGGCGCTGGCGTTACTGCCCGGCGGCTTTGGTCTCGGGGTCGGTTTGGTGTGTGTTGCGGTGGGCTCCGGTTCACTAAAGACGACGACGTCGGCCACGCTGGGTGACCTCTACGATCTGCAGGACAACCGACGCGATGCCGCGTTTTCCATCTACTACATGGGCGTCAACATCGGTGGGCTGATTGGCCCACTATTGACCTCAGCAGTCTGGGGTTGGAAAGGCTTCCACTGGGGCTTTGGTCTGGCGGCCGTTGTAATGTTTATCGGGTTGGTGCAGTACTGGCTGATGCGGCAGCACACCGTCACCGAGTCCAGTCGCAAACCGATGAACCCACTGAGCCGAAGTGAAGCCGTGCGCTGGACGCTGATCGGCGTGGCAGGAGTTGTGGCCATTGTGCTGGCCGTACTGTTGGGTATCTTGACCGCAGAAAACCTCTCCGACGTCGTCGTGATCCTCACTGTTATCGCCGCTGTGGTGCTATTTATTGTTATCGGCGCCTCGAAACAGATCACACCCACAGAGCGCAGCCGCGTGATCGCCTTTATTCCACTGTTTATTGGGTCGGCGGTGTTCTGGTCGCTATTCCAGCAACAATTTACGGTGCTGGCCATTTACGCTGATCAACGGCTGGACCGCACCATATTTGGTATGGAACTCCGGCCCAGCGTGGTGCAGTCGATCAACCCGGCCTTTATCATTATTTTCGCCGCCGTATTTGCTGCGATGTGGACCAAACTTGGCAACCGGCAGCCGGTCACGCCCACCAAATTTGGTATCGGTGCCATTGTCATGGGGCTGGCCTTTTTCGTATTCGTTCCACTGGCTGGTGGCGGCCCCAACTCGGTGCCACTATTGGCCATCGTGCTGGTGTATTTCTTGTTCACGATGGCAGAACTCTGTGTGTCACCGGTGGGTCAATCATTGGCCACAAAACTTGCACCACAGGCATTTCACTCCCAAATGGTGGCGCTATTTTTCCTCTCGGTGGCGTTGGGTACCGCAGCATCGGGATCGCTGGCCGGGTTCTACTCAACAGATACCGAAGTGCCATACTTTTTGATAATCGGCGGGATCTCCTTGGTGGTAGGCATCCTGCTCATTGCCTTCCGCAAGTCGATCGTCAAGCTCATGGCCGGGGTCAAATAAACACTGACCGGCTAAATACTGATCAGCTACAGCCGGTGTTATTGCGACGTGACAGTCCAGCCCAGTGCCGGGGCCACCTGGGTGCCCAGCAGCTCCAACGACCGCATCGTGATGCGGTGGCCCGGATCCAACGAGTGCACCTGAAAGCTGACTTCGGTGGACGCATTGGCTGCCTGATCACCAGCTAATTGTTGGGCCACCTCGTCGGCGGTACCAAAATAGGTATTGGTGTAGCGCAATAGTTCGTCGTCGCTAAGGTCGTCACCCGAAATGGGTTGGTCACCGTCAACGAGGTTACGTTCAGCCAGAGCGGCTACACGGCTGCGCAGATATTGTAGTGCTTCAGCCCGGTTTTCTTCATCGATAACTACCGCGGTGCGTGAAGCTAAGATGCGCGGTGAGGCGCCACTGGGAAGTTCCTTACGATAGGTGTCAATGATTGGCATCTGTAAGTCGCCAACCAACTGGCCAACTTGCGAACCTGGCTGGATCCGCGACAGCATCAGCCCATCACCGGCTCTGCCGGCTCGGATTGCACCGTTGGTAGAAAATGTTGCCTGCCAGATGCGCTCATTGAGTCCGGCAGTCAGCGGTTGTAGTACCAGACCGGCATCTCCCAGTGGTTGACCTGCCAGAGCAGCTCGCAATACCGGTAGTTTCTCGTTGAAGAGTTGTCTGGCGTCCGTATTGGAATAGCCCAGCGCATCGAGGTTATCAGCGCTCGCCCCCGGGGCAATGCCAAACTCGAATCGACCGCCCGAAATGAGGTCGAGTACAGTAGCATCTTCTGCGGTCCGAACCGCATTTTCATGTGGCAAGGTAACGACGGCGGTTCCTAGGCGAATACTTTGGGTAACTTGGGCAGCGGCACCCAGTAATGGCCAAGGTGTGGGAAGGCCACCTTCGTCGGCGTTGAAGTGGTGTTGGGCAATCCAAGCAGTGCTAAAACCGTAGCGTTCAGCCTGTTGAATCTGCTCTAGGGCCCAACTGTAACGTTGGGCCGCGGTGCCGTTTTCAAGTAACCGGGTGAAAAAACCAATACGGGGCATAACTGAGGCTGACTTTCATATTCGGGTGCTACGTGTCGGTCCATATCCTTGTCGACCAGCTTGGGAAAGGCAAAGCAATGTTACCTTGCGTTGCGACGGCGTCTTCTCGATGCTGAGCTGCCGAATAGCATGAACGGTTAACTCTGGTTGCTTTTAACCTGTTTTTCTCATATCGGAGGTTTGCCATCCATGAAATCCACCATAGTTCCGCGTGTAGGGGCACTTTCTGTTGCAGTAGGTCTGACACTTACTGCTTGCACCGCTACCAGTGGTGCTGAAGCCGATACATGGCCGGATTCTAACCTCGAGATACTCATTGGTTTCGGCCCCGGCGGGACCCCTGACCTATTAGGACGTGGAGTTGGCGACCAGCTGCAGGATGAACACGATATAAAGGTCACAGCAACTAATCGCCCCGGTGGGGCAAGCACGATTGCCTTGAACGAAGCGTTGAGTTCCCAGGCTGATGGTACAACCCTTGCTTTGGCCACTTCCAACGGGTTGTTGTGGCAGCCTTTGGTTGAAGACGGCCTCGAGTACGACCAAACTGAAGGCTACGAGGTGCTAGCCAAAGTTGCAGAATCACCCTTTTCTCTCATGGTGGCATCCGATAGTGAATTTGAAACCATGGAAGACTTCATTGCCGCAGCTGATTCCGGCGCCGAATTATCCGTCGCCGTCACCGGTGAAGGCGCTCAAACAGATTTAACGGTCCAACTGCTCAATGAGCAAAACGATTGGAACCTGCGCAGCGTGCCATATACCGATGGCGCCGGTGAAGGCATTCTGGCCGTGATGCGCGGCGAAGTAGACGCTCAGGTATCGACTACCGCCGGTGTTCAGGGACAGATCAACTCTGAAGACGTAAATATTTTGGCTGTGCTGGCAGATGAGCCAGAACCCGAAAACCCAGAGGCTTCCACCATTGACGAATATGGTTTGGAAGTACCCATGGGCACCAGCTTTTACCTGGTGAGTCCCGAAGGTCTGGACGATCAGGTGCGCAGCGAAATGATTTCCACCATTGATCAGCTGGTGCAATCAGATGAATGGTCGGCAACGCTTGACGATCTCGGCTTACCACAATCCACACTGGACCATGAAGCAACTGCCCAAGAGCTTACGGACCTGATCGAAGAATACGACGTACTGGAACCATAACCTCAAACCATGACAACCGAAACTATTTCAGCAGGATCTTCTAAGGTTGAACAACGCTCGGCCAAGCGTGCCTGGTATGTGGCCGCGATAATCGGTTTCGTCGTGGCCGGTGTGATTGGCTGGGTCACTTGGAACCAATACGATCTGGGTACACTGGATCGCCCCGGCCCCGGATTCTTCCCACTCCTGGTGGCCGCATTGATGGTCATTGCCTCGGTTATTGCTCTCATAGAGGCAGGCGGTGCCACATATGATGCTGTGCCAATTAACTGGCGACGTTTCGGCGTCGGTGCGGCAGTAATCTTGGGCGGTGCCTGCCTGTTACCGGTTTTCGGGTTTCTGCCCGTGGCGCTGGTAGGTACCAGCGTGTTGGCCACGTTGATTGAAGGCAAATTTCATTGGAAAATTCCGGTCACAATGATCTGTGTGACCTTTGGCATTTGGTTTGTTTTTGAATACTTGCTGGGAATCGGGCTGCCATGAATCCTTGGGATGGCCTTATCTACGGGCTCAGCGTCGTCTTTACCGTTGAGCATCTGATTGCCGCATTAATCGGGGCGTTGCTTGGCACCATCATGGGCCTGGTACCCGGTATCGGGCCGGTTTCTGGTGCGGCAATTTTGCTGCCACTGACATATGTATTCGACCCGCTAACGGGCATGATTGTCATCGCCGGAATGTTCTATGGAATTATGTATGGCGGTTCGACGACGTCGATACTGTTAAACATTCCCGGGGATGCACCATCGGTCGTATCAGCTTTTGAAGGGTATCCGATGGCCCGGCGGGGCCGTGCCGGACCGGCCCTGGGCATTACGGCTATTGCTTCGTTCATCGGTGGGACCGGCAGCGTTTTGGTGCTCAGTATGGTTGCCGAACCCGTTGCCAAAATTGCGGTGGTATTTGGTTCGGCTGAATATTTTGCTCTAACGCTAGGCGGGCTGCTCGTCCTGGCCCGAATCATGGGTGGGTCACTGGCAGCCNNCAGCCGGTATTCTGCCGCTGTCCTTTGGGCTGTTGCTGGGTGTGCTGGGTGAAGATGTTATAACCGGTGATGCCCGCTTTACCTTGGGTGTCCGGGAAGCCACGCAGGGTGTGAGTATTGTGGCCCTAGCCGTCGGACTATTTGGGCTAACAGAAATCTTGAGAATTATTATTCAAAACGATGCCACCCCACGCGTTGGATCGTTGCGGTGGCGCGAACTCATCCCGTCGAAAACTGATATGCGCAATTCTGCGGGCAGTTGGGTTCGCGGCAGCGGCATCGGATTCTTACTGGGACTATTACCCGGCCCTAGCATTTCGTTGTCAACATTATTGAGCTACCGGACCGAATCGGTTGTCGGACGCGACCGGCAAAACTTCGGCAAAGGTGCGGTATCGGGATTAGCCGGACCAGAATCCGCCAATAATGCTGCGGCAACCTCCTCAATGATTCCGCTGCTTGCCCTGGGGCTGCCGTTTTCAGCAACATTAGCCGTGATGTTAGTGGCAATGCAGGTGCACGGGATCCAACCCGGGCCCCAGTTGGTGAGTACCAATCCTGATCTGTTCTGGGGGCTGATCGCTTCGCTGCTGATCGGCAACGTGATGCTGCTGGTATTAAACATCAACCTCATTCGGGTCTGGGTGGCCATGTTGCGAGTCCCCAACTGGGTGTTACTGCCCTCGGTGGTAGCCATCTGCTGGGCCGGAGTATATGCCTTCCGGATGAGCTGGTTTGACCTGGTTGTGGCTGCTGCGCTGGGCGTGATCGGCTTTTTCATGCTGCGATATAAATTTCAGTTAGTCCCGGTGCTGTTGGGGACGCTCATTGGTCCGCTGGTTGAACGGCACTTCCGCCAGGGGCTCACCGCGGCGAATGGTGATCTGACCTACTTCATCACCCAACCCATCGCTGCAGGCATTTGGATTGGTGTTGTACTCATTGTGGTTGCACTGCCGGTAATACGCTGGTGGTTGGGTCAAAAACAGCAGACTGACCGGACGACAGCGGATGTGGAAAACCAGTCAGTCATCTGAGCTTGAGCTATTTCGTCGTCCCTTTGCCAGTCCTAGAAGTTATCGTGTGCTCATCGAACCGGGGGATGCGTGGGCTACATCAGCAATCATGGCCTCCAGGGTGCGAATCAGGACCACCAGCCAGGCGAAGATAATCCCAGCAAACGCTAGTTCCAGAGCCGTCAGGTTATAGTAGCTCAGCGGATCCCACAGGGCCACCGCTAAAACGCTTAGCCCCAACATCAGGTAGCTGATCACATACATTGCCGCCGGGGCGCCGGGCAGCCAGATCGGTACGGTGAGCAGCATGAGCCCAAAAGTCATGGCCAATATCTGCACAAATCCAGTGTGTATTGGATGGTTAACATTAATTGGCACCCAAGACACTCCGATCAGGCTGACCCCCATCACCACCATGCCGAGTTTCAGTGCTTGTACAAATGCGCGACGTTTACCCTGGAGGAGACGGTGTGCGGCCCATCCGGATAGGTCTTGACTGATGAAGTTGGCCAGGGTGATCAGCACGATCCCCGAGACCGTAAGCGTGGTATTGAATGTCCAAAACGACAGCATCCCGGCTTCACCGGTGCCCAGTTCAGAGAAAAACGCGTGCCACCAATATGGATTCTCAGCCAACAGCATGGACACCAGCACACCGGCACTCATAAACAGGGCCAGTAGGGTGGATATTGATGCTGATGACGCACGCGAAGCGGAGCTGAACCCGAAATAGGAGGCTACCGCAGACACCAAACACAGCATCACGGTGGCAGCAATCGAATCGACAACGAGACCTTGAAATGCTTCTTGGAACAGCCGAAATATGCTCAGGATCGCCATGGTGGCGATGGCTCCGTGGATAATGACCAACCCGATGAGGTCAAGCAACCACCACCCCCAAAACCGCTTTCGCATCCACCCCAGGATGCCAAGCTGCGGTCTGGTAGCCATGATCAGCCCGATCATGGCCGAGGCCCCAGCGGCGATGCCGGTTGTGACGCCGGCTACCGTGCCCACCGAGTAGCCGCCCGATAACGGGATCAGGTGGCCGGAAAACGCGATCAGCCCAACCACGGCTGCTAATGCTGCAAAACTGATGGAAACCCAGATCGCACGGGATGCGACCCGGGACGCAGAGGTATCCCTACTAACGGTCTTTAGGGGTGCGGGATCGTCGAGTTCTGGCTCTAGGTCTGTCACACCAACCATTGTAAATGTGGCTGGCAAATCGATGACGGAACGTGCTCATCGAGTGGAATCTGGACGCTTACAGCTGTACACTCGGGTTCACTTCCGCCGGACCCCCGCGAGAGATCTACAATATTGAAGGTCAGTGAGAGTATGAAGACCGTTCTTCCCACCGACTGCGGCAATGCGCCAAGAACTACCATTGTCGGGGAATTCATCACCAATTGGGCAAAATGCGACACCGATGCGATGACCCCATGGTTGACTGACGATGTGGATTAGACAATCGTTGGACATCAGACTGTCAGCGGCGAGAGCGTGGCCGACCGTGTGTGCCTGGACGTCACGAGCAGCTATCTTGAAGTTACTTCGATCATCACGCACGGCCGACTCGCATCCTGCGATGGCTTCCTGGAATCGGAGTCAGGTCAGATCTTCTTCAGCCACGTGTTCAGATTCGCGAGCACCTCTAAGGCCGCCAAGATTAAAGAGGCTCGAACCTACCTCGTTGATTATCCCGCCTGAGTCGCTGGACTCGTTCAGGCGTGCTGCATTCGGGTTAATACCTCACGCACTATGCGACCGGGCTGTTCAGCATCCATGATTGCGCGCACTAAAGCGACACCGGCAATACCGGTGCGGGTAAGTTCTTCGACGTCATCGAGGGAGATGCCTCCAATGGCGACGACAGGCAACTGCGTCGCTGAAACGATCTGCGGATAGCCGGCCAGACCTAACGGTTGGTGTCCGGTGTCTTTCGTCGGCGTGGGCCGAAACGGTCCAACTCCCAGATAGTCGATCGCCTCGCGGTGTGTATCGGCTTGGCGGACAAGTTCCAGGCTGCCAGCAGATAGGCCGATGATTGCCTCGGTGCCAAGTACAGCCCGCGCATTGGTGGCGGGTAGATCATCCTGGCCCAGGTGCACACCGTGTACGGGTACACCTGCGTCTCGTGCCGCCAGTGCGACGTCGACTCGATCATTGACCACCACACGGGTTTGCGGGTTCGCGGTGTGCACGGCATCGGCTACAGCACATGTCAACGCAAATAGCTCGGCGGTGTATAGGTCTTTGCCCCGTACCTGAATGACGCCGGCGCCGGCCCGGGCAGCTTCGGCCGCGGCATTGATGGTGGTGTTTCCGCTACCGGAGGTGACCACGTAGCAGCGTAAATCTAGGTGCATTATCCAACCTCAGCTAGTGCATCGAGTAAATGTATTCGGAAGGATCCAGGGCCCGCCGCCCGTTGGGCTGCGATTTCACCGGCCACGTTGAGCCAGGTGGTGGCAGCAAAGGCAGCCTTGAATCTGTCTCGGGTGACCGCGGCACAGGCCGCCGTCAGTGCGGCGTGTAAGCAGCCGGTGCCGGTGACCTGGGTGAGCATAGGTGTACCCCGATCCACGCGAGCCTGGTGGGCGCCGTCGAAGATCAGATCGTGCTCACCTGAAACGGTAACGGTACCACCGGTACGGTTGGCAACGAACCTGGCGGCGTCGGAAGCCATATCGGGTGTAGCACTGGAGTCTGCCCCGCGGCCGCCTGAACCCGCTCCGGCAAGGGCCAACACTTCGGAAGCATTGCCCCGCACAACTCTGGGATGAGATTCCAACAGCTCACGGGCCAACGGTGTACGGACCGGGGCCACCCCTATCGCGGTGGGATCAAGAACCCACGGATGGCCGGCCGCTACTGCTGCGGCCACGGTAGCCGGGATGCCCTCCAATGCATCGGTGCTCAGGGTGCCCAGGTTAATTAACAGCGCATCGGCAATGGTGGTCAACACGGGGGCTTCGTGCAGGGTTTCGGTCATCATGGGACGGGCACCTGCTGCTAGGAGCCCATCGGCCACGATCCCCATCGACACGGTTGCGGTGATGCAATGGATTAGCGGCTGACGCGCACGCACGGCGTCAATGATCTCGGCGATGTCCTGGATATCGGGGTCGGAAGTATGCATTAGTTGGTCTTCCATTCTGGTTGCGCCACGGTAGTGGCGACGACGTCGATGTCCTGGCCGATAGTACGGGGCGCGAGTTTCGGTCCAAGAACAGCCCCCAACATTAACAGTGCCCCGCCTAATCCAACTAGTGCCATAACCGATCCATGACGTCCAAGCATGGTCTCTATTACTGGCAGATAAAACGGATACAGTGCCGGTAGTATCAACGAGAAGCTATAGGCCATGCCATAGCCGGTTGAACGTATTTCGGTGGGGAACCGCTCAGAAAGATACGCCGAAACCGGGCCGTAGGCGGCCACGGTTATGACCTGGAGTAAGGCGGCAAAAGCAATAGCCTGCCCAACAGATGACGACGTCACTGCACACCACCAGATAGCCGGGGCCATGAGCGTGGCGGCCAACCCCCAGACGAGGAACAGGTTGCGCCGTCCGATATATGTGGACAGGTGGCCGGCACCAGCCATCGCGATGGCCTGTGCTACCGAGGCGATCCCCATGGTCAAAGACACGTTGGTGGCGGTTAACCCGGTATCTGTTCCCAAGCGTTCAGTCAGTAACAGCACGGTACTATTCGTAAGTAACCATAACCCCGTCATGAGTAGAAAAACCTGCCAGAAAGTGGTTGCCCACCGCCCGGTGAGAACATCACGCACACCTGGTCGTCGTATACCGGGTTTTTGGGCTGCAGCTTTGGTCTGCCGCTGGAATACCGGGGCGTCAGTGACCTGGCGACCATAATAAACCAGCAGGCCAATCGACAATAGCGCACCTATAACGAATAATACTCGCCAGCCCCAAGTGGCGTAGTTCTCCGGACCCAGGACGACCAACAGCCCGGTGACGGCAAACGCGATACTGGCTTGCGCCCACGGTGCCATAGACAGGATCATTCCGCTCATCAGGCCGCGACGTCGCGGGGTTGACCATTCCATGGCTAAGGGGATGGCTGCCGAATACTGTCCGGCCACGAATATGCCGCCAAGAAACCGCAGTACTAAGATGCCGACGATCGTCCAGCCACCAAGGATTTCGTACGTTGGCATGG